>NZ_JBIVNX010000038.1:0-77337 GCF_044753805.1 Streptomyces sp. NPDC093225
GGGCTTCGCCCTGGCCTTCGGCCACCCCTGGCCCGGGCCTGCCTCCGGTCCAGCCTGCCACCCCTGTCAAGCGCCTCCCCCACACACCACGGGACCCGGAATCGGACTGCCCGGGGGACCGGTGGCTCCGTAGGAGTGGCCGGCGCCTCGGTTTGAGGGCGGCCCGGGTGTGCCTGGCTCAGGGATCGGGCCGGGCGGCCTGGCGGCAGCCCCCCGGGCGTGCGTCGCTCACGGACCGAGCCGGGCCGCCTTCAGGGCCATGTGCAGCAGCAGGCGGTCCTCGCCGTCGTCGAGGTCGAGACCCGTGAGCGCCTCCACCCGCGACAGCCGGTAGTAGAGCGTCTGCCGGTGGATGCCCAGGGCCGCCGCCGCTCGCCCGGCCTGGCCGGCGCAGTCGAGGAACACCTCGGCGGTGCGGGCCAGCTCAGGGTTGGCCGGGCTCAGCAGCGCACGCGTCGCCGGGTCGTCCGCCGGCCCCGGCGGGAGCGCGGCCAGCATCCGGTACGGGCCGATCGCCGACCACTGCGCCACCGGCCCCAGCCGGGGCTGCGCGCGGGCCGCCCGGGCGGCCGCCGCGGCCTGCATCCACGCGGTGGCGAGCTGGGCGAGGTCGCGCACGGGCTCCGACACCCCCGCGGCCGCCCCGCCCGCTCCTGCGCCCCCGGCCACCCGGGTCGCCGCGGCCGTGGCGGGGGTCAGTGCGTCGGCCGTACGGAGCCGGACCAGCAGGGCCAGTGCCCGGTCGTCGGCCGGCACGTCGCCCGACCGGCCGTCACCGGCGTCCCCGCCGGGCGGACCCTCCGGTGGGAGCGGGCCGCGCCACGCGGCCACGCCCATCGCCGCCACGGCCGGTACCGGCCCCGGCACCTCACCCGTCCAGGGGGCCACGCACACCAGCGCGTGCAGCCCGTCCGCCGCCGCGCCCAGGGCCGCCCGCAGCGCGGCCGCGGCCATGTCCCGCTGCCAGCCGCGCCCGGCCGTCAGCACGGTCCGGAACTCTCGCGACAGGTCCGCCCCGGCCTTGGCCTCGTCCGCCAGGAGCACGCCGATCCGCTCGGCCACCTCCATGGCCGCCGCCAGCTGCTCCGGGCCCGGTCCCGGCTCCGCGTCCAGCAGCCACACGTACCCGTGGACGATCCCGCGGTGGCGCACCGGCAGGCAGATCCGCCCCCGGAACACCCCCGCGTCCGGCGCCGCCGGGATCCGTACCGGTCCGGTCGCCCGGGCGATCCCGAAGCCCTCGAACCAGCTGCGCACCGCGGCCGTGGACTGGCGGGTCAGGATCGAGCGGGTCCGGACCGGGTCCATGGCCAGGTCGTCGTCGCTGTCGTGGGCGCCGAAGGCGATCAGGCGGAAGTCCCGGTTCTCCAGGGTCGCCGGGGCGCCCAGCAGCGCCGAGATCTCGTCCACCAGCTCCTGGTAATCGGCCTTCACGCGGCCCATTCTCCCATCGCCGACGGGCCCCTTCAGACAGATGTCTGAAGTCGCGGCCACGGATGCGTGACAGCTGTCGATAGCCCAGGATCGAGGAGATCCTTAGGTTTCACGGTGGTTTTATTTGCGTTCCTTTGACGGACATCGCCCACACCTGCGATGTCGGTCCCTCGCCACCCGTTGGAGGTGCCCCGTGCTGGGTCCCCTGATCCTCGCCGCGTCCCGCAGCGACAAGATGCGCAAGATCGTCTCTGCCGCTCCGGTCACGAAGCCCGTGGTGAACCGCTTCATCCCCGGTGAGACGGTCGACCAGGTGATCCCGATCGTCGCGGACCTCTCGCAGAAGGGCCTCGAGGTCACCCTCGACGTCGTCGGCGAGGACATCACCACCGTGGAGCAGTCCTACGCCGCCCGCGACGCGTACCTGGAGCTCATCGAGCACCTCAAGGAGCTGGAGCTGGGCGAGAAGGCCGAGATGTCGGTCAAGCTCTCCATGTTCGGCCAGTCCCTCGAGGGCGGCCACGAGCTGGCCCTGGCCAACGTCCGCCCGGTCGTCGAGGCCGCCGCCGCCATCGGCACGACCGTGACGCTGGACGCCGAGGACCACACCACCCTCGACTCGATGTTCGCCATCCACGAGGAGCTGCGGAAGGACTTCCCGCAGACCGGATGCGTCATCCAGGCGTACCTCTTCCGCACCGAGGCCGACGCCCGCCGCCTGGCCGCCGCCGGCAGCCGCGTGCGCATCGTCAAGGGCGCCTACAAGGAGCCCGCCTCCGTCGCGTACCAGGACAAGGCGGAGATCGACAAGGCGTACGTCCGCATCCTGAAGACCCTGATGGACGGCGAGGGCTACCCGATGATCGGGTCCCACGACCCGCGCCTGATCGCCATCACCCAGGAGCTGGCCCGCACGGCCGGGCGCAAGCTGGACGAGTACGAGTTCCAGATGCTCTACGGCATCCGCAGCGAGGAGCACCTGCGGCTGGCCGCCGAGGGGCACCGCATGCGCGTGTACACGGCGTACGGCACCGACTGGTACGGCTACTTCATGCGCCGCCTGGCGGAGAAGCCCGCCAACCTCCTCTTCTTCGTCCGCTCGATGATCACCAAGAACTAGGTCAAGGAGTTACCAGTCCCATGGACGCAGTGACCCAGGTCCCCGCGCCGGTCAACGAGCCGGTCCACAGCTACGCGCCCGGCAGCCCGGAGCGCGCGCGGCTCGAGACCAAGCTCAAGGAGCTGTCGGAGAACCCGATCGAGCTCCCGATGACCATCGCCGGCGAGAAGCGGATGGGCGGTGGCGACCGCTTCGACGTCGTCCAGCCGCACGACCACAAGTCCGTCATCGGTACGTACGCCAACGCCACGCAGCAGGACGCCCAGGACGCCGTCGACGCCGCCCTGGCCGCCGCCCCGGCCTGGCGCGCCATGTCCTTCGACGACCGCGCCGCGATCATCCTGCGCGCCGCCGAGCTGCTGTCCGGCCCGTGGCGCGAGACCCTGGCCGCCTCCACGATGCTGGGCCAGTCGAAGACCGCGCAGCAGGCCGAGATCGACACCCCGTGCGAGCTCGTCGACTTCTGGCGCTTCAACGTCCACTTCGCCCGCCAGATCCTGGCCGAGCAGCCGGTCGCCAACTCCGCCGGCGTGTGGAACCGCAGCGACCACCGCCCGCTCGAGGGCTTCGTCTACGCGATCACGCCGTTCAACTTCACCGCGATCGCCGGCAACCTGCCGACCGCCCCGGCCCTGATGGGCAACGTGGTCGTCTGGAAGCCGTCCCCGACCCAGACCCACGCCGCCGTGCTGCTCATGCAGCTGCTGGAGGAGGCGGGCCTGCCCAAGGGCGTCATCAACCTCGTCACGGGTGACGGCCTGGCCGTCTCCGAGGTCGCCCTGAACCACCCCGAGCTGGCCGGCATCCACTTCACCGGCTCGACCAAGACCTTCCAGTACCTGTGGAAGACGGTCGGCAACAACATCGAGAAGTACCGGTCCTACCCGCGCCTGGTCGGCGAGACCGGCGGCAAGGACTTCGTCGTCGCGCACCCGTCGGCGGACCGCGCGATCCTGAAGACCGCGCTGACCCGCGGCTCCTTCGAGTTCCAGGGCCAGAAGTGCTCCGCGTCCTCCCGCGCGTACGTCCCGGCCTCCATCTGGAACGACGGCTTCAAGGAGCAGTTCGCCGCCGAGGTCGACGGCATCACCATGGGTGACGTCCGCGACCTGACGAACTTCATCGGCGCCGTCATCGACGAGCGGTCCTTCGCCAAGAACAAGGCCGCCATCGACCGCGCGAAGTCGGACCCGACCTGCGAGATCGTCGCCGGCGGCACGTACGACGACTCGGAGGGCTACTTCGTCCGCCCGACCGTCATCGTGTGCACCGACCCGGAGAACGAGGTCTTCACGACCGAGTACTTCGGCCCGATCCTCGCGATCCACGTCTACGAGGACGACAAGTACGACGAGATGCTCGCGCAGATGGAGAACGTCTCGGCGTACGCCCTGACCGGCTCCGTCATCGCGCAGGACCGCTACGCGGCCGCCGACACGATGGAGAAGCTCCGCTTCGCCGCGGGCAACTTCTACATCAACGACAAGTCGACCGGCGCCGTGGTCGGCCAGCAGCCCTTCGGCGGCGGCCGTGCCTCGGGCACGAACGACAAGGCCGGCGCCGCGTCCAACCTCCTGCGCTGGACCTCGACCCGCTCCATCAAGGAGACGCTGGTCCCGCCGACCGAGTACGGCTACCCCCACATGGGCTGACGCCCCCTGGGCCCCTCCCGGGCCCACCCGGGTCCACCCCCGGACGAGCCGCACCTCGTCCGGGGCTCGGCCCCCTCGAACCCCGCCCCCGCTCCGGTACCCCCAAGCCCGGAGCGGGGGCGGTCTCCATTTCCGGGCCCGCACCGCTCGTGGGGGCTCAGACCTCGTACAGGACCTGGTCGAGGGACTTCCGGGTGAGGTCGGGGACCTCGCAGTCGGGGGCGGGGTAGCCGACGGGGACGACGGCGAAGGCCTTCTCGTTCTCGGGGCGGTGCAGGACGTGCGCGAGGAAGCGCATCGGGCTGGGGGTGTGGACCAGGGCCGCCAGGCCCGAGAGGTGGAGCGCGGTCAGGAGCATGCCGACCGCGATGCCCACCGACTCGTCCACGTAGTAGTGCTTGCGCTTCGTGCCGTCCGGGCCGAGCCAGTAGCGCTGCTGGAACACCACGATCAGGGCCGGGGCGTCGGTCAGGTGGGCCTTGACCGCGTCCGTGCCCAGGGGGCGCAGGGCCGCCAGCCATTCGTCGCCGAGACGGCCGTCGTAGGAGATCTGCTCCTCCTGCTCGGCCGCCGCGCGGATCTGTGCCCGCACGGCCGGGTCCTTGACCAGCACGAAGGACCACGGCTGCTGGTGCGCCCCGGACGGCGCCGTCGCGGCACAGGCGATCGCGTCCCGGACCACCTCGTCCGGCACCGGGTCGGCGGCGAACCGCCGGACCGTGCGCCGCTCGTCCATCCGCGCGCGCAGCCGCCCGGCGGTGGCGACCGACTCGGCGGCGGGCATTCCGGGCCGGTAGGGGACGGGCCGGTAGGGCTCTCCGTGGGTGGGCGTCCACGGATGGGCCGCGGCCCGGGCGGCTCCGGGGGCGGGGGGCCGGTCCGGGTCCTGGGCGGGCTGCGGGGGAGGGGGCTGCGAGGCAGACGGCATGGGTCGAGTGTTCCGCCGCCGGGGCGCTCGGCGCCCGCCGAAATTCGGACGATTCCGCCCGGCGCCGCTGGTAGCGTCCGATCCGTGGACATCCTCACCGTGCACACCTCGGACCTCGCGGACGGCGAGCTGCGGGAGATCCGCTCACTGACGGTCGCCGCCTTCGAGGGCGACTTCGACGACCACGACTTCGAGCACTGCCTGGGCGGCATGCACGTCCTGGTCCGCGAGGCCGGCGCCCTGGTCGGCCACGGCAGCGTCGTGCAGCGCCGCGTCGTCCACTGCGACCGAGCCCTGCGCATCGGGTACGTGGAGGCCGTGGCCGTACGGGCCGACCGCCGCCGGAGCGGGATCGGCGGCCGGGTGATGGCGGAGCTGGAGCGGATCGTCGACGGGGCGTACGAGCTGGGCGCGCTGGCCGCCACCGAGGACGGGGCCGGCCTGTACGCCGGCCGCGGCTGGCACCGCTGGCCCGGCCGGGTCGCCGTCCTCGCCCCCGGCGGCCGGGCCGACCTGCCCGAGGACGAGCAGGGCTGGACCTACCTGTGGACCCCGCGCGGGGCCGCCGGGGACCTCCGGTCGAGAGCCCCCGCGGGCGGGGCCGCCCTGGTGTTCGACCCCGCCCGCGAGCTCCTCTTCGACTGGCGCGACGGCGACGTGCTGTGACGTGGGGGCGGGCGGTGTCGGGGCTTGCGCTGGCTTCGTGGGGCCGTCCCGTGGTGTGTGGGTCCCCTCGCCTCTTGACCCGTCATGGCCTGCAGGCCCTGCGGCAGGCCCACCCCTGGGGCAAGGGGCCTCCGGCCCTGGCCTACGGCCACCCCAGGCCCGGGCCTGCCTCCGGACCAGCCTGCCATGACGCCTCAAGAGGCTCCCCCACACACCACGGGCCGGCCTGACCGGGGCTTCGTCGGCTAGCCGCTCACGCTCGGCGCGCCCGTCTCCAGGTGGCCCGTGTAGCGCCGCGACCACGTGCCGTCGGAGCCCGCCAGCACCGTGAAGTCGTACCAGCCGTTGCAGTACGCCACCTGGTTGAAGTAGTCCTCCGTCGAGCCGCCCGCCGGGACGGTGTACGTCCAGGGCCCGTCCGAACGGTAGGCGTTGGAGCGGATCGTGAACGTGGCCGCGGCGGCCGACCGGTTGGTGATCCTGAACCAGAGGGCCAGCTTGCCCGTGCCCTGCTCGACCGCGTAGCGGGCCGCCACCTCGTAGTCCTTGCCGGCCTTGTTGGCGTCGCCGATGAACCGGCGCAGGAAGCGGTTCGGGCCGGTCATCGAGATGTCGTACTTGCCCAGCCCGTAGCCCAGACCGATGTTGAAGGCGTCGGTCGCCGTGCCGCCCGGGTCGACGGTGTACTGGTAGGGCGTGGTGTCGCGGTGCTGGTGCGGGTGGATCGAGAAGTGCGCGGCGCTCCTGGCCGGAGCGCCCTGGTTGGTCATCGAGAACCAGGCCAGGACCCGGCCGGCGGCGCCGAACTCCAGGCGGTCCAGGTTGCCGTTGACCTGGTACGGCAGGGCGCGGGCCGGCCGGGTGCCCGCCTCGACCGACGGCAGGGCGTTGTCCTGGGGGACCGGGTTCGGCATCGGGGCGCAGGTGGCCTGCCCGATGACCTTCGCCGTGTCCGGCAGGTTCGCCGGCACGCCGTACACCGGGTGGGCGAAGTCGAAGACCCCGGTCAGGTCGCCGGTCACCTTCCGGCGCCACGCGCTGATGTTCGGGCAGGTGGCCGGCGTGCCGAGGGCCGCCGTCCACGTCTCCAGGAACCGCAGCACGGAGGTGTGGTCGAAGACCTCGGAGCTCACCCAGCCGCCCCGGGTCCACGGCGACATCACCAGCATCGGGACCCGGAAGCCGAGCCCGATCGGGACCCCGTCGACGAACTCGCCGGGGGTCCCGGCGGGCGGCACCGGCGGCGGGACGTGGTCGAAGAAGCCGTCGTTCTCGTCGTAGTTGAGGAAGAGCACGGTGGAGTCGAAGACCTCCGGGTTCGCGGCCAGCGCCCGGTGGACGAGGTCCACGAAGTGCGCGCCGTCGCCGGGCGGGGCGTACGGGTGCTCGCTGAAGGCCTCGCTCGCGACGACCCACGACACCTGCGGCAGCGTGCCGGCCAGCGCGTCGGCGCGGATGGCGGCGGCGATGTCGTCGGGGGTGGAGCCGGTGGTCCGCGGCACCGAGCCCATGCCCTTGTCCCACAGCGGGTCGCCGGGCCGGGCGTCGGTGAACTTCTTGAAGTACGCCAGGCCGTTGTCGCCGTAGTTGTCCGCCGCGTTCTGGTAGACCTTCCAGCTCACCCCGGCGCGCTCCAGCGCCTCGGCGTACGTCTCCCAGGTGAGGCCCGACTCCTCGCCGCCGTCCTTGCTGGCGGCCTCCACCTTGCCGCTCCACAGGAACGTCCGGTTGGGACCGGTCGCGCTGAGCGCGGAGCAGAAGTACGCGTCGCAGATCGTGTAGGCGTCGGCGAGGGCGTAGTGGAACGGGATGTCGCCGCGGTCCAGGTGGCCCAGCGTGCGGGTGTTCCCGACGCCGGTGACCCAGTTGTCGAGGCGGCCCTTGTTCCAGGCGGCGTGCTGCGAGGTCCAGCTGTGCGGCAGGTCGCCGGTGCACTGGGCGAGGGTCCGGCCGTCGGCCCCGCCGGCCGGGGGAGTGGCGCTGAGCTTCCACGGGTACTGGCGGCCGCCCCAGTTGGGCTGGTTGAACATGCCCCAGCCGCCGGGGATGTTGACCGCGGCCCGGTCGCCGAAGCCGCGGACGCCCTTCAGGCGGCCGAAGTAGTGGTCGAAGCTGCGGTTCTCCTGCATCAGGATCACCACGTGCTTGACGTCCGTGATCGTGCCGGTGGCGGCCAGCGCCGCCGCCGAGGCCGGGCCGGCGGCCGCGGGCAGCGCGGCCCCCGCCACGAGTCCGGCCCCGATCCCGACGAATCCCCTGCGGCTGATGGGAGTCATGCCCCGCCCTTCACGTCTGCGGCTGTCACGCGTGCCCCGGCGGCAACGCCGAGCCAAGGGTGGGGGTCAGGCCCCTAAAGGTCTAGATCCGTGCAGTAAGGCGTGGGTTAACTTCCGGTGGCGGGTGGAGCGGAGCCGGACGGACCGGTTCAAACCCCCGTCCGCACCAGCATCTTGCCGGTGTTCTCCCCGTGCAGCATCCCGACGAAGGCGTCCACCGTACGGTCGAATCCGTCCATTACGGTCGCATCCACGGTCACCGAACCATTGCGCAGATGCGGGACCAGGAACTCCTCCAGCTCGTCCTGCAGATTGGTGTGGTGGCGAACCAATACGCCTTCCACGCGCAGCGACTTGTGCACGACCTCGAAGAGGTTGCGCGGCGCGGCCGGCGAGCGGTCGCCGTTGTACGTCGACAGCGCGCCCACCCAGGCGACGCGCCCGAACTCGCGCAGCGCGTCGATCGCCGCCTCGAGGTGGTCCCCGCCCACGTTGTCCACGTACACGTCGATCCCGTCCGGGGCGGCCGCGGCCAACTGCTCGCCGACTGGCCCGTCGTGGTAGTCGAAGGCCGCGTCGAAGCCCAGCCGTTCGGTCAGGTGGCGCACCTTGGCCGCCGAGCCGGCGCTGCCCACGATCCGTCCGGCGCCCAGCAGCCGCGCGATGTGCGCGGTGGCCGTGCCCACCCCGCCCGCGGCCGCCGACACGAAGAGGTCCTCGCCCTTCTCGAAGCGCGCGGTGCGGGTGAGCGCCGCGTACGCCGTCAGGCCGGTGCCGCCGAGGATGCTGAGGTACGCCTCCAGCGGCACGCCCTCCCGGTTCCGCAGCCGGCGCGTGCCGTCCGCGCCCGACGAGACCACGGCGTGCGTGCGCCAGCCTCCGCGGTGGAAGACCAGGTCGCCCTCGGCCAGGCCCGGGTCGCGGGAGGCGACGACGCGGCCGACGGCGCGGCCCTCCAGCGGGGCGCCGAGCGCGAAGCCGCCCTCGCCGCCGTCCATCAGGCCGCGGTGGTACGGGTCCACGGAGAGCAGCAGGTTCTCGACCACGGCGGTGCCGGCCGCGGGGGAGGGCACGGGGCCCTCGACGTAGGTGAAGTCGGCGGCGGTGGGGAAGCCGGTGGGGCGGGCGGTCAGGTGCACGTAACGAGCGGTGTCGGTCATGGGCACGACGGTAGGAAGGAATGGCGGACGGAAGCAGGGGGTTGGCCTCATGGCAGCACGAGATCCATGAGCACCGCTCATACGACGAGGTGGGAGCCTCCCCATGACCCCCGCGCCCGAACTCGCCCCCCAGGAACTGCGGGTCCTGGCCGCGGTCGCCGACACCGGCTCCTTCACCGCCGCCGCGGTCGCCCTCGGCCTCACCCAGTCGGCGGTCTCCCACTCCGTCCGCGGTACCGAGGTGAAGATCGGCACGGTCCTCTTCACCCGCGGCCGCCGCGGCGCCGCCCCGACCCCCGCCGGCGAACTCGCCGCCAGCCACGCCCGCCGCGTGCTGCGCCAGCTCGACCTCCTCGTCGCCGACGCCCGTGCCGCCGGCCGCGCCCCGGCCGGGGCCCCGCCGCGGGCCGCCGGCCCGCTGCGCATCGCCGCCTTCCGCAGCGCCGCCCTGCACCTGCTGCCGCCCGCGCTGGAGCGGCTGCGCCGCCGGCACCCGGACGTCGAGCCCGAGGTGCGGGTGGTCCGCGAACTGGGCCCCGGCACGGCCGGCGAGGTCGCGGCGGGCCGCGCCGACCTCGGGATCGCGACCCTGGGCGGCTCGGCCGCGCTCCCGGAGGGGCTGCTGACCGGCGCGCTCGCCGAGGAGCCGTACTCCCTGGTGCACCCGGCCGGTCATCCGGACCCGAGGGCGCTGCCGCTGGTGGACTGGGACGAGAACTGCGGCTCGTACACCCGCGCCTGGTGGCGCCGGCAGGACTGGATCCCGCGGGCCACCGTGCGGGCCGAGGACGACGGCATGGTGCTCGCCATGGTCGAGCGGGGCCTCGGGATGGCGATCATGCCCGCGCTGTCCCTGAACGGAGCAAACGCCTCCGTCGCGATCGCGGACCTCGGCCCGGACCGCCCGTCCCGCACCGTGGGCTACGTCACCACCCCCGAAGCGGCCTCCTCCCTGGCAGTGAAAGCCCTGATCAGGGAGTTGCGGGTGGGGCAGCAGACGTCTTGAGGGAGCCCTTCCGGGCGAAGTGCCGTCTCAGATAGTAGGAAGTCCGAGTAATTGCAGAGACATACAGCGCGACCTGTCCTAGCTTTGTAGGAGCCGAACGTCTCGCTGATCCAGCGAATGGCGGCCGTGAGCGCGCGCCCTGCGCAGGCAACCCCTGCGGCGCCCGACTCCCCGCCCCTTCCGGCGCCTTGAAGGAACCCCCTCATGCGCGGCCCCGCCGCGCCGTGATCTCAAGGAGTCGATCACCATGTCCGCAGTCACCGCCGTCCGCCGTGCCCGCGTCCGCCACACCTCCGCCGCCTCCCCCGACGCCGACCGCAAGAACGCCGCGGCCGCGCTCCAGCGCGCCCTGGACCGTCGTGACAACGGTGGCGTGACCGGCCACTGACGCCGGCCGCAGCCCCACAGACCAACACCTCCGCCGCACCTCGTGCGAAGACACATCACGTCCGGATGGTGGACGTGATGTGTCAGCGGATGGGACAAGGAGTACGGTGCCGTCATGTCGACCAGCATCAATCTCGCAGTGATCCCCGGCGACGGCATCGGCCAGGAAGTCGTGGCGCAGGGCCTCAAGGTCCTCACCGCCGTCCTGCCGCAGGACGTGAAGCTGGAGACCAAGGAGTACGACCTCGGCGCCCGGCGCTGGCACCGCACCGGTGAGACCCTCCCGGACGCGGAGCTCGAGTCGCTCAAGCACCACGACGCCATCCTGCTCGGCGCCATCGGCGACCCCTCGGTCCCCTCCGGCGTGCTCGAGCGCGGCCTGCTGCTCAAGCTCCGGTTCGCCTTCGACCACTACATCAACCTGCGGCCCTCGAAGCTGTTCCCGAACACGGCCACCCCGCTGGCCGGCCGTCCGGAGATCGACTTCGTCGTGGTCCGCGAGGGCACCGAGGGCCCGTACACCGGCAACGGCGGCTCCCTGCGCACCGGCACCCCCGCCGAGGTGGCCACCGAGGTCAGCGTCAACACGGCCTACGGTGTCGAGCGGGTGGTCCGCGACGCGTTCGAGCGCGCCGACGCCCGCCCCCGCAAGAAGCTGACGCTCGTCCACAAGAACAACGTGCTCGTGTACGCGGGCCACATGTGGAAGAACATCTTCGACAAGGTGGGCCAGGAGTACCCCGACGTCACCACCGACTACCTGCACGTCGACGCCGCGACGATCTTCTTCGTCACGCAGCCCGAGCGCTTCGACGTCATCGTCACGGACAACCTCTTCGGTGACATCCTCACCGACCTGGCCGCCGCCGTGACCGGGGGCATCGGCCTGGCCGCCTCCGGCAACATCAACCCCACCGGCGCCTTCCCGTCCATGTTCGAGCCCGTCCACGGCTCGGCCCCGGACATCGCCGGCACCGGCAAGGCCGACCCGACCGCGACGATCCTGTCGGTCGCCCTGCTGCTGCGCCACCTCGGCTACGAGGACCGGGCCGCCCGCATCGAGGACGCCGTCTCCGCCGACCTCGCGGAGCGCGACGGCACGTTCCGCAGCACGGACCAGATCGGCGACGCGCTCGCCGCCCGAGTAGCCGGCTGACCCGGTCGCTCACCCTGATCCACTCCAGTCCGCGCGCCCGTACGAACGAGCCGGGCGCGCGGACCGCACGATCCAGGTGAACAGCCGCCGGGTCGCTCTCCACGGGCCCCGGCGGCTTCTCCTTTGCGGTCCCCGGGTGCCACCATCTTCCCCGGACCGCCACCACCCGTTTCTCCGCAGGCCGCCCCCGCGCGATAATCGAACGTGGGGCCGCGGCATGCGGGAATGCGCGGACGTCCTCAGTCGGGACGTCCTGCAGTCCCGCACGGCGTGAGC
The DNA here is from genome assembly GCF_044753805.1 of Streptomyces sp. NPDC093225. Classification (NCBI taxonomy): domain Bacteria; kingdom Bacillati; phylum Actinomycetota; class Actinomycetes; order Kitasatosporales; family Streptomycetaceae; genus Streptomyces; species Streptomyces sp. NPDC093225. Next base: position 12,062 of record NZ_JBIVNX010000038.1, read on the forward strand.
GCGGTCCGTCACACACAACCGGTGAAGGACTAGCACTCATGACGACGCCCACGATCGAGCTCAAGCCCTCCTCGAACCCGCTGTCCGACGCGGAGCGCGAGGCGATCCTGGCCAGCCCCGGATTCGGCCGCCACTTCACCGACCACATGGTGACGATCAAGTGGACGGAGGGACGCGGCTGGCACGACGCCGAGCTCGTCCCGTACGCGCCGCTGTCCATCGACCCGGCGAACATGACGCTGCACTACGCCCAGACGATCTTCGAGGGCCTCAAGGCGTACCGCCAGCCCGACGGCACCGTGGCCACCTTCCGTCCGGAGGCCAACGCGGAGCGCTTCCAGGCCTCCGCCCGCCGCATGGCCATGCCGGAGCTGCCCACCGAGCTGTTCATCGCCGCCTGCGACGCGCTGATCCAGCAGGACCGCGACTGGGTGCCCGGCTCCGGTGAGGCCTCGCTGTACCTGCGCCCCTTCATGTTCGCGGCCGAGGTCGGCCTGGGCGTCCGCCCGGCCAACGAGTTCCTCTTCATCGTCATCGCCTCGCCGGCCGGCGCGTACTTCCCCGGTGGCGTCAAGCCGGTCTCGGTCTGGCTCTCCGAGGACTACGTCCGCGCCGTCAAGGGGGGCACCGGCGCCGCCAAGACCGGCGGCAACTACGCCGCCTCCCTCGTCGCCCAGGCCGAGGCCGCCGGCCACGGCTGCGACCAGGTGGTCTGGCTCGACGCGGTCGAGCACCGCTGGATCGAGGAGATGGGCGGCATGAACCTGTACTTCGTGTACGGCGACCGCATCGTCACCCCCGAGCTCACCGGCTCGCTGCTGCCGGGCATCACCCGCGACTCGCTCCTCAAGATCGCCCGCGACCTCGGCTACACCGCCGAGGAGGGCAGGATCTCCACCGAGGACTGGAAGCGCGACGCCGCGAACGGCACCCTGACCGAGGTCTTCGCCTGCGGCACCGCGGCCGTCATCACGCCGGTCGGCTCCGTGAAGTCCAAGGGCGGCGACTGGAGCCAGGGCGACGGCGAGCCCGGCGAGGTCACGATGAAGCTCCGCAAGGCGCTCCTGGACCTCCAGACCGGCCAGGCCGAGGACACCCACGGCTGGATGCACCCGCTCGGCTAGTCCGCCGGTACGACACCGCCCCTCGTGCGGAGGTCGTACGGACATGCGAAGGCCCGCCCCCGGTGAGGATCCGGGGGCGGGCCTTCGCCGTGGCCGGTGAGGGCCGGCCACGGGTGTTCGGGCGTCCGGGCCGTGCGGCGGGACGCCCGGCGCGACCGTGTCAGTCGGTCACGCGGAGGCCTCCACGGGCTCGGCCGCCGGTGCAGGAGCGGCCGCGGGCGCGGAGGAGCGGGCGGTCAGGAGCAGGTAGGCGAGGCCGCCCACCAGTCCCGAGAGGATGAAGCTGCAGTCCACCCCGCCGGTCAGGGCCAGCAGCGGGCCCTGGTACACGGTGGTGGAGACGGCGCACAGGCCCACCCCGGCGCCCAGCGCCCAGGAGGCGGTGGCCGGGACGTTCCAGCCGGCGCGGTACCAGTAGACGCCGCCGCGCGAGCGCCGGTTGAAGACCTGGAGGGCGTCGGCGTCGTACACGCCCTTGCAGTGGACGAAGCCGATCAGGGTGATCACGGCCCACGGGGTGCCGATCGCGGTGAGCAGCAGCACGAACGAGGTCATCGCGGCCTGCGCGTTCCACTCGAAGGAGCCGACGAAGACGAAGGCGGTGGCGACGGCCGCCGCGATCACGGTCGCCTTGGTGCGGGTGGCCCTGGGCACGATCGCGTCCAGGTCCAGGCCCATCGAGTAGAGCATCAGGCCGGCGTTGCCGACGGAGCCCGCGGTGGCGGCCACCAGGAGCGGCACGAGGTACCAGAAGGGCGCGGCGGCGACCAGCGGGGCGGCGTACTCGAGGCCGGCGCGGGCGGCGAGGGCGGTGAAGGTGCCGAAGAGCTGCGGGGTCAGCAGGCCGACGAACAGGCCGAGGCAGGTGGCCCGGAAGACCGTGCGGGAGCTGTGCCGGGCCGGGGAGACGTAGCGGGTGTAGTCGCCCAGCAGCGTGATGAAGGCGACCGGCCCGCTCAGGCCCGCGGCGACCACGGCCAGCAGCCAGGTCGGCCAGAAGGAGCCCAGGAGGTACGGGGTGTCCGGCGGGGCGGCGGTGGTGAAGTCGCCGGAGTAGGCGTACACGCCGATCGCGAGGAGGACCACCATCCCGATCGACAGCACCTTGCTCATGCGCAGCAGCAGCCGGTAGCCGAAGACGGCCCCGACGACGGTACAGGCGGCCAGGACGCCGTACATGACCGCACGGGACGCCCCGCTGTCCGGCAGGCCGGTGAGGCGGGCGAGCGCGCCCACCATCACGTCGCCGCCGATCCACAGGGTCAGGGCGGTGTAGCCGAGCGAGAGCAGCAGGCCCACCACCGAGCCGACCAGGCGGCCGCGGACGCCGAACTGGGCTCCGGACGAGGTCGACAGGTTGGTCGCGGTGCGCAGCGAGATCAGCGCGAGCGGCGCGGTGACCGCGATTCCGGCGAGCGTTCCGGTCACGATCGCGGTGACGGACGGCCACCAGCCCAGCCCGAAGGACGGAGGCAGCCAGCCGAAGACGATCACGCCGAGGCAGAGGTTCGAGCCGAGCAGGATCGCCACGAGGTCCCGCGGCCCGCTCGTGCGCTCTTCCTCGGGGATGGTGTCGACTCCGCGCTGTTCTATCGGCATGAGGGGCGCTCCCTGGCGAGGACGGAACGGGGACGGTCGCATTCCGGTGACGGACGGCCCCCCGTCGGACGTCGTGATTCCGGTTTCGTTTGAACGACACTCAATGTGACTCAGGTCCTGCTGTCAGGTCAATGATTCACGCCAACGAAATGAAGAGTTAGAGTGATGCTCTAAACCCTTGGAGGTGGACGTCGTGCGACTGACTCCCACGGAGCGCGACCGGCTGCTGCTCTTCGGCGCCGCGGAACTCGCCCGGGCCCGCCGGGCCCGCGGCCTGAGACTCAACGTTCCCGAGGCCACGGCCCTGATCGCCGACACGGTCTGCGAGGCCGCCCGCGACGGAAGGCGGCTGGCCGAGGCCATCGAGGCCGCCCGCAGCGTGCTCGGCCCCGAGGACGTGCTGCCCGGCGTCGCCGACGTGGTGACCGAGGTGCACGTCGAGGCCGTCTTCGACGACGGCTCCCGGCTGGCCGTGGTGTCCGCGCCCATCAAGGGCGCCACCGGCCTCGGCGCCGACGCCCCCGGCGCGGTCGTACCCGGCCCCGAGACCCCCGCGCCCGAGCCGGCCGTCACCCTGCCCGTGCGCAACACGGCGACGGTGCCGGTGAGCGTGACCTCGCACTTCCACTTCTTCGAGGCCAACCCGCGCCTGGACTTCGACCGCGCCGCGGCCTACGGCATGCGGCTGTGCGTACCGGCCGGCTCCTCGGTCCGCTTCGACCCCCTCGGCGAGGCCGAGGTGGGCCTCGTACCGATCGGCGGCGACCGGATCGCCATCGGCTTCGCGGGCCTGGTCGACGGACCGCTCGACGCGCCGGGAGCCAAGGAAGAGGCCCTGCGCCGCGCTGCCGCGTGCGGCTACCTGGGAGTGGAGGAGGACCAGCGATGAGCAAGCCCAGCAAGCACAGCGACCACTGCGCCCCCGGCAGCCGCCACATCGACCCGCACGAGTACGCGGCCGTCTTCGGCCCGCGCGCCGGCGACCGGGTCCGGCTCGGCGACTCCGGGCTGACCGTACGGGTCGAGTCCGACGCCCAGAAGCCCGGCGACGAGTTCCTCGCCGGCTTCGGCAAGACCGCCCGCGACGGGCTGCACCTGAAGGCGGCCGCGGTCCGCGAGACCTGCGACGTCGTCATCAGCAACGTGCTGGTCATCGACGCCGTCCTCGGCATCCGCAAGGTGTCGGTCGGCATCCGCGAGGGCCGCATCCACGCGATCGGCCGGGCCGGCAACCCCGACACCCTCGACGGCGTCGACGTGGTCGTCGGCACCGGCACCAGCATCGTCTCCGGCGAGGGCCTGATCGCCACCGCCGGCGCGGTCGACACCCACGTGCACCTGCTCTCGCCGCGCGTCATGGAGGCTTCGCTCGCCGCGGGCGTCACCACGATCATCGGCCAGGAGTTCGGCCCCGTCTGGGGCGTGGGCGTCAACTCCCCGTGGGCGCTCAAGCACGCCTTCGGCGCCTTCGACGCCTGGCCGGTCAACATCGGTTTCCTGGCCCGTGGTTCGTCCTCGGACGCCGCGCCGCTGGTGGAGGCCCTCGCCGAGGGCGGCGCCTCCGGCTTCAAGGTCCACGAGGACATGGGCGCCCACACCCGCGCCCTGGACACCGCCCTGCGCGTGGCCGAGGAGCACGACGTCCAGGTCGCCCTCCACTCCGACGGCCTGAACGAGTGCCTTTCCGTCGAGGACACCCTGAAGGTCCTCGAAGGCCGGACCATCCACGCCTTCCACATCGAGGGCTGCGGCGGGGGTCACGTCCCCAACGTGCTGAAGATGGCGGGCGTCCCGAACGTCATCGGCTCCTCGACCAACCCCACCCTGCCCTTCGGCCGTGACGCGGTCGCCGAGCACTACGGGATGATCGTCTCCGTCCACGACCTCAAGCCGGACCTCCCCGGTGACGCCGCCATGGCCCGCGACCGCATCCGCGCCGGGACCATGGGCGCCGAGGACGTCCTGCACGACCTGGGCGCGATCGGCATCACCTCCTCCGACGCGCAGGGCATGGGCCGGGCCGGCGAGACCGTCCGCCGCACGTTCGCCATGGCCGCGAAGATGAAGGCCGAGCTCGGCCCGATGGACGGCGACGGCGAGGGCGACGACAACGCCCGCGTGCTGCGCTACATCGCCAAACTCACCATCAACCCGGCCATCGCCCACGGCCTGGCCCACGAGATCGGCTCCATCGAGGTCGGCAAGCTCGCCGACATCGTCCTGTGGCGCCCCCAGTTCTTCGGCGCCAAGCCCCAGCTCGTGCTGAAGTCCGGCTTCCCCGCCTACGGCGTCACCGGCGACCCCAACGCCGCCACCGACACCTGCGAACCCCTCGTCCTCGGGCCGCAGTTCGGCGCGTACGGGGCCACCGCCGCCGACATCTCGGTCGCGTTCGTCTCCGCCGCGGCCGCCGCGCTGGGCTCCGACGAGATGCCCACCCGGCGCCGCCGGGTCGCCGTCCGCGGCACCCGCGGCATCGGCCCGAAGGACCTGCTCCTCAACTCCCGGGTGGGCGCGGTCGACGTGGACCGCACCAGCGGCCTGGTCACCCTCGACGGCAGCCCGCTGCAGTCGCCGGCCGCCGACTCGATCGCCCTGAACCGCCTGTACTTCCTGTAGCCCGCCCCCCCGCGGACCCACCCGGACCGCGCGGGCCCGCCCCGCAGCCCCGCCCGCGCCCCGCACCACCCCGAAGGACCCGACCATGACGCACCCTGCCGGTACCCCCGCCGCCGACGGCTTCCGCATGCCCGCCGAGTGGGCGCCCCACGAGCGCACCTGGATGGCCTGGCCCAGCCCGAACCCGACCTTCACGACCGCCGAGGAGCTCGCCGAGGCCCGCGTGGCCTGGGGCGCGGTGGCCCGCGCCGTGCGCGTCCACGAGCCCGTGACCCTCGTGGTGAGCCCCGGCGACGCCGAGCTCGCCCGCGCGATCGCCGGCGCCGGCGACGGCCACGAACTCACGATCGTGGAGCGCGAGCTCGACGACGCCTGGATGCGCGACATCGGCCCCACCTTCGTCACCAACGACCGGGGCGAAGTGGCGGCCGTCGACTGGACCTTCAACGGCTGGGGCGCCCAGGAGTGGGCCCGCTGGGAGCACGACTCCAAGATCGCCCGGCACGTCTCCGACCTCGCCGGCACCCGCACCTACAGCACCGCACTCGTCAACGAGGGCGGCGCCATCCACGTGGACGGCGAGGGCACCGTGCTCCTGACCGACACCGTGCAGCTCGGCGAGGGCCGCAACCCCGGCTGGACCCGCCAGCAGGTCGAGGCCGAGATCCACGCCCACCTCGGCACCACCAAGGCCATCTGGCTGCCCTACGGCCTGGCCGGCGACTACGGCACCTACGGCACCCAGGGCCACGTCGACATCGTCGCCGCCTTCGCCCGCCCGGGCGTGGTCATGGTCCACTCGCAGCCCGACCCGGCCCACCCCGACCACGAGCGGTGCAAGACCATCGCCGCCCTGCTGCGCGCCGCCACCGACGCGCAGGGGCGCCGCCTGGAGGTCGTGGAGATCCCCGCCCCGACCGTCCTGGAAGAGGACGGCGAATGGGTGGACTACTCCTACATCAACCACCTCATCTGCAACGACGGAATCGTGCTGTGCGCCTTCGACGACCCGCGCGACGAGGAGGCGGCCGAGATCTTCCGGGGCCTGTTCCCGGACCGTGCGGTCACGCTCGTGGACGCACGTACGATCTTTGCCGGGGGCGGCGGCATCCACTGCATCACCCAGCAGCAGCCCAAGGCGTGACGAGGTAGAGGAGTGGCCATGGCGGGTGGGGCGCGGGCGCGGAAGAACGCGCCGCCGCGCGAGGAGGTCCTCGCGGCCGCCATGGCCATGATCGCCGAGCGCGGCCTGGACAGCCTCACCATGGCCGCCCTCGGCCGCGAGGTCGGCATGAGCAGCGGCCACCTCCTCTACTACTTCCGCACCAAGGACGAGCTCCTGCTCCAGACCCTGGAGTGGAGCGAGGCCAACCTCGGCGCCGCCCGGTCCGCCCTGCTCTCCCGCCGCGCCCCGGTGCACGAGCGGCTCGCCGCCTACGTCGACCTGTACGTGCCGGACGGCCCCCGCGACCCGCACTGGACGCTCTGGCTGGAGGTCTGGAACCGCTCCCAGGAGGCCGGCCCCGAGGAGCGCGACCGGCAGGCCGCCATCGAGGGCGCCTGGCACCGCGACCTGGTGGCCCTGCTGGCCGAAGGCGTCTCCCGCGGCGAGTTCCGCACGGTGGACGCCGACCGCTTCGCCACCCGTACCCGCGCCCTGCTGGACGGCTTCAGCATCCAGCTGGCCGTCGGGCTGCCGGTCCTGGACCGGGCGGGGATCCTGGACCACGTACGAGAGTTCGTCGAGGACGGGCTGCGGCCCGGCCCGGCGCCCGGGATGTGACCCGGCCGACGACCGCATCGTGAGATGCCGTCTCGGGCGCGCCCGGCCGTGTGCAAGACTGCGGGCGTGCTGGCCTTCACCATGATTATGGGAAGCAGCGCGCCGGTCCGCTTTGACCGCTGACCACGGGACATCCCCCGTGGCGGCGGACATCGTGCCCCAGACCCGCGCGCAGACCTCTCGCACCCGCGAGGGGTTTTTTCGTTTCCCGGCCCCATTCCTGCCGGGGGCGGATCTCGCGCGAAGATGGGAGCAAGTGGATCCCGGGCATCCGGACCACTCATCCGACAGGAGTCAGACCAGCATGACGACAGAGGTCATCGACGACGCGTTCCACGTCTTCGACACCACGCTGCGCGACGGCGCCCAGCGCGAAGGCATCAACCTCACCGTCGCGGACAAGCTGACGATCGCCCGTCACCTGGACGACTTCGGCGTGGGCTTCATCGAGGGCGGCTGGCCCGGTGCCAACCCCCGCGACACCGAGTTCTTCGCCCGGGCCCGTGCCGAGATCGAGTTCAAGAACGCCCAGCTGGTCGCGTTCGGCGCCACCCGCCGGGCCGGCGGCAAGGCCTCCGAGGACCCCCAGGTCAAGGCGCTGCTCCAGTCCGGGGCCCCGGTGATCACCCTGGTCGCCAAGTCGCACGACCGGCACGTCGAGCTGGCCCTGCGCACCACCCTCGACGAGAACCTGGAGATGGTCCGCGACACCGTCTCCTACCTGCGCGAACAGGGTCGTCGGGTGTTCGTCGACTGCGAGCACTTCTTCGACGGCTACCGCGCCAATCCCGAGTACGCCAAGTCCGTGGTGCGCACCGCCCACGAGGCCGGGGCGGACGTCGTGGTCCTGTGCGACACCAACGGCGGCATGCTCCCCGCCCAGATCCAGGCCGTGGTCTCCACCGTGCTGGCCGACACGGGCGCCCGCCTGGGCATCCACGCCCAGGACGACACCGGCTGCGCCGTCGCCAACACCCTGGCCGCCATCGACGCGGGCGCCACCCACGTCCAGTGCACCGCCAACGGCTACGGCGAGCGGGTCGGCAACGCCAACCTCTTCCCCGTCGTCGCCGCCCTGGAGATCAAGTACGGCCGCAAGGTGCTGCCCACGGGTGCGCTGGCCGAGATGACGCGCATCTCGCACGCCATCGCCGAGGTGGTCAACCTGACCCCCTCCACCCACCAGCCGTACGTCGGCGTCTCGGCCTTCGCCCACAAGGCCGGCCTGCACGCCTCCGCCATCAAGGTCGACCCGGACCTCTACCAGCACATCGACCCCGAGCGCGTCGGCAACACCATGCGCATGCTGGTCTCCGACATGGCCGGCCGCGCCTCCATCGAGCTCAAGGGCAAGGAGCTCGGCGTCGACCTCGGCGGCGACCGCGCCCTGGTCTCCCGGGTGGTCGAGCGGGTCAAGGAGCGCGAGCTCGCCGGCTACACGTACGAAGCCGCCGACGCCTCCTTCGAGCTGCTGCTGCGCGCCGAGGCCGAGGGCCGCGCCCGCCGCTACTTCCGCACCGAGTCCTGGCGTGCCATCGCCGAGATGCGTCCCGACGGCAACCACGCCAACGAGGCCACGGTCAAGATCTGGGCCAAGGGCGAGCGGATCGTCGCCACCGCCGAGGGCAACGGCCCCGTCAACGCCCTCGACCGGGCGCTGCGCGTCGCGCTGGAGCGGTTCTACCCGCAGCTGGCCAAGTTCGAGCTGGTGGACTACAAGGTCCGCATCCTGGAGGGCAAGCACGGCACCGAGTCCACGACGCGCGTGCTGATCACGACCTCCGACGGCGAGAACGAGTGGGCCACCGTCGGCGTCGCCGACAACGTCATCGGCGCCTCCTGGCAGGCCCTCGTCGACGCCTTCACCTACGGCCTGCTCCGGCAGGGCATCCAGCCCACCGAGTGAGCCGGGCAGCCTGGCCCTTATCTCATCGAAACGCCCGAAAACCCCCCGTTCGGGTAGCGTCGGGGATATGAGGACCAGGCTGATGTCCGCACAGTCCGCACCGTCCGTCCTGGCCGTGTTGTTCGGGCTGCTGCTCGTCCTGTCCGCCGGAGCCGTCGGGGTGGCCCCCGCCGCCTCGGCCCTGACCGGGGCGTCCGGCCCCGCGGCCACGAGTCCCGCCACCGGTCCCGCCGCCGTGGCCGAGGCCCTGCGGAAGGGTCCGGTGTACGTCGACCCGCGGGCCGCGGCGCAGCTGCCGCCGGACGCGGCCGACGCACTGGCCAAGAAGATCAAGGACGCGGACAAGCCGGTCTTCGTGGCGGTCCTGCCCGCGACCGACGAGTTCCCGGCGTCCAGCGTGCTGCGCACCGTGCGCACCGAGACCGGCATCACCGGCCTGTACGCGATCCGGCTCGGTGACGGCTTCAACGCGGGCGCCGACCCCGTGGTCATGTCCCGGCAGGCGGTGGGCAACCTCGTCGCCGCCGCCAAAGCGGGCGGCCCGGTCGACGCCACCACCCAGCTCAACTCCTTCGTCGACCAGGCCCTGCCCCAGACCAGGGGCCACGCCCCGGACTCCTGGTCCGGCGCCGGCGGCTCCTCCGGCGGCGGCAGCTCCACCGTCGGCCTGGTCGTGATCGGCGGACTGCTCGTGGCCGGCGGCGCCGGCGCGTACACGCTGGTGCGCCGCAACCGGAAGAAGAAGGAGGAGCGCGAGCGCGAGGCCGTCGAGAAGCTGCGCGTGGTCGTGGACGAGGACATCACCGCCTTCGGCGAGGAGCTCGACCGGCTCGACTTCCACCCCGGTGAGGCGGGCGCCGACGACGCCATGCGGGCGGATTACGAGAAGGCCCTCGACGCGTACGACGGGGCCAAGCAGATCATGGGCCGGGTGCGGCACCCGGACGAGGTGCGCGGGGTGACCCGGGCCCTGGAGGACGGCCGCTTCGCGCTGGCCGTGCTCGCCGCGCGCCGCGAGGGCCGGCCGCTGCCCGAGCGCCGGGCGCCGTGCTTCTTCGACCCGCGCCACGGGCCGTCCGCCGAGGACGCGGACTGGGCCCCGGCCGGGGGAGCGGTGCGCACCGTCCCGGTGTGCGCGGCCGACGCGGTACGGCTGCGCGAGGGCCGGGACCCGATGGTGCGGACCGTCGACACCGAGCGCGGGCCGCGCCCGTACTACGACGCGGGCCCGGTGTACGGGCCCTGGGCGGGTGGGTACTTCGGCGGCGGGATCCTGCCCGGGCTGCTCGTGGGCACGATGCTGGGGTCGATGATGGCGAGCCCGGCCTACGCCTCGGACTTCGGCGGGTACGAGAGCGGGTACGGCGGCGGCTACGACGGGGGCGACTTCTCCGGCGCCGACTTCGACGCGTCGGGGTTCGGCGGCGGTGACTTCGGTGGCGGGGGAGGGTTCGACGGGGGCGGCGGGTTCGACGGCGGGGGCGGGTTCTGACCCCCGGGCGGTCCGGGAGCGCACGGCGGCGGGGGCGGCACGGTGGCCGCCCCCGTGGGGTCCGTACTCCCGGTCCGGGGTCAGGCCTGCTTGATCGCGGAGATGTCGAAGGTCAGCTTCACCTTGTCGCTGACCACGACGCCGCCGGTCTCCAGCGCCGCGTTCCAGGTCAGGCCCCAGTCCGAGCGCAGGATGTCGGTGCTGCCCTCGAATCCGACGCGCTGGTTGCCGTACGGGTCGGTGGCGGAGCCGTTGAACTCCAGGTCGATGGAGAGCGGACGGGTGACGTCCTTGATGGTGAGGTCGCCGGTGATCCGGTAGGTGTCCCCGCCGAGGAACGCGGCCTCGGTGGAGCGGAAGGTCATCAGCGGGAAGGTCTCGGCGTCGAAGAAGTCACCGCTGCGCAGGTGGCCGTCGCGGTCGGCGATGCCGGTGTCCACGGAGGCGATCTTCACGTCGATGGAGGCCGTGGAGCGGGCCGGGTCGGAGCCGTCCAGGCGCAGGGTGCCCTCGTGGTCGGCGAAGGAGCCGCGGACGTTGGTCACCATCGCGTGGCGGACCGTGAAGCCGATGCTGCTGTGGGCCGGGTCGATGGCGTAGTCGCCGGTGAGCGCGGCGAGCGCCGGGTCGACCGCGACGGTGGCGACGGAGCCGGCCGGGGCGGCGTTGGTGGTGTTCTCCTTGGTGCGACGGGTGAAGAGAGCCATGGTGTCCTCCGGTGTGGGGGTCCGGGCGGGGTACCCGGAGAGCGGTTCGTTGAATGTTGAACTTTCAACGAGAACGACACTAGACCCATTCCGTTCAAATTTCAACAGAACTCGCCGGGGTGACGGATCCTTGTGGAGTCTCCACAAAGGCCATTGGTCCCATCTGGTGACTCGCCCACAGCGCCGAACGGTTCTGTCCGGGACGGACAGCGGAACACGCGCGAGACTGTGGAGAGCCAACGGAGAGATTTGCTTCGTCGGCTTCGTAAGGTCGGTACATGACCGTTGTGGACCAGACCCCCGGCGAGCCGACGGACGCTCGCGGCCGCGTGGCCGAGCTGCACGCCCTGCGCGAGCAGGCGCGCCGCGGCCCCAGTGACCGCGCGACCGAGGCGCAGCACGCCAAGGGCAAGCTGACGGCCCGCGAGCGCATCGAGCTGCTGCTCGACGCGGGCTCCTTCCGTGAGGTGGAGCAGCTGCGCCGGCACCGCGCCCAGGGCTTCGGGCTGGAGGCGCGCAAGCCCTACACCGACGGTGTCATCACCGGGTGGGGCACGGTCGAGGGCCGTACGGTCTTCGTGTACGCGCACGACTTCCGGATCTTCGGCGGCGCGTTGGGCGAGGCCCATGCGACGAAGATCCACAAGATCATGGACATGGCCATCGCGGCCGGTGCCCCGCTGGTGTCCCTGAACGACGGTGCCGGCGCCCGCATCCAGGAGGGCGTCTCCGCCCTTGCCGGTTACGGCGGCATCTTCCAGCGCAACACCCGGGCCTCGGGCGTCATCCCGCAGATCTCGGTCATGCTCGGCCCGTGCGCCGGCGGCGCCGCGTACTCCCCGGCCCTGACGGACTTCGTCTTCATGGTCCGCGAGACCTCGCAGATGTTCATCACCGGCCCGGACGTGGTCCGCGCGGTGACCGGCGAGGAGATCAGCCAGAACGGCCTCGGCGGCGCCGACGTCCACGCCGAGACCTCCGGCGTCGCGCACTTCGCGTACGACGACGAGGAGACCTGCATCGCCGAGGTGCGCTACCTCATCTCGATGCTCCCCTCCAACAACCGGGAGAACCCGCCGGTCCACCCGACCGACGACCCGGCCGACCGCCGCTCGGACGTCCTGCTCGACCTGGTCCCGGCCGACGGCAACCGCCCGTACGACATGCACAAGGTCATCGAGGAGCTCGTCGACGAGGGCGACTACCTCGAGATCCACGAGCGCTGGGCCCGCAACATCATCTGCGCGCTCGCCCGCCTGGACGGCCAGGTCGTCGGCATCGTCGCCAACCAGCCGCAGACGCTGGCCGGCGTGCTGGACATCGAGGCGTCGGAGAAGGCCGCGCGGTTCGTGCAGATGTGCGACGCGTTCAACATCCCGATCATCACGCTGCTGGACGTGCCCGGCTTCCTGCCGGGTGTCGACCAGGAGCACGGCGGAATCATCCGTCACGGTGCCAAGCTCCTGTACGCGTACTGCAACGCGACCGTGCCGCGGATCTCGCTGATCCTGCGCAAGGCCTACGGCGGCGCGTACATCGTCATGGACTCCCAGTCCATCGGCGCGGACCTCACCTACGCGTGGCCGACGAACGAGATCGCGGTCATGGGTGCCGAAGGCGCCGCCAACGTCATCTTCCGCAAGCAGATCGCGGAGGCCGAGGACCCCGAGGCGATGCGCGCGCGCATGGTCAAGGAGTACAAGGCCGAGCTCATGCACCCGTACTACGCGGCCGAGCGCGGTCTCGTCGACGACGTCATCGACCCCGCCGAGACCCGCGAGGTGCTCATCAGCGCCCTCGCGATGCTCCGCAGCAAGCACGCCGACCTGCCGTCCCGCAAGCACGGCAACCCGCCGCAGTAAGGAGACACCGACCTATGAGCACCGACACGCTCCTGCGCGTCGAGAAGGGCAACGCCGCGCCCGAGGAGCTGGCCGCGATCACCGCGATCCTCCTCGCCCGCGCCGCCGCGACCCCGGCTGTCCCCGCCCCCCGCACCCGCTCCACCGCGGGCTGGCGCCGCCTGGAGCGCAGCTCCGGCTTCCGCGCGCCGCACAGCTGGCAGGGCTGAGTCCTTCCCCAGCCCCTCCAACGGCCGCTCAGTCGACCTTGACCTCGATGCCCTCGGGCACGGTGTCCAGGTTCGGCGGGCGGCCGTTCGCCGTGTGGGAACCACTGAGCTCCGCCCTGAACAGCTTCCCGAATTTGGCCAGAGCCCCCAGGGTGTCCGGCAGTGTGCAGAAGTTCAACCACAGGCCCATCAGCTCCGGCGAGCCGGACGTGATGCCCGTCAGCCACTCGCGCAGGTCGAAGCCGTGCAACTGCAACATGGTCAGGGAGCTGAGGCCGGAGAGATCGTTGAGGCCCGTGACGCGGCCAGATCCGGTCATGGAGAGGAACTGCAGTTCCGCGAGACCGCCCAGCGGCGTCAGGTCCGGGTCTCGGGCCCCTTGGACGAGCACCGTGTGAAGTTGGGAGAAGTTTCGCAGCAGCGTGAAATCGAGGCCGTCGGCGTTCGACAGCCAGAGGGACGTCAGCTCAGTCAGGTCGGCGAGCAGCTTCAGGCTTTGCGGTACGGCGCAGTTCACGGAGAGGGCGCGGAGTTCGTGGAACCCTGCCGCTACGGGAAGTTGGGCGGCATGGGTGATGAACAGACGTACCTGGGAGAGCGGCAGTTTCCGCAACACGCGCTCTGCGTATTCCTCCGTCTCGAAATAGTCCCATGCCCTCGCGAATGCGCTGAGTACCTCCGCCCGCTCGTCGTGGGTCCAGGCTTCCAGGATCCTGAGCGCCTGTTGGCCTCTGATCATGGCGACCGTCTGCACCAGAGCGGCGGCCGAGGCCTCGGAGTAGTCACCCAGGGACGACGGCATCCAGCGCAGTACCGGCTGCCCCGCCGCCGCCAATGACGAGGCCTCCGCAACTTGCCGGGGTGGAATCAGCGCATCCAGAGCCTCGTCCAGCGGCCCCTGAACCGCCGGGGGGACCGACGACATGGTCTCCAGGCACGATACCGCCAGCAGCCGCAGGCGTCGCCGGTGCCGGGGCTCGCGCTCGGCGCGGGCCAGGATGCCGGTGATCAGCTCCTCTCTCTGGGAGCGGGTCGCGTGGCCCGCGGCCATCACGATCGTGTCCCGCCACAGGTCGAGGTGCGCCCGCTCGGTCAGGTTTCCGATGGCGTCTTCCTCCGCCGCGTGCCCGGCCGCCAGGTACTCCTGGAAACTGCGGTGCAGGAAGTCGACCCGATCCTCGACGGGCTTGCGCAGCAGCCCGGAACGAGTGACCAGGTGGTCCAGCAGCTCCTCGGGACGGACGTCGTCGAGGTGCCGCATCGCGGCGATCGTCCTGCTGGTGTAGGCCAGGGCCTGGGATTCGGAGATCTCACTGCGGTTGTTGTCGGACAGCCGCCAGGCCAGGTCCTGGAGCACGTGCAGCTTGTCCGTCAGGGTCAGGGGCATCTCCGACGCACTGGGCACATCGCGTTCTGCGTCCCTGCGCTGAAGCAGGATCTCCAACGCGATCTTGTACAACTCCATCCGGTTGTGAGGCAGTTGACGCCGCCGGTTGAGGTGCAGGGCGCACAGCAGGGCCGCCAGCAGCGGGCTGGAGGCCAGGGCCTGGAGGTGGGGGCGGTCCTGGAGGCTCGCAATCAGTGCGCGCTCGTACTCGGCCAGGTGGCCGTCCTGGTCGAGGACCGCCTCGTGCCACTTCCGGACGAAGACCACGAGGTCGCTGGGACGCAACCGGTCCAGCAGGACCGGCCGGAAGTCCTCGGCATCGAGCCACTCGCCCCGGGCCGCCGCCGGCCGGGAGGTGACCACGACGCGGTTGTCCGGGTAGGCGTGCAGCAGGCGGCGCAGCCATTCGCGGACTGCTCGCCGCTCGCTCGACGGCAGTTCGTCCACGCCGTCGACGAGCAGCAGGATGTGCCCGTGGGTGAGCTGCCGGTCCATCCAAGCCTTCGGCATGTGGCCCGTGAGCGGGCCCGCGGTGTGGTCCAGCAGGGCTTCCGGCTGTGGCAGGTCGCGGCCGGCATACCGACGTAGCTTCACGAGCACCGGCACCCGGCCGTTCCAGGCGGCGAGCTCACCGGTGAAGGCACCGCGGGCCGAGGTGACGGCCAGCCACTGGAGGAGGGTCGTCTTGCCGGAGCCGGCCTCGCCCCTCAGGAGCACGCGGCGGGCGTCCTTCAGCGCGGTCTCGACCCGCACGCCGTGGCTGTCGTCCTCCTCGACCGCCCAGTCGCCGGACCCCGCAGGGAGGAAGGGCTCCGTGCGCCGCGAGCGGTTCTTCCCGTTCGACGCCGTCCGCAGGCTGACGTACGCCACCGACAGCTTCGTACGGGCCGGGCGCTCCGACGCGAAGCTGAAGAGCTCGACTTCGTCGAGGGTGCGGCTGACGAACTCCAGGTACTCGCGGCGGAAGGCCTCGTCTTGGCCCTCGCCCTGGGGGGCATACAGGGACGGCGCGGGAAGGCGCTCCAGCACGAGGGAGACTTCGGCAGCGAGCGAGGTGCTGCGGGCGAGGAGCTCCGTGACCGCGCGCTCGGTGAAGACCGGGAGCCGCCGCAGGATGCGTACGTAGCAGTCGCAGGTCTGCGAGAAGAGCAGCTCGTAGAAGGCGGTGGTGGCCTCGTCGAACCCCACCGGGACCGGGACTGCACGGCGGATGCGGCGGGCCAGCTCCGCCGGGTCCGCGTCAGAGCCGATGACGGCGTCGTCGGAGAGGTCGGCCCGGGTGAAGGCGTCTGTGACGGCGTCCAGGGCGGCCTGCCGGTCGTTGGCTGAGAGGCCGCGGAACTCGTGAGCGAGGAGCGGCTCGACGCGGGCCGCCACCGCGTCGGCGATTTGCTCGAACTGGCGAGCGAGATCCCGTTGGGCGCGCAAGCCGGGCACCCGGACCCGGATCAGCTCCGACAGGTCTGACCGGCTTTCCTGCTCCCGTCGGCGGGGCCCCAGCCACAGGTTGACCGCTCGCACCGCGAGTACCTGCCCCAGCTTGATCGCCGCCGCCTCAGCGCCCACCGTGCCTCCCGATCCGGTCCGCCGAAAAACAGGAACGCCGGGAACCCTCCGAGGGGTTCCCGGCGCACCGGGCAGTCTAGAGCCGCTGCCTACCGAAGTCGGGCCATCAGCGCGTGCTCGACCAGCGTGATCAGCGCCGACTTCGCGTCCGCCCGGTGGCGGGCGTCGGTGGTGATGATCGGGGCGTCGGGTCCGATCTGGAGTGCCTCGCGGACCTCTTCGGGGGTGTACGGCTGGTGCCCGTCGAAGCCGTTGAGGGCGATGACGAACGGCAGGCCGGAGTTCTCGAAGTAGTCGACGGCGGGGAAGCAGTCGGCGAGTCGGCGGGTGTCGACGAGGACGACGGCGCCGATGGCGCCGCGGACGAGGTCGTCCCACATGAACCAGAAGCGGTCCTGTCCGGGGGTACCGAAGAGGTACAGGATGAGGTCCTGGTCGAGGGTGATGCGGCCGAAGTCCATGGCGACGGTGGTGGTGGTCTTGTCGCCGGTGTGGGTGAGGTCGTCGATGCCCGCGGAGGCGGACGTCATGACGGCTTCGGTGCGCAGGGGGTTGATCTCGGAGACCGCGCCGACGAACGTGGTCTTGCCCACGCCGAAGCCGCCCGCCACCACGATCTTCGCGGAGGTGGTGGAGCGAGCCGCTCCGCCGTTAGAGCTTGCGAAGTCCACTGAGCACCCTTTCGAGCAGTGTCACGTCTGGCTGGCCGCCCGCGGACTCGTCGCCGCCGGGCTGGTGGATGGCGACGAGGCCGGCCTCCGCCAGGTCGGCGACGAGGATTCGGGCAACGCCGAGGGGAATGGAGAGGAGTGCCGAGATCTCGGCAACCGACTTGATCTCTTGGCACAGTCGGCAGATCCGCTGGTGCTCGGGCAACTGCCCCTGCAGCCGGGCCGGATCGGCCGTGGTGCTGACCAGCGCCTCGATCGCGAGCTGGTACCGGGGCCGGGTCCGGCCACCGGTCATCGCGTACGGGCGCACCAGCGGGTTGCTGGCCTTGGGAGCCTCCTGCCGCCGCGCCCGGGGCGGAGCGGCGGGAGGCACGTGCGGAGCATGCGGGGCCTGGGGCTGGCCATAGCCCTGGTCCCGGTACGGGTTCGGCTCCTGGGAGTACTGCCTGCTCGGAGCAGAAGGGAAGTTGAAACGGTTCTGGTCGTGACCACCCTGCGGCTGAGCGCCGCCATACGAATGGCCTCCTGGGGGTGTTGTCACGTTTCCTCCTCCGACTCCAAAACGCAGTGTTCCCTGTAGCACCGCGCCACCGCACCCTATGGTGCGATGACGCGAAACGCACTGCCTGTCTGCTAGTTGAGAAGACTTCCCTGCAGTTCGGCGCGCAGATCCGGAGTGAGGACACTGCCCGCGCGATCCACAAGGAGGGCCATCTCGTAGCCCACGAGGCCGATGTCGCACTCGGGGTGGGCGAGCACCGCCAGGGACGAACCGTCCGAGATCGACATGAGGAAGAGGAAGCCGCGCTCCATCTCCACCACCGTCTGGTTGACGGCGCCGCCCTCGAAGATGCGGGACGCACCGGCGGTCAGCGAGGTCAGACCCGACGCCACCGCCGCCAGCTGGTCGGCACGGTCGCGCGGGAACCCTTCGGACATCGCCAGAAGAAGGCCGTCGGCGGAGACCACCACGGTGTGGGACACCCCGGGGGTGTTGTCCACGAAGTTGGTGATCAACCAGTTCAGGTTCTGCGCCGCCTGGCTCATCGGGCTCACACTAACGCTCCTGGTCATAGGTGTTACTAGGGGACTGCTCTGATCCCGCGCTGCGGCCCTGCTGGACACCGCGCCGCAGGTTGCTCAACCTGCCACGCACGTCCTCAGGAGCACGGGAAATCTGGGGACCGCCCTGGGGGGTCGTCTCGGCGGCACCCTCGACCAGGTTGGCCTTGGGCACGCGCCGCGGCAGACCGGAGGAGGTCACCCCGCCCGCCTTCGGGTCGCGGAGCTTGCCCGCCTGCTGCCAGCGCTCGTCGTTCTTCGAGCGCCAGCCGCTCTCGGGGCCCACGCCTCCCGCCGCCGGCGCCGCCTGCTGGTTCTGCGGCGAAGCGGCGAACGGCTTGGACTCCGCTTCCTGCTGCGCGGGCTGCCACTGCTGCTGACCGCCGCGACGCGGCAGGCCCGCTCCGGTCATCCCGTGACCGGTCTCGGCAGCGGCGCCCGAACGGTCGAAGCCTACGCGGTCCCGGGGCTGTTCGGGACCGACCTGCGATTCCGATTCGGTCCCGTAACCCTGGTCGTAGCCGCCCTGGTACGCATTCTGCTCAGGCCACTCGGCCTGCTGCGCCTGGGGCGCGTAGCCGGCGTCGTACGGGCGCTGGCCCGCCGGGGCGTCCTGGTAGCCGTCCTCCGCATAGCCGTAGGCCGGGTAGCCGCCCTCGGCCTGCTGGTCGTAGCCGGACTCCTGCGCAGCGTAGCCGGAGTCCTGGTGGCCGTACGAGCCGTCGTTCTGCTCGTAGCCGCCGCCGGGGTAGCCGTCCTGGTGGTACGCGCCCTCCGCTTCGCCCGGGTACGGCTGGTAGCCGTGCTCCGGCTGGGGCTCCTGGGGGTAACCCTGCTGCGGGTTCTGGTACGCCTGGTCCTCGTACCCGTACTCGGCCTGCTCCTGGAGCGCCGCACGGCGGTCCTCGCGGTTCAGCGAGCGGTTCACGGGGTCGAGGTCGGCCGGCGCGCCGTCGTAGCGGGAGTCGTCGAAGCCGAGCTCCGCGGCGGTGCGCATCGGCTGCACCTCGGCGGCCTGCTGCTCCGGGATGATCGACGAGACGGTGAAGTCGTCGTCGGGGATGCCCTCGCCACCGCCACCGTGGGTGATGGCGTCGGGGAGCATGACCAGCGAGGTGGTGCCGGCCTGCTCGCCCGAGGGGCGCAGCTGGACGCGGATGCCGTGCCGGTCCGCCAGCCGGCCGACCACGAAGAGGCCCATGCGCTGGGAGATCGCGGCGTCCACGGTGGGCGGGTTGGCGAGCTTGTGGTTGATGTCCGCGAAGTCCTCGGCCGTCAGGCCGATGCCCTTGTCGTGGATCTCGACCATCACGCGGCCGTCGGGGAGACGGGTCGCGGTGACGCGGACCTTGGTCTGCGGGGAGGAGAACGTGGTGGCGTTCTCCAGCAGCTCGGCGAGCAGGTGCACGAGGTCGGTCACGGACTGGCCGTGGATCTCGGCTTCCGGGACGCCGGTGAGCTCGACGCGCTCGTACTGCTCCACCTCGGAGGAGGCGGCGCGCAGCACGTCGACCAGCGGGACCGGCTGGTCCCAGCGGCGGCCGGGCTCCTCGCCCGCGAGGATGAGGAGGTTCTCGCCGTTGCGGCGCATGCGGGTGGCCAGGTGGTCCAGGCGGAAGAGGTTCTCCAGCTGGTCCGGGTCGGCCTCGTTGTTCTCCAGGTCGGTGATGAGGGTCAGCTGGCCCTCGATCAGCGACTGGTTGCGCATGGAGAGGTTGGTGAAGATCGCGTTGACGTTCCCTCGAAGGAGCGCCTGCTCGGCGGCGAGACGTACCGCTTCGCGGTGGACCTGGTCGAAGGCGCGGGCGACCTCGCCGATCTCGTCCTGGGAGTCGATCGGGATGGGCACCACGCGGGTGTCGACCTTGCCCGGCTCGGTGCGCGAGAGCTGGTCGACGAGGGCCGGCAGGCGCTGCTCGGCGATGTCGAAGGCGGCACCGCGCAGGCGGCGCATCGAGCGGCCCATCTGGCGGGCCATGAGACCGGCGAAGACGAACGCGGCCAGCAGGGAGACGACGACGATGGCACCGTTGACGAACGCGTCGGTGCGGGCGTCGTCGGCGATCTTGACGGCCTCGTCCACGGCCTTGGCCACGAGGTCGTTCTCGACCTCGGTGTAGCCGTCGAACTTGGCGGTGGCACCGGCCTGCCAGTAGGTGGCGTTGGTGCCTTCCTTGGCGAGGTCCTCGGGGTCCTCGCCGCTGGCTATCGCCTCGGTCATGCCCTCGAGGGCGGAACCGTTGACGACCGGCGGGGGCACGAACTTCATGCCGTTCTGCTCGGCCTGGGCCTTCGCGTCCAGCAGCTTCTGCGCGCCCTCGTCGGCCTTGCGCTGCATGACGGCCTTGAGGTTCTGGGTGTCCTGCTCGGTACCGGCGGAGACGTACTCGCCCTGGGCGATCTCCTCCAGATACGCGTACGAGGAGAAGGCAACCAGCTGGGCCGCGTGGACGTCCTTCTTCTTGCTGGGGGCGACGAGGAGGTGGGTGCCGATGGAGCGCTGCAGCGAACCGGCGGCCTTGGCGAGCTCGATCGCGTAGACCATGCGGCCGTAGGACGTGATGTTGCCGGTGCCGAGGCCGAGCTCGTTGGAGAACTGCATGAGGTAGTGCTGGACCAGCACGTACCCCTCTTCGGTGGGCACGGGGCCCAGCTTCGTGGGCAGGCTCTTCTTGGCGGTCTCGATCTGCGGCCGGTACGCCGACTTGCGTATGTCCTGGAGCTTGGGCTCCTCCGAGCGGAAGAGCTTCAGGCGCCGCTCGAGGCCCTGCTTGGCCGGCATGTCCTTGACGACCTCGTCGAACCGGGCCTTGGCGGCGTCCGTGTCGGCGTAGGCCTTGGTGACGACGTCGCTGCCGCGCTTGCCGCTCAGCAGCGGCTCGGCGGTGAGGTCGCGCTCGTTGAGCAGCGCCTGGCCGTACTCGGAGGCGGCCTGCACGATGCGGGCGGTCTTCTCCGCGTCCTTGGCCTCGCTCCAGGTGTCGATGGAGCCCTTCACCTGGAAGCCGCCCATGACCAGGCCCACCAGGGCCGGCACGAGCAGGATCGCGTTCAGACGCGTGGGCACGCGCCAGTTGCGCGGCGAGAACCGGCTCTGGCTGCCGCGAGCGGGCGCCTCGTCCGGCAGGTCAGCCGGGGACGCGGCGGCCGCGCGCTGCGGCGGGGTGAAGTTGCCCCGGGCCGTCTCCTCCGCGGGGCTCTCGTTGCTTCGCCTCACTCGACCAACAACCTCTCGGCGGCGCTACTAGCTAGTTCGATGAATTCCAGCACGGGAAACGGCCGTGTTCCAAACAGTTGAAACCGGCCGTTCCTTGTCGCGTCCGTCCGGCATAAGTCGGACATAAGGAGCGAGCTTCGTCAAAAAGCGGGACCGTCGTGCGCGCAGCGGCACCGAGTGGATGCGTGGGGTGTCCAACTGGTGGAATTTCTCTGTCGAAACGTTATGAACGCCGCGGCGGGCCGTGTCAAAGGACACAGCCCGCCGCGCAGTTGGTGATCCACTGGTGATCCGTCTTTTCACGGGATCTCCCCGGAACGGCTCCGACTACTTCAGACGCGCCATGAGAGCGTGTTCCACGAGCGTGATGAGGGCGCTCTTGGCATCGGCCCGGTGGCGGGCGTCGGTGGTGATGATCGGGGCGTCGGGTCCGATCTGGAGTGCCTCGCGGACCTCTTCGGGGGTGTACGGCTGGTGTCCCTCGAAGCCGTTGAGGGCGACGACGAAGGGGAGGCCGGAGTTCTCGAAGTAGTCGACGGCGGGGAAGCAGTCGGCGAGTCGGCGGGTGTCGACGAGGACGACGGCGCCGATGGCGCCGCGGACGAGGTCGTCCCACATGAACCAGAAGCGGTCCTGTCCGGGGGTACCGAAGAGGTACAGGATGAGGTCCTGGTCGAGGGTGATGCGGCCGAAGTCCATGGCGACGGTGGTGGTGGTCTTGTCGCCGGTGTGGGTGAGGTCGTCGATGCCCGCGGAGGCGGACGTCATGACGGCTTCGGTGCGCAGGGGGTTGATCTCGGAGACCGCGCCGACGAACGTGGTCTTGCCCACGCCGAAGCCGCCCGCCACCACGATCTTCGCGGAGGTGGTGGAGCGGGTCGCCCCGCCGTTAGAGCTTGCGAAGTCCACTGAGCACCCTTTCGAGGAGCGTGACGTCCGGGGTTCCGCCGGCTTCCCCGTTGCCCGGCTGGTGGATGGCCACCATGCCAGCCTCGGCCAGGTCGGCCACGAGGATCCGGGCCACACCGAGCGGCATCGACAGGAGCGCCGAGACCTCGGCGACGGACTTCACCTCGCGGCACAGCGTGCAGATGCGCTGGTGCTCGGGAAGCAGGCCCGACAGGTGCACCGGATCGGCCGTGGTGCTGACCAGCGCTTCGATCGCGAGCTGGTAGCGGGGCCGGGTCCGGCCGCCGGTCATCGCGTAAGGACGCACCAGCGGCTGGTCGCCTTCCGCGTACGACTGATCGCCGTACGAATCGGAGTAGGCGGGGGGCGGGGTCATTGATCCTCCGGGCGGGACAGCATTCGGTCAGCGTGCCGTCGTAAGGGGGCCGGTGGGGGGAGGAGCGGCGGCCGACGGTGGTACTGGACAGCCGGGTCCGCTGGCGCGAACCCGGCAACCCCGGCCGGAAGTACCGTCCGGCCGGGGTCTTTGGCGGTCAGCCGAGGAGGCTTCCCTGGAGCTCTGCGCGCAGGTCCGGGGTGAGTACCGTGCCCGCGCGGTCCACGAGGAGGGCCATCTCGTAGCCCACGAGGCCGATGTCGCACTCGGGGTGCGCCAGCACGGCCAGCGAGGATCCGTCGGAGACGGACATGAGGAAGAGGAATCCCCGGTCCATCTCGACCACGGTCTGGTTGACGGGGCCGCCCTCGAAGATGCGCGAGGCACCCGCGGTCAGCGAGGTCAGGCCCGAGGCGACGGCCGCGAGCTGGTCGGCGCGGTCCCGGGGGAAGCCCTCGGACATCGCCAGCAGCAGGCCATCGGCGGAGACCACCACGGTGTGGGACACCCCGGGGGTGTTGTCCACGAAGTTGGTGATCAACCAGTTCAGGTTCTGTGCCGCCTGGCTCATCGAACTCAACTAACGCTCCTGCTGGTGAGAGGGGCCGACGTGGAAGCTGCCGGTCGAACCGCTGCCGCCCGCCTGGCGGCCCTGCTGGATACCGCGGCGGAGGTTGGTCAGACGGCCGCGCACATCGTCGGGGGCGCGCGAGACGGAGGGCCCGCTGGGGGCGTCCGCCGACGTCTGGGCCGTACCCGCCACCAGGTTGGCGCGGGGCACCCGGCGGGGCAGGCCCGAGGTGGTGATGCCGCCGGCGGCCGGCTGGCGGACCCGCTCGGCCTGCTTGCTCAGCTCGTCGTTGGGGGAGCTGCGCCAGGTCACGGTGGGGGTGGCACCGGTCGCCGTGAGGGCGTCGGTGCCGTGGTCCTGGGCGTGCTGCGGGGCGGCCGGCCGCTGGAGTGCGGCGGGACCCTGCGGCTGCAGCGGCTGCTGGAACTGCTGCTGCTGCGGCTGCTGGGGTACGGACGGTGCCTGCGCGGGCTGCTGGCCCTGGCGCGGGTACCAGTTCGACTCGAGGTTGTCGAAGAGCGGGGTGCGGGCGTCGCCACCGGGCTGGGCCGGCGGCAGCGCCTCCGGCTGGTGGCCCTGCGGCAGGCGGGGGGCCTGCGGGCGGCCGAAGTCGCCCGGGTGGCCCTGCTGACCCTGCTCACCATTGGGCGCGGCGTAAGCCGCTCCAGTGGAGCCGGTGCTTGCACCGGGGTAGGAGCCGACGCCGGGACCGCCGGGGCGCGGGGCCTGGAAGTCCTGACGCTCGAACTGCGAGGTCGCGGCCGGGTCCTGGTAGCCGGGAGCGGCGAACTGACCCGTGGTCGACGCGTCCTGGTAACCCGGGGCGGCGAACTGGCCGGTGGTCGATCCGTCCTGGTAACCGGGAGCGGCGTACTGGCCCGTCGTGGACCCGTCCTGGTGACCCGGGACGGCGAACTGGCCGGTCGTCGACTGGTCCATCGGACCGCGCACGTCGGGACGCTCGAACTGGCCGGTGGTGCTGCCCGACTGGGGCTGCGGCGCACCGAAGTCCGGGCGGGCGAACTCGGCGGTCGCGCCCGGGCCCTGCCGGTCGTCGTGGCCGCGCGGCACGTCCTGGCGGCCGCGACCCGCCGGGTCCACGCCCCAGCTGGCCGTCTGCGGGCCGCCGGGCAGCTCGGGCCGGTCGCCGGCGCCACCGCGCGGCGGCAGCTGCGGCCGGGGGCCGCGCTGCTGCTGCTGCGGGTCGGCCGCGGCGGCCCGGGCCGGAGCCTGGGGGGCCTGCGGTGCCTTGGGGGCCTGGGGGGCCTTGGGGGCCTGCGGGTTCTGCGGGCCCTGCGGGTTCTGGGGGCGCTCGAAGGCGCTGCCGCCCTGGCCGAAGCCGCCGCCCTGCGGGGCACCGGCACCGGCACCGGCACCGCGCTGCGGCAGCGGAGAACCGGCGCCGAAGGCGTTCGTCCCGGCACCGAAGGCACCGCCGCCCGCACCCGGACCCTGCGGCCGGGCACCGCCCTGCTGCGGGCCGCCGGGGCGCTGACCGCCGTCGCGGCCGGGCAGCGCGGTCCGGTTGCCGCCCGCGGCCACCTGGCCACGGCCCGCGGAAGCACCCGCGGCGAGGCGCGCGGCCGCACCGCCCTGGGGCGCGCCGGCACCGGCCGGACGCGGGGCGCCGCCCTGGCCGGGGGCACCCGGGGCACCGCCCGGCTTCTGGCCGCCCTGGGCGACGTCGACCGGGAGCATGACGAGGGCCGTCGTACCGCCGGAGTCGGACGGGCGCAGCTGGATGCGGATGCCGTGTCGCAGGGACAGGCGGCCGACCACGAAGAGACCCATGCGGCGCGAGACCGAGACGTCCACGGTGGGCGGCGACGCGAGCCGCTCGTTGATGGAGGCCAGGTCCTCGGGGGACAGGCCGATACCGGTGTCGTGGATCTCGACCAGCACGCGGCCGTCGGGCAGCGCGTGACCGGTGACCTTGACCTTGGTCTGCGGGGAGGAGAACGAGGTGGCGTTCTCCAGCAGCTCGGCGAGGAGGTGCACGAGGTCGTTGACGACGCGGCCGGCCACGTCGGTCGACGGGACCGAGGCCAGTTCGATGCGCTCGTACTGCTCCACCTCGGACGCCGCGGCACGCAGGACGTCGACCAGCGGGACCGGGCGGGTCCAGCGGCGGCCGGGCTCCTCGCCCGCGAGGACGAGGAGGTTTTCGCCGTTACGGCGCATGCGGGTCGCGAGGTGGTCGAGCTTGAAGAGCGAGGACAGCTGGTCCGGGTCGGCCTCGCGGGACTCCAGCTCCGAGATCAGCGAGAGCTGGCGCTGGATGAGACCCTGCGAACGGCGCGAGAGGTTGGTGAACATCGCGTTGACGTTGCCCCGGAGGAGGGCCTGCTCGGCGGCGAGGCGGACCGCCTCGCGGTGCACGTCGTCGAAGGCCGCGGCCACCTGGCCGATCTCGTCGCGGGAGTGCACACCGACCGATTCCACGGAGGTGTCGACGTCCTGCGGGTCGGTCTCGGACAGCTGCTTGACGAGCTCCGGCAGGCGTTCCTGGGCGACCCGGGTCGCGGTGTCCTGCAGGCGGCGCAGCGAGCGGATCATGGAGCGGGCCACGACGAAGGCGCCGACGAGCGACACACCGAGGACGAGGAGGATCAGCGCACCGTTGATGATCGCTTCGCGCTGCGACTCGTTCTTGAGCTCGCGGGCCTTCTGCTCCATGTCATCGAGCAGGGTGAGCTCGATGTTCTTCATGGCCTGGATCTTGACGTCGTCCGAGTCGTACCAGTCCAGCCAGGAGCCGTACTTGACTTCCTTGGAGAACTGCAGGGGGCTGCTGAGGACACGCCGGGCGTAGTGCTCGGCCTGGGAAATCTCCGCGTGGCTGTCGTTCAGCGTCTCGGTGAGGTCCTCGGCCTTGCCCTGGTAGACGAGGTCGAAGGTCTTGCGCGCCTGGCTCTCGGACTTCTGGGCGGCGAACGCGTAGAGGCGGTCGTTCTCCTTCAGCTCGCCGGTCTTGCCGCGGCTGTCGGGGAGCGAGTACGCGATGACCGCGCGCTGGATCGAGGCGTACTCCTTGGCGGAGGAGAACGCCACCAGGGCGCGGGTACGCTTGATCATCTCCGGGCTGGAGGTGGCCTGCGCCATGTCCTGGGAGAGGCTGAGCAGCGCGGTGATCAGCTGGCTGTACTCGGAGACGGTCTGCTGGGCGCCGTCCTTGTACGCGCCCTTGCGGATGGTCTCGAGCTCGGCCAGCTGGCGGCTGATCTGCAGGACGTTGTTGCGGATCGAGTCGAGCGTCTCGTCGCGCTGGTCCTGGGTGTCGACGTTCTCGGTGGCGTCGATGAACGCGGCGGCCGCGGCGTCGGTGCTGTCACGAACGCCCTGGACGAGGCTGTTCGGCTTGTCCGGGGCGGCCTTGAGCGGGCCCGCGGACTTGTCGCGCTCCTCCTGGAGCGCGGCGGCCAGCGCGGTCGCCTGCTTCGTCATGGTCGTCAGCAGCTGCATGTGCTCCAGCTGCTTCATGTCGTCCATGGACTCGTTGATACGCAGGCCACCCAGCGAGGTGGCGGCGACGACCGGGAGCGCCAGCAGAGAGACCAGGCGCGTGGAGATGCGCCAGTTCTGCAGGGCGAGCCGGGAACCGGACCCACTGGGGGCCGCGGGTATGGAGGAGCCCGACGGGCTCGCGGAGTCGCCCTTGGCGGCGATGTCCTTGGCGTCCTTGGCCGGCTTGGCGTTCTTCGCCTTGCCCGCCTTGCCGACCTTGCCGGCCTTGCCCTTCGCCTTGGCCCTCAGGCCCGCGCCGGAGGCGGTGTCGCCACCGTCGCCGGTCGGCCCGTGGTTCTGGGCGTGCTGGGGCGAGGAGCCTCGGTCGGTTCCGCCGCGCTGCTCCTGCTCCGCCGCAGCGCCATCCCTCTTGAATCGTCCCTGCACTAGCGTCGCAACCTCTGGACCAGGCGCCCCACCGGCGAGCGGCGGGACGGTGTCGAGTCGTGGGGCACTAACGAGCCCCATGGTGTGGTCGTCGGTGACCGGCGCTTTAACCCCTTCTCACCGCCGCCCGGCGCTGCGTTGCGCCCGTGCGCGCCGGCTCGTTCCAGCGGCGGTCCCGGGAATTCCAGCACAGTGCCGGATCTCCAACAAGGTGCGGGTGTCGGCCCTTGGTTTCGGTGACCCGACGTGTCGGGAGCGCTACGGCGCGTGGACGGGGTTTCGGGGCGAATCGGACTTTGGCTTATGAATCGCTTACGTGCTTGGCATGTCCTAGTCGCCATGATCAGGAGCGGAATGGCAGATTCAGTGGCGCAATGTTCCTTTTGTCCAGGCTGATTGACTGGGCGTAATGTCCGTATTGCCCGTCCCCTGGTGAGCAAACTCACATGGTGATCGCATAAGGAACCAGAGTTTCCCGGGTAGTCGGATGTTTAGCCTGGCTGTTTACAGGGATGGCAAATCCGACAACCGGTGCCCACGGGCCCCCGTCACCGACAAGGTTTCCGACGCAGCGATGAAGACGACGATGATCATCCGCAACATAGCCAACCCGCGCCGCACCACCCTCGCGCACCTCAAGGACGCGGAGGAGCTGGGCGCGCCGGCACAGCCGGAGCACGCCGTCGAGCTGCCGACCCAGACCGCCAACCCGCGCCGGACCGTGCTGATGGTCGCGCCGGCTGCCGCCGTGGCCGAGGCTGCTGCTGTCTGAAGTACCGGGATGGCTCGCTGGGTGAAACCGATCCGGGGTGCACGGCGTGTTCGTGCGGACCGGTGTCGGGTGGGCTCGCTTCGCGGGTGGGTCCCGTGGTGCGTGGGTCCCCTCGCCGCTTGACCCGCAGCGGCCTGCGGGCCCTGCGGCAGGCCCACCCCGAGGGCTTCGGGCCTTCGGCCTGGCCTGCGGCCACCCTCGGCCCGGGCCCGCCTCCGGACCAGCCTGCCACGACGCCTCAAGCACCTCCCCCACACACCACACGACCCACGCGGGGTGGGAGGTGTACACGCCACAGGACCCCGGCGAGGGTGCTGTGCACACACCAACGGGACCCGCGCTGAGATGGCCCGTGCTCAGGGTGTCGCACCCGGGGCCTCGTGGCCGGTACGCGCCACGGCGGCACCGGCGTCGTTCCGTGCGCGCGGACGGACCGTCCCCGCGGGATAGCCTGGGGTGACGGGATTCCGCACCAGGACGGTCACACCAGGGCCACCCGGTCCCGTCCAGAGCAGTGAGGGGCATCACCTTCCCGTGCGCATCGCCAGGTTCTCCATCGACGGCAATGTCGCCTTCGGCGCGGTCGAGGGCAGCGCTCCCGACGAGCTCGTCCTCGACATCATCAAGGGCATCCCGTTCGCGGACTTCGAGCTGTCGGGCACGAAGGTCCCGCTGAGCAAGGTCCGTCTGCTGCCGCCCGTACTCCCCAACAAGGTCGTGGCCATCGGCCGCAACTACGCGGAGCACGCGGCGGAACTCGGCAACGAGGTCCCCGAGGTCCCGGTCGCGTTCTTCAAGCCCTCCACCTCCGTGGTCGGCTCGGGCGACCCGATCGTGTACCCCTCCTTCTCCCAGGAGCTGCACCACGAGGCCGAGCTGGCCGTGGTCATCGGCCGGATGTGCCGCGAGGTCCCGCGCGAGCGCGTCAAGGACGTGATCCTCGGCTACACCTGCGCCAACGACGTCACCGCCCGCGACGTCCAGGAGCGCGAGAAGCAGTGGGCCCGCGCCAAGGGCTTCGACAGCGCCTGTCCCCTCGGCCCCTGGATCGAGACCGACTTGGACCCGAGCGATCTCACGATCCAGTGCACGGTCAACGGCGAGCAGCGCCAGCTCGGCCGCACCGCCGACATGATCCGTCCCATCGAGGACCTGATCGTGCACATCACCGAGGCCATGACGCTGCTCCCCGGCGACGTGGTCCTCACGGGCACCCCCGCGGGCGTCGGCCCGCTCAACGTCGGCGACGAGGTCGCCGTCACCATCGAAGGTATCGGCACTCTCACCAACAAGGTGATCAAGCGTGGCTAACGCGAACGTCCGCGTACGTTTCTGTCCCTCCCCGACCGGCAACCCCCACGTGGGTCTGGTCCGCACGGCCCTCTTCAACTGGGCGTTCGCCCGCCACCACGGCGGCACGTTCGTCTTCCGCATCGAGGACACCGACGCGGCCCGCGACTCCGAGGAGTCGTACGAGCAGCTCCTCGACTCGCTGAAGTGGCTCGGCTTCACCTGGGACGAGGGCCCCGAGGTCGGCGGCCCGCACCAGCCGTACCGCCAGTCGCAGCGGATGGACATCTACAAGGACGTCGCGGCCAAGCTCCTCGACGGCGGCTACGCCTACCACTGCTACTGCACCACCGAGGAGCTCGACGAGCGCCGCGAGCTCGCCCGCCGCGAGGGCCGCCCGTCCGGCTACGACGGCACGTGCCGCACCGTGACCGCCGAGCAGAAGGCGGCGTACGAGGCCGAGGGCCGCACCCCGATCGTGCGCTTCCGGATGCCGGACGAGCCGATCACCTTCGACGACCTGGTCCGCGGCGAGCTGACCTTCACCCCCGAGAACGTGCCGGACTACGGCATCCTCCGGGCCAACGGCGCGCCGCTCTACACGCTGGTGAACCCGGTCGACGACGCCCTGATGGAGATCACGCACGTGCTGCGCGGCGAGGACCTGCTGTCCTCCACCCCGCGGCAGATCGCCCTCTACAAGGCGCTCATCGAGCTCGGCGTCGCCAAGGACGTCCCGTCCTTCGGCCACCTGCCGTACGTCATGGGCGAGGGCAACAAGAAGCTCTCCAAGCGCGACCCGCAGGCCTCGCTCAACCTCTACCGCGAGCGCGGCTTCCTCCCCGCCGGCCTGCTGAACTACCTCTCCCTCCTGGGCTGGTCCTTCTCCAAGGACCAGGACATCTTCACGATCGACGAGATGGTCGCGAAGTTCGACATCCCGGACGTCAACGCCAACCCGGCGCGCTTCGACCTCAAGAAGTGCGAGTCGATCAACGGCGACCACATCCGGATGATGGAGCCCAAGGCGTTCGCCGACGCCTGCGCGCCCTGGCTGGCGGCCCCTCATGCCAACTGGGCCCCCGAGGACTTCGACGCCGCCGCCTGGGAGCGCATCGCGCCGTACGCGCAGACCCGGGTGACCGTTCTGTCGGAGATCACCGCCAACGTGGACTTCCTGTTCCTCAAGGAGCCGGTGCGCGACGACGCGTCCTGGGACAAGGCCATGAAGGGTGAGCCGGCGGCCCTGCTGACCACCGCCCGCGCCAACCTGGACGCCGCCGACTGGAGCGACCCGGAGTCGCTCAAGCAGGCCGTGCTGACCGCCGGCGAGGCCCACGGCCTCAAGCTCGGCAAGGCCCAGGCCCCGGTCCGCGTGGCCGTCACCGGCCGCACCGTCGGCCTGCCGCTGTTCGAGTCCCTGGAGATCCTGGGCAAGGAGCGGTCGCTGGCCCGCATCGACGCGGCCCTGGCCCGGCTGGCCGGCTGAGGCCCGCCCGTACGTCCCCGCAGGGGGCGGCGTCCCGTCGACCGGGCCGCCGCCCCCTGCGGCGTTCCCGGGGGCGGCCCCGGCGGATTCCCGCGGGACGGCCCCCGGCGCCGGCCCGGGGAGTAGCCTCGGCCGCATGATCGAGGCCGTGCTGTGGGACATCGACGACACCCTCTTCGACTACACCGGGGCCGACCGGGCCGGGCTGGCCCGGCACCTCGCGGACGAGGGGGCGGCCGGTGCCTTCGGATCGCCCGCCGAGGCCTTGGCGCTCTGGCGCACGATCACCGACCGGCACTGGGACCGGTTCGCGGCCGGCGAGGTCGACTTCCAGGGCCAGCGCCGGGACCGGGTACGGGACTTCCTCGGCCGCCCGGAGCTGACGGACCCGGGCGCGGACGCGTGGTTCGACGGGTACGTCGCCCACTACCGGGCCGCCTGGGCGGTCTTCCCCGACGTGGTCCCGGCCCTGGACGCCCTGACGCCCGGCTACCGGCACGGCGTGCTCTCCAACTCCTCCCTGGCCAACCAGGACGTGAAACTGCGCGAGCTGGGCCTGCGGGGGCGTTTCGAGGTGCTGCTGTGCGCGGCCGAGCTGGGCGTGAGCAAGCCCGACGCCGGGGCCTTCCGGGCCGCCTGCGAGGCCCTGGGCCTGGCACCCGGCGCGGTGGCGTACGTAGGGGACCGGCTGGACATCGACGCGCAGGGGGCCCGGGACGCCGGCCTCGCGGGCGTCTGGCTCGACCGCTGCGGAGCTGCGGGGGCGCTCGCGGAGGGCGCGCTTCCAGAAGGCGTACACCGGATCGCGGGGCTCGCCGAGCTACCCGCCCTGCTGGCCGGGGATACCCGTTTTGGAGCTGGCTCACCCTTCCGGTAATGTTCTTTCTGCGCCGCCGAGCGGGCCGAAAGGCCGGACGGAGGCGCCACTCAAGAGGAAGTCCCCGACAGGGGGTTGACTTTTGGTGGGGTATAGTGTAATTGGCAACACGAGGGTTTCTGGTTCCCTTATTCTAGGTTCGAGTCCTGGTACCCCAGCGCAGTGCAAGTGGTAGACGCAGTGCTTTGCCCCCGTTGTGTAGCGGCCTAGCACGCCGCCCTCTCAAGGCGGTAGCGCCGGTTCGAATCCGGTCGGGGGTACAGATCCTTCCCGCGAGATCTCCATGGGTCGCACCCGGACGTCTCGATGCAGGATCGCTAGGGCCCCCGTTGTGTAGCGGCCTAGCACGCCGCCCTCTCAAGGCGGTAGCGCCGGTTCGAATCCGGTCGGGGGTACTGAGGTTGTCTAGACCTCATTGGGCTATGGTGTAATTGGCAACACGAAGGTTTCTGGTTCCTTTGTTCTAGGTTCGAGTCCTGGTAGCCCAGCGCAGTACAAGAGCAAGCCCCCGTTGTGTAGCGGCCTAGCACGCCGCCCTCTCAAGGCGGTAGCGCCGGTTCGAATCCGGTCGGGGGTACGCACAGGAAAGACCCTCCGTGATCTTCACGGAGGGTCTTTTCGCGTTCCGCTTCCGCTTCCGCCGGACCCGCCGCCACGTCACGGCCGGAGGGCGCGAAAAGGCCCCCCGCGGGTGCGGGGGGCCGTGAAGCGGGGGCTCGGAGGCGCCTGTTCGGACGTGTGCGGCGCCGTGGGCGCCTCCGGGCCGGAGGGACGGGTTCCGGGGTCAGCCGGAGCGGCGCAGGGCCTCGCTCAGGCGCGCGGCGGCGTCGATGACGGCCTGCGCGTGCATCCGCCCCGGGTGCCGGGTCAGACGCTCGATCGGGCCGGACACCGACACGGCGGCCACCACGCGGTTCGAGGGGCCCCGCACCGGCGCGGAGACCGAGGCCACGCCCGGCTCCCGCTCGCCGATCGACTGGGCCCAGCCGCGGCGCCGTACGCCCGACAGGGCCGTCGCCGTGAAACGCGCCCCCTGCAGGCCGCGGTGCAGCCGCTCGGGCTCCTCCCAGGCCATGAGGATCTGCGCGGAGGAGCCGGCCTTCATGGTGAGCGTGGAGCCCACCGGGACGGTGTCCCGAAGGCCGGACAGCCGCTCCGCGGCCGCCACGCAGATGCGCATGTCTCCCTGACGGCGGTAGAGCTGCGCGCTCTCGCCCGTCACGTCACGGAGGTGGGTGAGTACCGGTCCCGCCGTGGCCAGCAGGCGGTCCTCGCCGGCAGCGGCGGCGAGCTCCGCCAGCCGCGGGCCGAGGATGAACCTGCCCTGCATGTCCCTCGCCACCATCCGGTGGTGTTCCAAAGCCACGGCAAGGCGATGTGCCGTGGGTCGTGCGAGCCCTGTCGCCGCGACCAGCCCGGCGAGGGTGGCCGGACCGGACTCCAGAGCGCTCAGCACGAGCGCTGCCTTGTCGAGAACGCCGACGCCGCTAGAGTTGTCCATGCAACGATATTCACGTCTCACACTGTGAAACGCAAGTTCAATTTTCCGGAGAACCCGCCAGGCTAGAGGTGCGGACCCGGAAACCAGCGGGTCAGAGCCCGCCGCCCGGCTGTGGGGTACGGGCGGACGCGGCCCCGAAAAGATCTCTAGAAGCGTCGGCACACCCGCCGACCGGAGGGAAAGCGATGGGTAGGACACTCGCGGAGAAGGTCTGGGACGACCACGTCGTCCGGCGCGCCGAGGGCGAGCCCGACCTCCTCTTCATCGATCTTCACCTGCTGCACGAGGTGACCAGCCCGCAGGCCTTCGAGGGCCTGCGCCAGAACGGCCGCAAGGTCCGGCGCCTCGACCTCACCATCGCGACCGAGGACCACAACACCCCCACGCTCGACATCGACAAGCCCATCGCGGACCCGGTCTCCCGGGCCCAGCTGGAGACGCTCCGCAAGAACTGCGCGGAGTTCGGCGTCCGGCTGCACCCGCTGGGCGACGTCGAGCAGGGCGTTGTCCACGTGGTGGGACCGCAGCTGGGACTGACCCAGCCCGGCACCACCGTGGTCTGCGGTGACTCCCACACCTCCACCCACGGCGCCTTCGGCGCGCTGGCCTTCGGCATCGGCACCAGCCAGGTCGAGCACGTGCTGGCCACCCAGACGCTGCCGCTGGCCCGCCCCAAGACCATGGCGATCACGGTCACGGGCGAGCTGGCCGAGGGCGTCACGGCCAAGGACCTGATCTTGGCGATCATCGCCAAGATCGGCACCGGTGGTGGCCAGGGCTACGTCCTGGAGTACCGCGGCGAGGCCGTCGAGAAGCTCTCGATGGAGGCGCGGATGACCATCTGCAACATGTCGATCGAGGCCGGCGCGCGGGCGGGCATGATCGCCCCCGACCAGACCACCTTCGACTACCTCCAGGGCCGCGACCACGCCCCCCGGGGCCAGGACTGGGACGACGCGGTCGCCTACTGGAAGACCCTGCGCACCGACGAGGACGCCGTCTTCGACGCCGAGGTCGTCATCGACGGCTCGTCGCTGTCGCCGTTCGTCACGTGGGGCACCAACCCGGGCCAGGGCGCGCCGCTCTCCGCGAGCGTCCCCGACCCGGCTTCGTACGAGGACGCTTCGGAGCGCCTGGCCGCCGAAAAGGCCCTGGAGTACATGGGGTTGACCGCCGGGCAGCCGCTGCGGGACATCAAGGTCGACACGGTCTTCGTAGGTTCCTGCACCAACGGCCGCATCGAGGACCTGCGCGCGGTCGCCGACGTCATCGGGGGCCGCAAAGTCGCCGACGGCGTACGGATGCTGGTCGTCCCGGGCTCCGTCCGGGTGGCCCTGCAGGCCGTCGAGGAGGGCCTGGACAAGGTCTTCAAGGACGCCGGCGCCGAATGGCGGCACGCGGGCTGCTCCATGTGTCTGGGCATGAACCCCGACCAACTGGCCCCCGGTGAGCGCTCCGCGTCCACCTCCAACCGCAACTTCGAGGGCAGGCAGGGCAAGGGCGGCCGTACGCACCTGGTCTCCCCGCAGGTGGCCGCGGCCACCGCGGTCCTGGGCCACCTGGCCTCGCCCGCCGACCTGACCGACGTCCCCACGCCCGCCGGAGTCTGATCACCCATGGAAGCCTTCACCACGCACACCGGCCGGGCCGTCCCGCTGCGCCGCAGCAACGTCGACACCGACCAGATCATCCCGGCCCACTGGCTGAAGAAGATCACCCGTGACGGGTTCGAGGACGGGCTCTTCGAGGCCTGGCGCAAGGACCCCGAGTTCGTCCTGAACCGCCCCGAGCGCCAGGGTGCCACCGTCCTGGTCGCCGGCCCCGACTTCGGTACCGGCTCCTCCCGCGAGCACGCCGTCTGGGCGCTGCAGAACTACGGGTTCAAGACGGTGATCTCGGCCCGCTTCGCCGATATCTTCCGCGGCAACTCGCTCAAGAACGGGCTGCTCACGGTCGTCCTGCCGCAGGAGACCGTGGACGCGCTGTGGGAGCTGACCGAGGCCGACCCCGCCGCCGAAATCACCGTCGACCTCGTCGACCGCAAGGTCCGCGCGGCCGGAATCGAGGCGGAGTTCGAGCTCGACGAGAACGCCCGCTGGCGTCTGCTGGAGGGACTGGACGACATCTCCCTCACCCTTCAGAACGAAGCCGACATCGCGGCGTACGAAACCGTCCGACCGGCCTTCAAGCCGCGCACGATTCAGGCCTGATCAGGGCTTATCCGCCGCCCGGCCACGACTGTGCCCCCCGTCCTCCGACGGGGGGCACAGTCGTATGTTGAGGCCCTGTGAGGCGACAACTCGCCCCAGATGGCACAATCTGTGCATGGAACGCGACAGTCAACTCGAGCTCTACGAACTCGTCGCGGACCGGTTGAAAGAAGCACACGCAAGGGTGCGCACACTGCAAGTCCCGGAGGGCGTAAGGATGGCGCTGACCCGGAAGCTGTTGGTCGTCACGGCCGGGGCGAAGCACGATCTCGCCGATGCGGCAAGGCGCCTGGACAGGTTGATGAAGGACCTCGACGAGGGTCGATTCCCTGAAGGCGACTGATGCGAAGGAACTCCGCAACGGTCCGCATCGTTGCGGCACTAGGGTGATTAGCCCGTTTCGTGTTTGATTTGCGGTATATATCCGCCTAACGTGCGAAAAAGCTTGAACACATTCGTTCTGGCAATGTCTCCGAAGGGGAAGACGTGAACAAGGCGCAGCTCGTAGAAGCGATTGCCGACAAGCTCGGCGGCCGCCAGCAGGCCGCGGACGCTGTCGACGCGGTACTCGACGCGATGGTCCGCGCGGTCGTCGCGGGCGACCGGGTCTCGGTCACGGGCTTCGGCTCGTTCGAGAAGGTCGACCGTCCGGCCCGCTACGCCCGCAACCCGCAGACGGGTGAGCGCGTCCGGGTCAAGAAGACCTCCGTGCCGCGTTTCCGCGCCGGTCAGGGCTTCAAGGACCTGGTCAGCGGGACCAAGAAGCTCCCGAAGGGCGACGAGGTCGCGGTCAAGAAGGCCCCGAAGGGCAGCCTGATGGCGGCCGCCGCCGGCACCAGCCGCACGACCGTCAAGAAGGCCGCCGCCAAGAAGGCCACCACCGCCAAGAAGGCGGCCCCGGCGAAGAAGGTAGCCGCCACCAAGACCGCCGCGGTGAAGAAGACCACGGCGAAGAAGGCCACGCCGGTCAAGAAGACCACCGCCGCGGCCAAGAAGACCACCGCCGCCGCCGCGAAGAAGGCCACCGCGGCCAAGACGACGGCGGCGAAGAAGACCACCGCGAAGAAGACGGCCCCCGCGAAGAAGGCCGTCGCGAAGAAGGCGCCCGCCAAGAAGACCACGGCGCGCAAGACCGCCACCGCGAAGAAGACCACCACCCGCAAGCGCTGACGGCCGCCGACGCCTTCGCGCGCAGCGCGCACGCACACGTCCCACGGGGTTCACGCACGCCGGGCCGGTTTCCCCCGTGGGGAAACCGGCCCGCGGTGTCTTCGCAGGTCAGCGCAGCGGCGGCGGCGAGGCGCCGTCCCCGGCGGGCTGTCCGACGGCCCGTGGGGAACGGCCCGTTCAGAAGGTCTGCAGCGTGACCAGGGTGATGCGCAGGCCCGTTCCCGCGCCCTCGGTCTCGATCCGCACGCGCTGCCCCGGCCGCAGCAGGCGCAGCCCGCCCGCGTCGAAGGCCGGCGCGTCGAAGGGCACCGGGGTGCCGTCGTCCAGCAGCACGCTGCCGGTCCGGGTCTCGGGTTCGTACGTGTACGCGGTTGCCTGCATACCCGCAGCCTATAGGCGCCCGGCAGTCCGTTCGGCGGTGTCCGCGACCCGGACCGGCGGGCGGTAGAGCCGCGCCGTGCGCGGCCCCAGCCCCAGCAGCGCGGCCGCCGCCAGATCCGCTCCGGTGTCCACGTCCCGGCGTACGCTCTCCACCCCCGCGAGCTCGATTTCCACCGCCCCCGAGGCCGAATGCCGGGCCCGCGACGGGCCGCCGAACGCGGGTGCCAATTCCACGCCCGGCGCGGCGGAAAGCAGTGTTGTTCCGATTCCTGCCGCATCCGCCAGAAATGCCCGGGGAAATGCACTCGCGTTTTCGAGCACGCGTTGCAATTCCGGTGGGCGCAGCGCCGGCAGATCCGCGTTCATCGCCGCGACGGCGGCCCCCGGCCGCCCCCCGCGGGCCACCCGCGCCCCGTGCGCCAGCGCCGCGTTGAGGCCCGCCGCGGGGGCGTCCGGCACCACCCGGGCGCCCAGCCCGACCAGCCGCGCGCCGGCCACGGCGTCGTCCGTGACGACCACCACATCCCGCACCGCCGCGCAGGCCAGCGCCCCCGCCACGGTGTCCAGGG
Organism: Streptomyces sp. NPDC093225; assembly: GCF_044753805.1. NCBI lineage: Bacteria > Bacillati > Actinomycetota > Actinomycetes > Kitasatosporales > Streptomycetaceae > Streptomyces > Streptomyces sp. NPDC093225. Next base: position 49,272 of record NZ_JBIVNX010000038.1, read on the forward strand.
CGAAGGCCAGCGCGAGCGCCGGCCGGGCCGGGCCCGCAGCCGCCGCCAGCCTGCTCTTCGCCGCCCCCAGCGGCTTCAGCGGGACGACCAGCGTCCAGGCGGTGTTCGTCACGACCCCCCTCATCGAAAAAGCGCGCGAGTCGGCCCCATTGTCACCCCGGGTCCGCCGGGCAGGGGGTACGGTCCCGCGAGCGGGGCGTACGGTGTTCTCGACAGAGACCGGACCCGGGGCCACACTTGTCCGGCCCGTCGGGTGCCACAGCCCCGCCCCGGTCCTAGAGGAAGGTGTCCGAGTGTCCCGCCGCAGAATCGGCTTCTGGTACCGCCTGGCGGCGGTCATCGCAAAACCGCCGCTGGTGGTGCTGTTCAAGCGGGACTGGCGGGGAATGGAGCACATTCCCGCAGACGGCGGGTTTATCACCGCCGTCAATCACAACTCCTATCTGGACCCGCTCTCCTACGCGCACTTCCAGTACAACACCGGACGGGTCCCCCGTTTCCTGGCGAAGGCCGCCCTCTTCAAGGCGCCTTTCGTCGGCATGATCCTGCGTGGCACCGGCCAGATCCCCGTCTACCGCGAGACCACCAACGCCCTGGACGCATTCCGCTCCGCCGTGGACGCCATCGAGCGCGGCGAATGCGTGGCCTTTTACCCCGAGGGCACCCTCACCCGGGACCCCGAGCTGTGGCCCATGGCCGGCAAGACCGGCGCCGCCCGGGTCGCCCTGATGACCAAGGCCCCGGTCGTTCCCGTGGCCCAGTGGGGCGCCAACGAGGCGATGCCGCCCTACGCCAAGGAGAACAAGGTCAACCTGTTCCCCCGCAAGACCTTCAAGGTGCTCGCAGGCCCGCCCGTGGACCTCTCGGACTTCTACGACCGCGAGCCCACCCCGGAGGTCCTCAAGGAGGCCACCGAGGTCATCATGGCGGCCATCACCGCGCTCCTGCAGGAGCTGCGCGGCGAGCCCGCGCCGGAGCGCCCGTACGACCACCGCCAGGCCCGCGCCGAACAGCGCCGCAAGGCCGCAGGGGAGGGCACCAAGTGAGCGGAACGGAAACCGGCCCGGCGCGCCCGGACCGCCCCCTGAAGGCGGCCGTCTTCGGAACCGGCTCCTGGGGCACCGCCTTCGGCATGGTCCTGGCCGACGCCGGCTGCGAGGTCACCCTCTGGGGCCGCCGCCAGGAGCTGGCCGACGCGGTCAACACCGGGCACACCAACCCGGACTACCTCCCCGGCATCGAACTGCCCGCCGCGGTCCGCGCCACCACCGACCCCGCCGAGGCCGCCCGCGGCGCCGACTTCACCGTCCTGGCCGTGCCCTCGCAGACCCTGCGCGGCAACCTCGCCGAGTGGGCCCCGCTGCTGCCCGCCGACACCGTCCTCGTCTCCCTGATGAAGGGCATCGAACTCGGCACCGCCAAGCGGATGAGCGAGGTCATCGAGGAGGTCGCCAAGGTCCCCGCGGAGCGCGTCGCGGTCGTCACCGGCCCGAACCTGGCCCGCGAGATCGCCGCCCGGCAGCCCGCCGCCTCCGTCGTCGCCTGCGCCGACGAGACCGTGGCCCGCCGCCTCCAGGCCGCCTGCCACACCCCGTACTTCCGCCCGTACACCAACACCGACGTCGTCGGCTGCGAACTGGGCGGAGCCGTCAAGAACGTCATCGGCCTCGCCGTCGGCATCGCCGACGGCATGGGCCTGGGTGACAACGCCAAGGGCTCCCTCATCACCCGCGGCCTGGCCGAAACCACCCGGCTCGGCCTGGCGATGGGCGCCGACCCGCTCACCTTCTCGGGCCTGGCCGGCCTGGGCGACCTCGTCGCCACCTGCTCCTCGCCCCTTTCGCGCAACCACACCTTCGGCACCAACCTCGGCCGCGGCATGACGCTGGAGGAGACCATCGCGGTCACCCGGCAGACCGCCGAGGGCGTCAAGTCCTGCGAGTCGGTGGCCGATCTGGCCCGCCGCCACGGCGTCGACATGCCCATCACGGGCACGGTGGTCGACATCGTCCACAACGGCAAGCCGCCCGTGGTCGCGCTGAAGGAGCTCATGGGGCGAAGCGCCAAACCGGAACGGCGCTGACTCCTTTCCGGACGTCTGAGCGGGTACGCTCAAGCCGATATGAGCAGCGAGAACCTCCCCCAGACCCCTGAGCAGCAGGGCCGCAAGCCGCGCGTGGCCGTCGTCTTCGGCGGCCGCAGCTCGGAGCACGCCATCTCGGTCGTCACCGCGGGCGCGGTGCTGCGGGCGATCGACCGGTCCAAGTACGAGGTGCTGCCCATCGGCATCACCACGGACGGCCGCTGGGCGCTGACCGCCGACGCCCCCGAGCGCATGGCCATCGCCGACCGCAAGCTGCCGAACGTCGCCGAGCTGGCCGAGTCCGCCGACGGCGGCGTCGTGCTGCCCGTCGACCCCGCCAGCCGCGAGGTCGTCTACACCGAGCCCGGCGCGGTCCCCAAGGCCCTGGGCGAGGTCGACGTCGTCTTCCCCATGCTGCACGGCCCGTACGGCGAGGACGGCACCCTCCAGGGCCTGCTGGAGCTCTCCGGGATCCCGTACGTCGGCTCCGGCGTCCTGTCCTCGGCCGTGGGCCAGGACAAGGAGTACATGAAGCGCGTCTTCGTCTCCTTCGGCCTGGAGGTCGGCCCGTACACGGTCGTCCGGCCGCGCGAGTGGGACGCCGACCCGTCCGCCGCCCGCAAGAAGATCGTGGACTTCGCCGGCGACCACGGCTGGCCGCTGTTCATCAAGCCCGCCCGCGGCGGCTCGTCCGTGGGCATCACCAAGGTCGACGACCTCTCCGGTCTCGACGAGGCGCTCGAAGAGGCCCGCCGCCACGACCCCAAGATCCTCGTCGAGGCGCTGCTGCGCGGTCGCGAGATCGAGTGCGGCGTCCTGGAGTTCGAGGACGGCCCGCGCGCCAGCGTGCCCGCCGAGATCCCGCCGGTCTCCAGCCACGACTTCTACGACTTCGAGGCCAAGTACATCGACTCGGCCGCCGGTCTGGTCCCGGCCCCGCTCACCGCGGAGGAGACCGCCGAGGTGCAGCGCCTGGCCGTCGAGGCCTTCGAGGCCGCCGCCTGCGAGGGCCTGGTGCGCGCCGACTTCTTCCTCACCGAGGACGGCCGGTTCGTCATCAACGAGATCAACACCATGCCCGGCTTCACCCCCATCTCCATGTACCCGCGGATGTGGCAGGAGTCCGGGGTCTCGTACCCGGAGCTGGTGGACCGCCTGATCCAGGCCGCCATGCGCCGCTCGACCGGCCTGCGCTAGCCGGCCCCCGACGTCCGTACGGCCGCCCGCCGGGAGTTCCCGGCGGGCGGCCGTACGTGAAGGAGGGGCGGGGGCGTCAGTACGAGGAGACGCCCTGGGGGACCGTCTTCTCGATGGCGGGACCCAGGGGGACGACCAGCCCGGCGTCCGTGGCGTGCTCCTCGTCCACGACCACCTCGACGTAGGCGAGGCGCGACGCGGTGACGAACCTGACCGAACCGTCCTCGCGGCGCTTGCCGATCATCCAGCCCACGCCGTTCACCTCGACCTGCCCCGCGCTGGTGTCCGCGAGGGCGGAAATCAGGTCGACGGGCTTCGGGACACCGCAGCGCAGTACGATCGCTGCGCCGCCCCACGCGGCGGTCAGATCGGACGCGGGTTCGGGGTCCTCCCGGTCCTGGCCGGCCACCGTCTCCGGGAGCGCGTCGTGCAGCGCCGCACACAGCTTCGCCACGTCCGCGGGAGGGGCGGGCGGGGGAGTGACCTCCGCCCGCGCGTCACCCGACGAGCAGCCCGCAAGGGCCAGGGCGGCGGCCAGTACGGGCAGCATGAGGAGCCGGAGGCGCATCGACGTCACCGGCCAAGACTAGACGGGGGCTACAGATGGACGACCGGGCAGGTCAGGGTACGGGTGATGCCGTCCACCTGCTGGACCTTGGCGACCACCATGCGACCCAGTTCGTCTACCGTGTCCGCCTGGGCCCGCACGATGACGTCGTACGGACCGGTCACGTCCTCCGCCTGGATCACCCCCGGGATCTTCGCGATGGACTCGGCGACCAGCGACGCCTTGCCCACCTCGGTCTGGATGAGGATGTACGCCTGTACCACAGAACCTCCAGGGCGGCCACGAGGATCATCTCCCCTAACCTTCGGGGGAAGACGCCGTACCTGACACGGCGGAACCCCAGGGAAGAAGGGACGCCACGGTACCGCGTCGCCGTGTGCCGCGGGGAGACCCGGGGGTACGGCGCCGCGCTCGGCGGGGCGTACGGAGAACAGAAGTTGACGTATCTGTTGACGGTACCTAGTGCAGTGACGGCTCGCGACCGCAAGCCCACTGGGCCAGAAGGAGCACAGCGATGAAGGGCACCGTGGGCGAGCTGGGGGAGTTCGGGCTCATCAGAGAGCTCACCTCCCGGCTCACCTCCACCCCGGCGGTACGGCTCGGCCCCGGCGACGACGCCGCCGTCGTCACCGCGCCCGACCGGCGCGTCGTGGCGAGCACGGACATCCTCCTCGAGGGTCGGCACTTCCGCCGCGACTGGTCCACCGCCTACGACGTCGGCCGCAAGGCCGCCGCCCAGAACCTGGCCGACATCGCCGCCATGGGCGCCGTGCCCACCGCCCTGCTGCTGGGCCTGGTCGTCCCCGCCGAGCTGCCGGTCACCTGGCCCACCGAGCTCATGGACGGCATTCGCGACGAGTGCCAGGTCGCCGGCGCCGCCGTGGTCGGCGGCGACGTGGTCCGCGGCGACACCATCACGGTCGCCATCACGGCCCTGGGCGACCTGCGCAACCACGAGCCCGTCACCCGCGCCGGCGCCCAGCCCGGCGACGTGGTCGCCGTCACCGGCTGGCTGGGCTGGTCCGCCGCCGGGTACGCCGTCCTCTCCCGCGGCTTCCGCTCCCCCCGCGCCTTCGTGGAGGCGCACCGCCGCCCCGAGCCCCCGTACCACGCGGGCCCCGCGGCCGCCGGGCTCGGCGCGACCGCCATGACCGACGTCAGTGACGGCCTGGTCGCCGACCTCGGGCACATCGCCGAGGCCAGCAAGGTCCGCATCGACCTGCACTCGGCCGCCATCGACATCCCCACCCAGATGAACGACATCGGCCAGGCCGTCGGCGTCGACCCGCTGCAGTGGGTGCTCACCGGGGGCGAGGACCACGCGATCGTCGCGACCTTCCCGCCCGACGTGAAGCTGCCCGCCCGCTGGAAGGTCATCGGCGAGGTGCAGAACCCGTCCGCCCAGCCCCAGGTGACCGTCGACGGCGCACCGTGGCACAGCACCGGCGGCTGGGACCACTTCGGCGGCGAGATCGAGGACGCCACGTGATACCCGCGCCCCCCGGCACGGCCGGCCGGCCGCCGCTGTGCCTGACCGTCGCCGGGTCCGACTCCGGCGGCGGCGCGGGCATCCAGGCCGACCTCAAGACGATGCTCGCCCTCGGCGTGCACGGCATGAGCGTGGTGACCGCCGTCACCGCGCAGAACTCGCTGGGCGTGCGCGGCGCCTGGGAGCTGCCCGCCGAGGCCGTCGAGGCCCAGTACCGGGCCGTCGTCGACGACATCGGGGTCCAGGCGGTCAAGACCGGCATGCTGGCCTCCGCCGAGCTCGTCGAGACCGTGGCCCGGCTGATCGCCGCGACCCCGGCCCCCGCCGTGGTCGACCCCGTCGGCGTCTCCAAGCACGGCGACGCGCTGCTCGCCGCGTCCGCCCTGGAGGCCGTACGCACCCTCCTGCTGCCCGCGGCCACCGTCGCCACGCCCAACCTCGACGAAGTGGCGCAGCTCACCGGCGTCGTCGTGACCGACGAGGACGGCCTGCGCCGGGCCGCCGGTGCGATCCTCGCGTACGGACCCCGCTGGGCGCTCATCAAGGGCGGCCACCTCGGCGCCGGGCACGACGCGGTCGACCTGCTCACCGACGGCACCACCGAGCTGTGGCTGCGCGCCCCCCGGCACGACAACCGGCACACCCACGGCACCGGCTGCACCCTGGCCAGCGCGGTCGCCGCGGGCCTCGCCAAGGGACTGGACGTCCCCGCGGCCGTGACGGCCGCGAAGGAGTACGTCACCGGGGCCGTCGCCGCCGGCTTCGCACTGGGCGGCGGCATCGGGCCCGTGGACCACGCCTGGCGCTGGCGCGGCTGACCGCGGCCGGGGGACACACGCACACGGGCCCGGTGGGGCCGCGTACCGGAGTACGCGGCCCCACCGGGCCCGCGCCGTCGCTACGGACGGCAAAGCGAAGAGCCGGCCCACCGAGGTGGACCGGCTCTTCGGGCAACCGGACAGGCTGCGCTACGACGTGAAGGCGTCAGCGCGAAACCTTGCCGGCCTTGATGCACGAGGTGCAGGCGTTGAGGCGCTTCGGCGTCCCACCGACCACGGCACGCACACGCTGGATGTTCGGGTTCCAGCGACGGGGCGTACGGCGGTGCGAGTGCGAGATGTTGTTGCCGAAGCCCGGCCCCTTGCCGCAGACGTCGCAGTTGGCAGCCACGGGTCACTCCAAAGACTTCAGATGCACTTACAGTGAAATCCGGCGCACCGGATCAGAGAGTCTGAGGTGGATTGCCGGGGGTACGGCCCGATTTTCATCGGGCAACCGGAGCAGCATACAACGGCGGCTCCCGTTCCCGGAAACTATACCTCCCAGCCCGCGACGACCCCCACGGCCCCCGGGGTCGCCGCCCTCCCGCTTCGTTACCCTGCGGAGCAGACCCCCGCCCGCCAAGGAGGAACGCCCGGTGCCGCACGTGCCGCACACCCTCGACGCCGATGCGGTCCGCACCTGGAGCTCCCTGGCGGTGAGCGCACTCGGGCGCGCCCGCGAGGAGATCGACGCGATCAACGTGTACCCGGTCGCCGACGGGGACACGGGCACCAACCTGCTCCTGACCGCCGAGGCGGCCGCCGGGGCCGTCGAGGAGGTCTTCGCCGCCGCCGCGGGGGCGCCGTCCCTCCAGGAGTGCGTACGGGCCTACGCCCGCGGCGCGCTCATAGGCGCCCGCGGCAACTCGGGGACGATCCTGGCCCAGCTGCTGCGCGGCATGGCCGACGTCCTGGCCGCCGATCCCGGCATCCCCGGCACCTCCGTCACCTCGGTCGCCACCGCCGCACCCGAGGTCCCCGCCGGGCCCGAGGCCCGCGAGGCGGACGCCGCCCGGTCGCTGGCCGCGGCCCTGGCCCGCGGTGCCGAGTCCACCTACGAGGCCGTGGCCCACCCCGTCGAGGGCACCATGCTGACCGTGGCCGCGGCCGCCGCCACCGCCGTCCGGGCCGTCGGCGACAGCCCCGCCGCCGTCGCCCGGGCCGCCTACGACGCGGCCCTGGCCGCCCTCGAGCACACCCCCGAGCAGCTGGCCGTCCTCGGCCGGGCCGGGGTCGTCGACGCGGGCGGCTGCGGGGTGGTCGCCGTGCTCGGCGCCCTGTGGGAGGCCCTGTCCGGGCAGCACCCCGCGCCCGGCCCCGTCCTCGCCCCCGGTGCCGCGCCCGGGTCGGCCGCCGGCCCGGCCGTCGGCCCCGAGCCGTGCTCCCACGAGGGCGAGGACGGCCCCGGCTACGAGGTGACCTACCTCCTCGACGCCCCCGAGGGGGCGGTCGGCGCGCTCCGCGACCGGCTCGACGGACTCGGCGACTCCCTCGTCGTGGTCGGCGGCGAGGGCCTGTGGAACGTCCACGTCCACGTCGACGACCCCGGTGCCGCCGTCGAGGCCGGCGTCGAGGCCGGCCGCCCGTACCGCATCCGGATCACCCACTTCGGAGACCAGCGCGCCCGGGCCCGCGCCGAGCGCGTCCAGCGCGCGGTCGTCGCCGTCGTCCCCGGCGAGGGCCTGGCCGGGCTCTGCCGCGAGGCCGGGGCCACCAGCGTCCTCGCGCCCGCCGGGGAGCCGCCCACCGCCGCCGCCCTGCTGGACGCCGTGCGCCGCGCGCACGCCCGCGAGGTCGTACTGCTGCCCGGCGACGCCTCCGCACGCGGCCCGGCCGCCGCCGCGGCCGAACGGGCCCGCGCCGAAGGCGTCCGGGTCGCCGTCGTCCCCACCCGGTCCGCCGTGCAGGGCCTGGCCGCCCTCGCCGTGCACGACCCGGACGGCAGCTTCGACGAGGACGTCGTCGCCATGACCGCCGCCGCCGGCGCCACCCGCTACGGAGAACTCGCGGTCGCCGAGCGGGAGTCGCTGACCTCCGCCGGCTTCTGCCAGGCCGGGGACGTGCTCGGCCTGATCGACGGCGACGTGGCCGTCATCGGCACCGCCCTGCCCGACACCGCCGAGGCCGTGCTCGCCCGCATGCTCGGCTCCGGCGGCGAACTCGTCACCCTCGTCCTCGGCCCCGAGGTGCCCGACGCCCTCGCCGAGCGCCTGGAGGCCTACGTCCGCGAGCGGCACCTGGCCGTCGACACGGCCGTCTACCGCGGCGGCCGGCACTCCGCACCGCTGCTCATCGGCGTCGAGTAGGCGGCGAGAAGGCGGCGAGAAGGCGGCGAGAAGGACCGCACCGGGCCGGGACGGGCCCGCCACGGGCGGGACTGTCGGCGCGATGGTGTGCAATGGAACACGTGCCCGCGCTCGACGAACCCCTCAAGAAGTCGCTCGGCCCCGCCACCGCCAAGGTGCTGGCCGAGAACCTCGACCTGCACACGGTCGGCGACCTGCTCCACCACTACCCGCGCCGGTACGCCGAGCGCGGGGAGCTCACCCCGCTCGCCGAGCTCGGGGAGCAGCTCGACGAACACGTGACGGTGGTCGCGCAGGTCGCCGACGCCCGCGTGCACACCTTCAACGGCGGTCGCGGCAGACGCCTGGAGGTGACCATCACCGACGGGTACGGCCGGCTCCAGCTGGTCTTCTTCGGCTCCGGCGTGCACAAGCCGCAGAAGGACCTGCTGCCCGGCAGCCGCGCCATGTTCGCGGGCAAGGTCGGGATGTTCAACCGCCGGCTCCAGCTGTCCCACCCCGCGTACGAGCTGCTCGGCGCCGACGCCGGCGACTCCGCGGTGGACGCCTTCGCCAACCAGCTCATCCCGATCTACCCGGCCTGCGCCAAGCTGGAGAGCTGGAAGATCACCAAGGCCGTCGACGCGGTGCTGCCCAGCGCCACGGACGCCGCCGACCCGCTGCCGCCCGCGCTGCGCGAGGGCCGCGGGCTGCTCACCCTCCCCGACGCCCTCCTCAAGGTCCACCGCCCGCGCACCAAGGCCGACATCGCCCAGGCCCGCGACCGCCTCAAGTGGGACGAGGCGTTCGTCCTCCAGGTCGCCCTGGCCCGCCGCCGGTACGCCGACACGCAACTGCCCGCCGTCCCCCGGGAGCCCGCCCCCGACGGGCTCCTCGACGCCTTCGACGCCAAGCTCCCCTTCACCCTCACCGAGGGCCAGCAGCAGGTCTCCCGGGAGATCTTCGACGACCTCGCCACCGCCCACCCCATGCACCGCCTCCTCCAGGGAGAGGTCGGAAGCGGAAAGACGATGGTGGCGCTGCGGGCCATGCTGGCGGTGGTGGACTCCGGGGGACAGGCCGCGATGCTGGCGCCCACCGAGGTGCTCGCGCAGCAGCACCACCGGTCGGTCACCGAGATGATGGGCGAGCTCGCCGAGGGCGGGATGCTCGGCGGGTCCGAGCGGGGCACCAAGGTCGTGCTGCTCACCGGGTCGATGGGCGCGGCCGCGCGCCGGCAGGCGCTGCTGGACCTCGTCACCGGCGAGGCCGGCATCGTCATCGGCACCCACGCACTGATCGAGGACAAGGTGCAGTTCCACGACCTGGGCCTGGTCGTGGTCGACGAGCAGCACCGCTTCGGCGTCGAACAGCGCGACGCGCTCCGCTCGAAGGGCAAGCAGCCGCCGCACCTGCTGGTGATGACCGCCACGCCCATCCCGCGCACGGTCGCGATGACGGTCTTCGGTGACCTGGAGACCTCCGTGCTCGACCAACTCCCGGCCGGCCGCTCGCCGATCGCCACGCACGTCGTCCCCGCCAAGGACAAGCCGCACTTCCTGGCCCGGGCCTGGGAGCGGGTCCGCGAGGAAGTGGGGAAGGGACACCAGGCGTACGTGGTCTGCCCCCGCATCGGGGACGAGGAGGACGAGAAGAAGGGCGGGAAGAAGGCGGCCGGGTCCGCCGAGGACGAGGCCGAGAAGCGGCCGCCGCTCGCCGTCCTGGAGACCGCCGACGGGCTGCGCACCGGGCCGCTGGCCGGCCTCGTGGTGGAGGTGCTGCACGGCCGGATGGACCCGGCCGACAAGGACGAGGTCATGCGCCGGTTCGCGGCCGGCGAGGTGCACGTGCTGGTCGCCACCACCGTCATCGAGGTCGGCGTCAACGTGCCCAACTCCACCGTGATGGTGATCATGGACGCGGACCGGTTCGGCGTCTCCCAGCTCCACCAGCTGCGCGGCCGCGTCGGCCGCGGCTCCGCCCCGGGACTGTGCCTGCTGGTCAGCGAGATGCCCGAGGCCAGCCCGGCGCGCGCCCGGCTGGCCGCCGTGGCCGCCACCCTCGACGGGTTCGAGCTGTCCCGCATCGACCTGGAGCAGCGCCGCGAGGGCGACGTGCTCGGCCAGGCCCAGTCCGGAGTCCGCTCCTCGCTGCGCATGCTGGCCGTCATCGAGGACGAGGAGATCATCGCCCAGGCCCGCGAGGAGGCCGCCCGGACGGTGGCCGCCGATCCCGAGCTGGCGCACCTGCCGGCGCTGCGCACCGCCCTCGACGCCCTGCTGGACGCCGAGCGGGAGCAGTACCTGGAGAAGGGCTGACGCACCCCGGGCCGGACCCGCGGGCGGCCGCCGGCCCGGCCACCAGCGCCTATCGTGGACTCGCCCGTCCGTTCCCCACCCCAGAAGGGCCCGACTCAGATGACCCGCGTGATCGCCGGAGTGGCCGGCGGCCGCCGACTGGCCGTGCCCCCCGGCACCGGCACCCGCCCCACCTCCGACCGGGCGCGCGAGGGACTGTTCTCCACCTGGGAGTCCCTGCACGGCCCGCTGGCCGGGGCGCGCGTGCTCGACCTGTACGGCGGATCCGGCGCGGTGGGCCTCGAAGCGCTGTCCCGGGGCGCCGTCCACGCCCTGCTCGTGGAGGCCGACCCGCGCGCCGGCCGGACGATCCGGGACAACATCCGCTCGCTCGGGCTGCCGGGCGCCGAGTTCCGCGCGGGCCGGGCCGAGCAGGTCGTGACCGTGCCCGCGCCGGGCGAGCCGTACGACTTCGCCTTCCTCGACCCGCCGTACGTCGTCACCAACGAGGATCTTGGCGAGATCCTCCTCACACTCCGGGCCCAGGGCTGGCTCGCGGACGACGCGCTCGTCACCGTGGAGCGCAGTACACGAGGCGGGGAGTTCCCGTGGCCCGGCGGATTCGAGCCGCTGCGGTCGCGGCGCTACGGCGAGGGGACCCTTTGGTACGGTCGCGCCGCCTCCAGCAGGGAAGAGCCGTCATGACCGGGCCTTTGAACGAGGGAGTTCGCGTGCGCCGCGCCGTCTGTCCGGGGTCGTTCGACCCCATCACCAACGGGCATCTCGACATCATCGGACGGGCCGCGAAGCTGTACGACGTCGTACACGTGGCCGTCATGATCAACCAGTCCAAGAAAGGGCTGTTCACGGTCGAGGAGCGGATCGAAATGATCCGCGAGGCCACGGCCGACTACGGGAACGTCGAGGTCGAGGCCTTCCACGGCCTGCTCGTCGACTTCTGCAAGCAGCGCGAGATCCCCGCCATCGTCAAGGGCCTGCGCGCGGTCAGCGACTTCGACTACGAGCTGCAGATGGCCCAGATGAACATCGGCCTGTCGGGCGTCGAGACGCTGTTCGTCCCGACCAACCCGACGTACAGCTTCCTGTCCTCCTCGCTGGTCAAGGAGGTCGCGACCTGGGGCGGCGACGTCTCCCACCTGCTGCCGCCCACGGTCAACGCGGCCCTGGTGCAGCGGCTCGCCGAGCGCTGACGCGACGGCCGCCCGCAGGCCCCGCCCGCCCCACCGTTCCTGACTGTCCGTCAGTCGGTGTCGGGCGGGGCCCGGGTGGCCGTACAGTCGTCCCGTCCGTACCGGAACCACCCAGAGAGTGCGAGCACAGGTGGACGTGCAGAAGAAGCTCGACGAGATCGTCGAGACGGTGGCCGGCGCCCGGTCCATGCCCATGTCGGCCTCGTGCGTGGTCAACCGCGCCGAGCTGCTCGCCATGCTCGAAGAGGTGCGCGCGGCCCTGCCCGGCTCCCTCGCCCGGGCGCAGGAGCTCATCGGAGGCCGCGACCAGCTCGTCGAGCAGGCCCGCCAGGAGGCGGACCGGATCATCGAGTCGGCGCACGTCCAGCGCGGCACGCTGATCTCCGACACCGAGGTGGCCCGCCGGTCCCAGGCCGAGGCCGACCGGATCCTCACCGAGGCCCGCCGCGAGGCCGAGGAGATCCGCGCCGACGCCGACGACTACGTCGACAGCAAGCTGGCGAACTTCGAGGTGGTCCTCACCAAGACCATCGGCTCGGTGGACCGCGGCCGCGAGAAGCTCCTGGGCCGCGGCCCGGGCCTGGACGCGGACGGCTTCTCCGACCTGGACGCCCCCGAGCGCAGCCACGACCCCGAGACGCTGCGCCGGCAGGCGGACGAGTACGTCGACACCAAGCTCGGCGCGTTCGAGGCGGTGCTCAGCAAGACGCTGGAGGCCGTCGGCCGGGGCCGCCAGAAGCTGGTGGGCCGGGTGGCCACCGACGAGCTGGGCGAGCACATCGCCGCCCAGGACGCGGCGGCGGACCCGCGGGCCGCGACCAGCGACGCGGACTTCCTGGCGGGGCTCGCCGACCCGGCGGCGCCGGTGGCGGCCATCCCGGCCCAGGCCGGGGCCCCCGAGCAGCCGTCCTACGCGCCCCCGCAGGACCCCTACGCCGGGTACGGCACGGACGGGTACGCCACCGGCTCGTACGGCACCGACGGCCACGGCTACGGGTACGGCCAGCAGGACCCGTACCAGCCGCAGTACCAGGACCGTACGGACGCCTACGGCTACCAGCCCGACCCGTACGGCTACCAGCAGCACGAGCAGCACCCGCCGCAGCCCGCACAGGCCCCGTCCCACGCCGCGCTCGACGAGACCAGCCTCTTCGACACGAGCATGATCGACATGAACCGCTTCCGGGAGTACGAGCAGGGCCGCACCCAGCCGTGACGGGCCGGTTTGGGCCCTGACGGAGGGGCCCGGTATCCTGTCTCTTCGGTCGCGCATATCGCGACGCGATCCATGCTGCCCGCGGCAGCCCCGCACCGGGGCGGAGCGGCAGCAGCCCCCCAGCTAGTCCGAAAGCAGGAACGGCCCTGAGCACCCGCCTCGACCACCGCAACCCCCTCGTGTTCGACACGCGCGAGCTGGGTCGGCGTCCTGGTGCCATGCACAAGGTGTCCCGGACCGTCTCCGCCCCGGGCGACCTCGGCCTCGCCGGTGTCATCGCAGTGCCGGAAGGCGCGTCGATGCAGCTCGGCCTGCGCATGGAGTCGGTCATGGAAGGGGTCCTTGTCACAGGGATCACCGTGGCTAAGGCCGTGGGGGAGTGCGTAAGGTGTCTGGAGCCGCTGGAGCTCACGCTCAACGCGCGCTTCCAGGAACTGTTCTCGTACCCTGACGCCGATGCCCGGGGCCGCCTCAAGGCGGAGCCGGACGACGACGCCGATGACGACGAGGACAGGTATTTCCTCGAGGACGACCTGTTCGACCTCGAGCCCGTGCTGCGGGACGCGGTGGTGCTCGCACTGCCGTCGCAGCCGGTGTGCCGGGAGAACTGTCTCGGACTGTGCCCCGAATGCGGGCTCAGCCTGAACGACGACCCGGACCACCACCACGACGCCGTCGACATCCGTTGGGCGGCACTGCAGGGACTCGTCGTGACCGATCAGGACGACGAGAAGGACAACATGAGCGGCGCCGCGGACGGCGTCGACGAGAAGCAGGAGAAGTAGCCGTGGCTGTTCCGAAGCGGAAGATGTCGCGCAGCAACACGCGCCACCGCCGGTCGCAGTGGAAGGCTGCGGTCACCCCCCTGGTTTCGTGTGAGCGTTGCCAGGAGCCGAAGCAGCAGCACATCGCGTGCCCGAGCTGCGGCACCTACAACAAGCGCCAGGTCCTCTCGGTCTGAGCGGCTGGTGAGAGGCGCAATGTCTGAGGTTGCCGGCGCTAAGAAGCAGGCAGACAGCAGCAACGCGGCCTCGTCCCACACGCTTCTGGAAGGGCGGCTCGGCTATCAGGTCGAGTCCGCCCTTCTGGTGCGTGCGCTGACCCACCGTTCGTACGCGTACGAGAACGGCGGTCTGCCCACCAACGAGCGGCTGGAGTTCCTCGGGGACTCCGTGCTGGGCCTGGTGGTCACGGACACGCTGTACCGCACCCACCCCGACCTGCCCGAGGGCCAGCTGGCCAAGCTGCGGGCCGCGGTGGTCAACTCGCGTGCACTGGCGGAGGTCGGCCGCGGCCTCGAACTCGGCTCCTTCATCCGGCTCGGCCGGGGCGAAGAGGGCACGGGCGGCCGGGACAAGGCCTCCATCCTCGCCGACACCCTTGAAGCGGTGATCGGCGCGGTCTACCTCGACCAAGGTCTCGACGCGGCCTCGGAGCTGGTCCACCGGCTCTTCGACCCGTTGATCGAGAAGTCTTCGAACCTCGGTGCCGGACTGGACTGGAAGACCAGCCTCCAGGAGCTCACCGCGGCCGAGGGCCTCGGCGTTCCGGAGTACCTCGTCTCCGAGACGGGACCGGACCACGAGAAGACCTTCACAGCTGCCGCCCGCGTCGGTGGTGTCTCGTACGGCACCGGCACCGGCCGCAGCAAGAAGGAAGCTGAGCAGCAGGCCGCCGAGTCCGCATGGCGCGCGATCCGCGCGGCTGCGGACGAGCGCAAGGCGGCCGAGGCCGCCGCGGCCACGGCTCAGGTGGCGGCGAAGGGCGGCGGGGCGCCGACACCCGCTGCCGACGCCTCCGCCGGCTGAGCTTCCTTCGCGTAGCGATCCGCCCGCCCCCTCCCGAGGGGGCGGGCGGTGCTGTTTCCGGGGCCCGGGGTCCCCGGGCGGCACCGTGACCGTTCCGGCGCACGGCCGGCGGGTCCGCGCGCGCCGGTAGGCTGCTCGCAGGACCGTTCCACCCGAGGAGACGCGTTGCCCGAGCTGCCCGAGGTCGAAGTCGTACGGCGCGGACTGGAGCGCTGGGTGGCGGGGCGGCGCATCGCCCAGGTCGAGGTGCTGCACCCGCGGGCCGTACGCCGGCACCCGGCCGGCGGGGCCGACTTCGGCGCCCGCCTGGTCGGCGAGACCCTCGGCGTGCCGCAGCGGCGCGGCAAGTACCTGTGGCTGCCGCTCGAAGGCCGCGGGTTCTCCGTCCTGGGCCACCTCGGCATGAGCGGTCAGCTGCTGGTCCAGCCCGAGCGGGCGCCCGCCGAGAAGCACCTGCGCATCCGGATCCGCTTCGACGACGCCGCCGGCACCGAGCTGCGCTTCGTGGACCAGCGCACCTTCGGCGGGCTCTCGCTCCACGAGAACACCCCGGACGGGCTGCCCGACGTCATCGCGCACATCGCGCGCGACCCCCTCGACCCGCTGTTCGACGAGACGGCGTACCACCTGGCCCTGCGCGCCAAGCGCAGCACCGTCAAGCGCGCCCTGCTCGACCAGTCCCTGATCAGCGGCGTCGGCAACATCTACGCCGACGAGGCGCTCTGGCGGGCCCGGCTGCACTACGAGCGACCCACCGCGACCCTGACCCGGCCCAGGAGCGCGGAACTCCTCGGGCACGTGCGGGACGTCATGAACGCCGCCCTCGAGGTCGGCGGCACCAGCTTCGACAGCCTCTACGTCAACGTGAACGGCGAGTCGGGCTACTTCGACCGCTCCCTGGACGCCTACGGGCGCGAGGACGAGCCCTGCCACCGCTGCGGCACCCCGATACGCAGACGGCCCTGGATGAACCGGTCCAGCTACTTCTGCCCGCGCTGCCAGCGGGCCCCGCGCCCCGGGGCCTGACCCACCGGGGCCCGACGGACCCCGCGACCAGGTCCCCGGCCCGACGGACCCGGCGACCCGGTCTCCCGGGACCGGCGGTCGTCCGTCAGCCGGCCGGGTGCTCCGCGTCGTACCGCTCGCGCGCCGCCATCACCGACGGCATGTCCTCCTCCACGAGGTGGATCAGGGCCAGCAGCCGCTCCGCGACGCGCCGGCCCAGCGGGGTGAGCTCGTAGTCCACCCGCGGCGGGTTCACCGGCTGCGCCTCGCGGTGCACGATCCCGTCGCGCTCCAGTGCGTGCAGCGTCTGGGACAGCATCTTCTCGCTCACGCCGTCGACCCGGCGGCGCAGCTCGTTGAACCGGCACGGGCCCTCGTACAGGGCCCCCACGGTCAGGCTGCCCCAGCGCCCGGTCACGTGCCCGAGGGTCTCCCGGGACGGACAGGCCTTGGCGAAGACGTCGAACGGCAGGTCCTCGGCCCCGCGGCACGCCTGTCCGTCGGCCGTCGGCCCCGCGGTGATGGTCTCCACGCTCTCCATGCCCTCCAGGGTACTCCCGTTAGCCCTCCCGAGGTAAGCGCCATCTCCAGGGTTGCGCTTTCCAAAAGTTAGTGCTTACCTTTTCTCACCGCAGTCCACCTGAGGAGAAGCCGTGAGCACCGCCCACACCCCCGTCATCTCGATCGCCTACCACTCCGGCTACGGCCACACCGCCGTCGTCGCCGAGGCCGTCCGCAACGGCGCCGCCGACACCGGTGCGACCGTCCACCTCATCAAGGTCGACGAGATCGACGACGCCCAGTGGGCCCTGCTGGACGCCTCGGACGCGATCGTCTTCGGCTCCCCGACGTACATGGGCACCGCCTCGGGCGCCTTCCACGTCTTCGCCGAGGCCACCTCGAAGCGCTGGTTCACCGACCAGTGGGCGGACAAGCTGGCGGCCGGCTTCACCAACTCCGGCTCCAAGAGCGGCGACAAGCTGCACACCCTGCAGTTCTTCCAGACGCTGGCCGCCCAGCACGGCATGCACTGGGTGAACCTGGGCCTGAAGCCGGGCTGGAACTCCACCACCGGCTCCGAGAACGACCTGAACCGCCTCGGCTTCTTCTCCGGCGCCGGCGCCCAGACCAACTCGGACGAGGGCCCGGACGCCGTCCACAAGGCCGACATCGCCACCGCCGAGCACCTGGGCAAGCGCGTCGCCGAGACCGCCCGCCTGTTCGCGGCCGGCCGCGCCGCCGTCGCCGCGGCCTGAGCACCGACCGGCACCCCCGTACGTCCGCGGACGCCCCCGGCACCGAGAAGGTGCCGGGGGCGTCCGCGTACGTACGGCCCCGTGTCGGGGCGCTGCCTCAGAAGCCGAAGTCCTGGGTCCACCAGGGGCCGCCGGGCGCGAGGTAGACGCCGACGCCCAGGGTGCGGAACTCGCAGTTGAGGATGTTCTCGCGGTGGCCGGGGCTGTTCATCCAGGCCGCCATGACGGCCGCCGCGTCGCCCTGGCCGCGGGCGATGTTCTCGCCGCCCAGGCCCCCGATGCCGACCGCGTTCGCGCGGTCCCACGGGTTCCTGCCGTCGGGGTCGGTGTGGTCGAAGAAGCCGCGGACGGCCATGTCCTTGCTGAAGGCCCCGGCGAGGGCCGCGAGCGGAGGGTTCTGCCGCACCGGGCCGCAGCCGGCCCGGGCCCGCTCCTGGTTCACCAGCGTCAGCACGGCCGCCTCGACGGCGGACGCGGACTCCTGCACCGGCGCCTCGGCCGTGCGCGACGGGGTCGGCACGACCCGCTTCGGCGCGGCCTCCTTCGGCGCGGCCTCCTTCGGCGCGGCGGCCCTCGTCTCCTTCGGCGCCGCCTTCGGGGTCTCCTTCGGGGTCGCCTTCACCGGGCTCGGCTTCGGGGAGGGCTTCGCGGAGGCGCTCGCGGACGGGCTGGGGGAGGCGGAGGGGGAGGCCGAGCGGGTCGGCCCCTCCGCCTTGCTCCTGGCCTTGGTCCCGGTCGCCGAGGCGCCGCTGTCCGCCAGGCTCTTCAGCCCGCCCGGGTGGCGGACCTGCTCGGTGACGGTCGGGGCCGCGTGCGAGGGGGTCGAGGAGGCGGCCGACCGGGCCGTCACCTTGGTGTCGGAGTCGCCGTGCCCGCCGAGGATGAAGTTCGTGTCGACGGGGACCAGCCCGGACGTGACCGCGGCCGCCCCGAGGGCGACGGCGGCGGTGACCCCGAGCAGGCCGGTACGTACGGGGGCGTTTCCCTTTCCGCGCGGGGGGCGCGGACTCCGGTGGCGTCCCATCGGCAGTGCCTTCCTTGCCTTCGCGTCCGCACACTCGGGGGCCCGAAGGCCTTGGGGCGCGTACGCGGTGATCCTTTACTCACCCAAACGGGTGAGAGGTATTGCTGCGCGACTGTACCGGCATGCGGGCGAGGGGGCGATGTGCTCGGGACGGGGCCGGACGGATAGCGTTCGCGCATGACTGAAGAGGTGCGGATGACCGCCTGGGTGCGCGGCCGTGTTCAGGGAGTGGGCTTCCGCTGGTTCACCAGGGAGAACGCGATGACCATCGGAGGGCTCAAGGGATTCGCCCTCAATCTCGACGACGGCCGGGTGCAGGTGGTGGCCGAGGGTCAACGTGAGAATTGCCACCGGCTGCTCGAATGGCTTCGATCTTCGGACACG
Source organism: Streptomyces sp. NPDC093225 (assembly GCF_044753805.1). Classification (NCBI taxonomy): domain Bacteria; kingdom Bacillati; phylum Actinomycetota; class Actinomycetes; order Kitasatosporales; family Streptomycetaceae; genus Streptomyces; species Streptomyces sp. NPDC093225. The sequence goes on from NZ_JBIVNX010000038.1 coordinate 67,916, forward strand.
CCCGGGCGGGTCGACGGAGTGACGGAGATATGGGGGGCGCCGCGGGGCGGTTACGACGGCTTCGCGATCCGCTGATCACGAAGGGTGAAGACCTCTTGCCGATCAGGCCCGAGCGTGGAAGGCTCGAGGTGAGGATGATCTCAGCGGTCCCCTGCCGCCGGACGTGTCGCGAGCCCTTCGCGCCGGTGCTGCCACTCCGGACCTGCGCAGATGATCTCCTGGCCGCTGCGGAGGGCCGGTTCGCCCGCCGATACAGGGCGTGATCGTGTTGACCGTCAAACTTTTTGGTGAGACGCTGGAAGCCCCGCGCACCTTGGCTGTTTGGCAGTGCTGTCAGGAGAACCGCAGTGACGCGAAGGCACTGCCGGACACCGCGGGTGCGAATCCCTCACGACCCACACCGCTTCGGTCGGTCACTCAGTGTGGAGGACCATCCATCATGGCAAAGGCGCTTCTCGGTTACGTCGGCGGTTCCGACCCGCGACTCCTCGCCGAGATGCGACGGCTTCAGCAGCGCGTCCAGGACCTCGAGTCCGAGCTCGTACGGATCCAGTCCGAGAACGACGCGCTGACGGCCGCCGCGCAGCAGGGAGAATCGCTGCTGGACAGCATCGACATCGACGTACCCAAGGCGGAGCCTGCGCTCACCTGATCAATACGAGCCGCACGTTCGCTGTCATCTACTCCCGCGTGATCTCTCCGCGTGATCCGTAACGGACGCGATCCGTACGGGGCCTTCTGCGCACGGGCTGCGTACGGGTTTGTCCGTCACGGCGCGCGGGTTATGCAAGGGACGCTTCGGCGTCCCTTCTTTCTTTCTCTTTCCCCGCGCCGCCCTTTCGCCCGGACGGCTCGTGGCTGTCCTCCGTACGGGGGCCGGATTCTTTTAACGTCTGATGTGCCCTGCACCTTCATGGGTGAAACCGGAAGTGAAAGGTAGAGTCCGGCGGCGTGCACCTCAAGGCCCTGACCCTCCGCGGATTCAAATCCTTCGCCTCCGCCACGACACTGCGTTTCGAGCCGGGAATCACCTGTGTCGTGGGCCCCAACGGCTCCGGCAAGTCCAACGTCGTGGACGCGCTCAGCTGGGTCATGGGGGAGCAGGGCGCCAAGTCGCTGCGCGGCGGCAAGATGGAGGACGTCATCTTCGCCGGCACCACCGGGCGGCCGCCGCTCGGCCGCGCGGAGGTCTCGCTGACCATCGACAACTCCGACGGCGCCCTGCCGATCGACTACGCCGAGGTCACCATCACCCGGATCATGTTCCGGGGCGGCAGCAGCGAGTACCAGATCAACGGCGACACCTGTCGGCTGCTCGACATCCAGGACCTGCTCTCCGACTCCGGCATCGGCCGCGAGATGCACGTCATCGTCGGACAGGGACAGCTCGACTCCGTCCTGCACGCCGACCCGATGGGCCGCCGGGCCTTCATCGAGGAGGCCGCCGGCGTCCTCAAGCACCGCAAGCGCAAGGAGAAGGCGCTCCGCAAACTCGACGCGATGCAGGCGAACCTCGCGCGCGTCCAGGACCTGACCGAGGAACTGCGCCGGCAGCTCAAGCCGCTCGGCCGGCAGGCGGCGGTGGCCCGGCGGGCCGCCGTCATCCAGGCCGACCTGCGCGACGCGCGGCTGCGGCTGCTGGCCGACGACCTGGTGACGCTGCGGGCCGCGCTGGCCGCCGAGGTCGCCGACGAGGCCGCGCTCAAGGAGCGCAAGGAGGCCGCCGAGGCCGAACTGGCGAAGGCGCTGCGCCGTGAGGCCGAACTGGAGGAGGCCGTGCGGGAGCTGGCGCCGCGGCTGCGGCAGGCCCAGCAGACCTGGCACGAACTGTCCCAGCTGGCCGAGCGGGTGCGGGGCACCGCGTCGCTGGCCCAGGCCCGGGTGCGCAGTGCGACCGCGCCGGCGGAGGAGGAGCGGCGCGGCCGCGACCCCGAGGACATGGAGCGCGAGGCCGCCCGGATCCGGGAGCAGGAGGCCGAGCTGACGGCCGCGCTGGAGGCCGCGGAGCGGGCCCTGGAGGACACCGTCGCCCACCGTGCCGAACTGGAGCGCGAACTGGCCGTGGAGGAGCGGCGGCTGAAGGACGTCGCGCGGGCCGTCGCCGACCGGCGCGAAGGGCTCGCGCGGCTCAGCGGTCAGGTGGCCGCCGCCCGCTCGCGGGCCGCGGCCGCGCAGGCCGAGATCGACCGGCTCGCCCAGGCGCGGGACGCGGCGGCCGAGCGGGCGGTGACCGCACAGGAGGAGTACGAGGAACTGCGGGCCGAGGTCGAGGACCTGGAGGCCGGCGACACGTCGCTGGGGGAGGAGTACGAGGCGGCCCGGGAGGCCCTCGCCGCGGCGGAGGCCGAACTCGGCGCGGCCCGCGAGGAACTGGCCGGGGCGGAGCGCTCGCGGGCGGCGGTGGCGGCCCGCCGCGAGGCCCTCGCGCTGGGGCTGCGGCGCAAGGACGGCACGGGTGCGCTGCTGGCGGCCCGGGACCGGCTCGCCGGCGTGCTCGGTCCGGCCGCCGAACTGCTGTCCGTCGCACCGGGGTACGAGATCCCGGTCGCGGCCGCGCTGGGGGCCGCCGCCGACGCCCTCGCCGTCGCCGACCCGGCGGCCGCGGCGGCTGCGCTGCGGCACCTGCGCGACGGCGACGCCGGCCGCGCGACGCTCCTGATCACCGGCCGCCCGGCCGAAGCCGCCCGCCCCGCCGGCGCCGTACCGGCCCAGCACGGTCCCGGCGGGCCGGTTGGGCCGGTTGGGCCGGGCGGAGCGCCGGCGCCGGTCGGTGTGCCGCTCGTCGGAGGCGGAGCCGAGGGGGAGCCCCCCCACCCCGCGCCCGAAGCCGCGTCGGCCGGGGCGGCGCCGGGCCGGGGCGGCCCGTGCGTGGCCGAGCTCGACGGGGCGCCGGGGGTCGGCGAGTTCCTGGCGGGGCCCGCCGGCGTGGTGGCGGCCGCGCGGTGGGTGGTGCGGGACCACGTCGTCGTACCCGGACTCGACGAGGCCGAGGCGCTGGTGCGCGAGCGGCCCGGGGTCGTGGCGGTCACCGAGGACGGGGACGTCCTCGGGGCGCACCTCGCGCACGGCGGTTCCGCCGGCGCACCGAGCCTCCTGGAGGTCCGGGCGGCCGTGGACGAGGCCGCCGCGGAGCTCGCCCGACTGGACGAGCGCTGCGCGGGGCTGACCGTGCGCCGGGAGGAGGCCACGGCGCGGCGGGCCGAGTGCGCCGCGCGGGTGGAGGAGCTGGGCCGGCGCCGGCGCGCGGCGGAGAAGGAACGGTCCGGCCACGCACAGCAACTCGGCCGGCTCGCCGGGCAGGCCCGGGCGGCCGCGGGCGAGGCCGAGCGCAGCGCCGCCGCGACCGCCAGGGCCCGGGACGCCGTGGAGGAGGCCCTGGCCCAGGCCGAGGAACTGGCCGAGCGGCTCGCCACGGCCGAGGAGACGCCGGTCGACGAGGAGCCGGACCACGCGGTGCGCGACCGGCTCGCCGCCGACGGGGCCAACGCCCGGCAGACCGAGATGGAGGCCCGGCTCCAGCTGCGCACCCACGAGGAGCGGGTCAAGGGCCTGGCCGGCCGGGCCGACGCCCTCGACCGCGGCGCCCGCGCCGAGCGCGAGGCCCGGGCCCGGGCCGAGCAGCGCCGCGCCCGCCGCCGGCACGAGGCCGACGTGGCCTCGGCCGTGGCCGACGGCGCGGGCCAGCTGCTGCGCCACATCGAGGTCTCCGTCGGACGCAGCGCCCGTGAGCGCGACGCCGCCGAGCGGGCCAAGGTCGTGCGCGAGCAGGAGCTGGCCCGGGAACGCGACCGCGGCCGCGGCCTCAAGGGCGAACTCGACAAGCTCACCGACTCCGTCCACCGCGGCGAGGTGCTCGGCGCCGAGAAGCGGCTGCGCATCGAGGCCGTGGAGACCAAGGCCCTGGAGGAGCTGGGCGTCGAGCCCGCCGGCCTGGTCGCCGAGTACGGTCCCGACCAGCCGGTACCGCCCTCGCCGCCCGCCGAGGGGGAGGTGCTGCCCGAGGACCCGGAGCACCCGCGCAACCGCCCGGGACCGTTCGTGCGCGCCCAGCAGGAGAAGCGCCTGAAGGCGGCCGAGCGCGCCTACCAGCAGCTCGGCAAGGTCAACCCGCTCGCGCTGGAGGAGTTCGCGGCGCTGGAGGAGCGGCACAAGTTCCTGAGCGAGCAGCTGGAGGACCTCCGCAAGACCCGGGCCGACCTGCTTCAGGTCGTGAAGGAGGTGGACGCGCGGGTCGAGCAGGTCTTCACCGAGGCCTACCGCGACACCGCCCGGGAGTTCGAGGGCGTGTTCTCACGGCTCTTCCCGGGCGGCGAGGGCCGCCTCGTCCTCACCGATCCCGACGACATGCTGACCACCGGCGTGGACGTCGAGGCGCGCCCGCCGGGCAAGAAGGTCAAGCGGCTGTCGCTGCTGTCGGGCGGCGAGCGCTCGCTCACCGCGGTCGCGCTGCTGGTGTCGATCTTCAAGGCGCGGCCGAGCCCGTTCTACGTCATGGACGAGGTCGAGGCGGCCCTCGACGACACCAACCTCCAGCGGCTGATCCGGATCATGCAGGAGCTCCAGGAGAGCTCGCAGCTGATCGTGATCACGCACCAGAAGCGCACGATGGAGGTCGCGGACGCGCTCTACGGGGTCTCGATGCAGGGCGACGGCGTCTCGAAGGTCATCAGCCAGCGGCTCCGGTGAACCTCGGGGCGCGCCGGACCTCCGGATCACTTCTGTTCAAGTCTTGAATGAAAGTGCCTATGAGATACGGCGGGGGCGACCCTTGGCTGGGTATTGACTTAAAAAACTGAACACATAGGCTTCCGTGCGCTGCCCCTCGTCTTCAGATGCGCGCGATCTTGAGCTGTGCGCCACTGGTATCGGACGACGACACACCCCACCCGCCCGCCGCCGCAGCCGGGCACGCAGGAGCACACCTTGACCAGCACAGCGCAGGAGCCCGCGTCGGGCCCCGGCCGGGCGTCCGCACCCGACCACCTCGGCCACGTCATCTTCATCACGGCGGCCGCGGCCATGGGCGGTTTCCTCTTCGGCTACGACAGCTCCGTCATCAACGGCGCCGTCGTGGCGATCCGGGAGCGCTTCGACATCGGCTCGGAGGCCCTCGCCCAGGTGATCGCCGCCGCGCTGATCGGCTGCGCCATCGGCGCCGCCGCCGCGGGCCGGCTCGCCGACCGGATCGGCCGCATCCGCGTGATGCAGATCGCCGCCGTGCTGTTCAGCGCCAGCGCCATCGGCTCGGCCCTGCCGTTCGCCCTGTGGGACCTCGCCATGTGGCGCGTCATCGGCGGCTTCGGCATCGGCATGGCCTCCGTCATCGGCCCCGCGTACATCGCCGAGGTCTCGCCGCCCGCCTACCGCGGCCGCCTGGCCTCGTTCCAGCAGGCCGCCATCGTGACCGGCATCGCCATCTCCCAGCTGGTCAACTGGGGCATCCTCAACCTCGCCGACGGCCAGCAGCGCGGCACGATCGGCGGGCTGGAGGCCTGGCAGTGGATGCTGGGCGTCATGGTCGTCCCGGCCGTGATCTACGGCCTGCTGTCCTTCGTGATCCCCGAGTCGCCGCGCTTCCTGATCTCGGCCGGCCGCGAGGAGGCGGCGAAGAAGGTCCTGCGCGAGGTCGAGGGCGAGCGGAGCGACGTCGACGCGCGCGTGGCGGAGATCCGCACCGCGATGCACTCCGAGGTCAAGTCCACCTTCAAGGACCTGCTCGGCGGCCGCTTCGGCCTGCTGCCCATCGTCTGGGTCGGCATCGGGCTGTCCGTCTTCCAGCAGCTCGTCGGCATCAACGTGATCTTCTACTACAGCTCCTCGCTGTGGCAGTCCGTGGGCATCGACCCGAGCAGCTCGTTCTTCTACTCCTTCACCACGTCGATCATCAACATCATCGGCACCGTGATCGCGATGATCTTCGTGGACCGGATCGGCCGCAGGCCGCTCGCCCTGATCGGCTCCGCCGGCATGGCCGTCTCCCTCGGCGTCGCCGCCTGGGCCTTCTCGTACAAGACCGACGTCGGCGGCGAGATCTCCATGCCCGAGACCCAGGGCACCATCGCCCTGGTCGCCGCGCACTCCTTCGTCCTCTTCTTCGCCCTCTCCTGGGGCGTGGTGGTCTGGGTGCTGCTCGGCGAGATGTTCCCCAACCGCATCCGGGCCGCGGCCCTCGGTGTGGCCGCCGCCGCGCAGTGGATGGCCAACTGGGCCATCACCGTCAGCTTCCCGACCCTGGCCGACTGGAGCCTGTCGGGCGCCTACGTGATCTACACCTGCTTCGCCGTGCTCTCGATCCCGTTCGTCCTCAAATGGGTGCCGGAGACCAAGGGCAAGGCGCTGGAGGAGATGGGCTAAACCCCCGCCGGCCCCTCTCCTCGTACCAAGGACGCTGCCCCGGACCGCCGATCGGTCCGGGGCAGCGCCACGTCGTCCGGTCGGCCCGGGCGCCCGTACGCGCGCGTCCGGCCCGCGGCACGTGCCCGGCGGGCCGGCCTGCTTCAGGCCTTGAGTGCGGGCAGCACCCGCTCGCACATTAGGTGCAGGCTCCGCCAGCCCTCGTCCACCGGCATCCCGCCGCACAGCGGGTGCAGCACGAAGTTCCCCGCCTCGCCCGCCCCGCGCGCGTACGCCACCGCCTCCTCCGGCGCCAGGATCCGGTAGACCCCCTCGGCCCGCAGCTCCTCCACCGTGCGGGCGCCGGACCGCACCGCCGAGCGGATGTCCTTGGACTGCCAGGAGGCGTAGGTCCCCGCCTCGTGCAGGAAGTGCTTCCCGTACGCCGCCCACGCCCGGTCCGGGTCCTCGGCGATGTGCAGCAGCGGCGTCTGCTGCGCGGGCATCATGCAGAAGCCCTCGGTGCCGTACTCGGCGAGCCGCTCCCCGTAGTACGCCTCCAGCTCCGGCAGGTGCGCGCTCGGGAAGAACGGGAGCCCGAGCCGGGCCGCCCGCCGCGCGGCGGCCTTCGAACTGCCGCCCACCAGCAGCATCGGGTGCGGCCGGGTGAAGGGCACCGGCGTCACCTTCACCGTGCGGCCCCGGAACTCGAAGGGCTCGCCGGTCCACGCCTTCAGCAGCGTCTCCAGCAGCTCGTCCTGGAGCCGGCCGCGCCGCCCCCACTCCACCCCGTGCTGCTCGTACTCCTCGGGCCGGTAGCCGATGCCCGCCACCGTCACCAGCCGCCCGCCGCCGATCAGGTCCAGGACGGCGATGTCCTCGGCCACCTTCAGGGGGTCGTGCAGCGGGCCGATGATCGCCGAGACGGTCACCGCGATCCGCCGGGTCGCGCCGAGGACCGCGCCGGCGAAGGTGAAGGGGGAGGGTAGCCAGTTGTTGTCCGTGCCGTGGTGCTCCTCGGTCTGGACGGTGTCGATCCCGCGGTCGTCCGCGTACCGGGCCATCTCCACCGCCGCCTGGTAGCGGGCGGCGAGGGTCTCGGGGGTGCCGTCGGGGTCGACGAGGTTGAACCGGGCCACGGTGATGGGCATGGGAAGTCCCCCTCCGCCGGATGTGGGTGGCGAAGGGGGACGGTAGCTGACGTCACGTCAGTTGCACAGGGTCCCGGCGGGCCGTCGACGGAGGCGGCCGGCCCTGTAGGAAAACACAGGGCCACGGGGCTCCGCGGGCCCGGCGCGCGCCCCACGGGTGGGTGGCGGGGTCACGCATACTGAAGCGGTTATGGAAATCCTGATTCTCGCTGTAGTCATCGCCCTGGTCGCGGTCGGCGCGATCGCGGGGCTCGTGGTCAGCAGCCGCAAGAAGAAGCAGCTGCCGCCCTCGGCGCCGACGGTCACCCCGACCATCACCGCCCCGCCCGCCGAACCGCAGGTGGGCGAGGACGCCGTCGAGACGGCGGAAGAGCCACGCCGCACGATCGAGGAGGTCGACCTCCCCGACGCCGGCACCGCCGCCCCCGAGGCCCCGGTCACCGTCGAGGAACCGGTCACCGCGGAGGAGGCCGAGGCCGCCCCCGCGATCGAGGTGCCGGAGCCCACGGCCGGCCGCCTGGTCCGGCTGCGCGCCCGCCTCGCCCGCTCCCAGAACTCGCTCGGCAAGGGCCTGCTGACCCTGCTCTCGCGCGAGCACCTCGACGACGACACCTGGGAGGAGATCGAGGAGACCCTCCTCGTCGCCGACGTCGGCGTCGCCCCCACCCAGGAGCTGGTCGACCGGCTGCGCGAGCGGGTCAAGGTGCTCGGCACCCGTACCCCCGACGAGCTGCGCACCCTGCTGCGCGAGGAGCTCGTCGCCCTCATCGACCCCGCCATGGACCGCTCCCTCAAGACCGAGAGCGGCCTGGAGACCCCGGCCGTCGTGATGGTCGTCGGCGTCAACGGCACGGGCAAGACCACCACCACCGGCAAGCTCGCCCGCGTGCTGGTCGCCGACGGCCGCAGCGTCGTCCTGGGCGCGGCGGACACCTTCCGTGCCGCCGCCGCCGACCAGCTGCAGACCTGGGGCGAGCGCGTGGGCGCCCGCACCGTGCGCGGCCCGGAGGGCGGCGACCCGGCGTCGATCGCCTTCGACGCCGTCAAGGAGGGCATCGCCGAGAGCGCCGACGTCGTCCTCATCGACACGGCCGGCCGCCTGCACACCAAGACGGGCCTCATGGACGAGCTCGGCAAGGTCAAGCGCGTCGTCGAGAAGCACGGCCCGCTCGACGAGGTCCTGCTCGTGCTCGACGCCACCACCGGCCAGAACGGCCTCGTGCAGGCTCGTGTGTTCGCTGAGGTCGTGGACATCACCGGCATCGTGCTGACCAAGCTCGACGGCACCGCCAAGGGCGGCATCGTCGTCGCGGTCCAGCGCGAGCTCGGCGTCCCCGTCAAGCTCGTCGGCCTCGGCGAGGGCGCGGACGACCTGGCGCCGTTCGAGCCGGGCGCCTTCGTGGACGCCCTGATCGGCGACTGATCCGCCGGCCCCTCCCGTACGACGAGGAACGCCCCGCGCGACACATCGCGCGGGGCGTTCGGCGTGTCGGTGGGGGGCGGGCCGACCTCCCGATCCACCGGGTTCGGGCGGACCTCAGCCGCCGCCCCGTGGTGTGTGGGTCCCCTCGGCGCTTGACGGGGCATGGCCTGCGGGCCCTGCGGCAGGCCCACCCCTGGGGCAAGGGGGCTCCGCCCCTGGCCTTCGGCCACCCCAGGCCCGGGCCCGCCTCCGGACCAGCCTGCCATGCCCCGTCAAGCGCCTCCCCCACACACCACGGGGCGGCACTCCCGCGAGATGGTGCACGGGGTCGGGGCTCCCGGGCTCGCGGCGCCGGGCGGCACACCTTCGGCAGACGCTGACGCGGGGCTGCCGGATCCTTGGCGATGCCGGGCGGGTCGTGTGGTGTGTGGGGGAGGTGCTTGAGGCGTCGTGGCAGGCTGGTCCGGAGGCAGGCCCGGGCCGGAGGTGGCCGAAGGCCAGGGCGAAGCCCCGAA
>NZ_JBIVNX010000039.1:0-75762 GCF_044753805.1 Streptomyces sp. NPDC093225
ATCGACGGGGAGGGGCCGATGAAGCCGATGTCGAGGGAGCCGCCGTTGAGGGCTTCGATCTCGGAGGGGCCGGCGTTGAAGGTCTGTGTGGCCAGCTTGGTGCCGCCCAGCTCCTTGGCGATCAGGCCTTCCTGGACGCCCACCAGCGCGGTGGCGTGGGTGAGGTTGGGGAAGTAGCCGATGCGGACCGTGTCGGCGGAGAGCTTCTCGCCCGTGGCCGCGACGTTGGACTTGGCGTCCTTCTTCTCGTCCTCGGCGGCCTTCGAGCCGTAGCCGCAGGCGGCCAGCGAGCCGATCAGCAGCGGCAGGACGGCCGCGGCGAGGACGGAACGGCGCAGGGTGGTGTGCGGTCTTGCGGCAGACACGGGGGTGTCCTTTCACGGGATGGTGTTCAGGGAAGTGCGGAAGGGGGCGACGCGCGGCCGTCGGTGCGCAGCTCCGGCGTTCCCGGCCGTCGGCGACGGGACCGCGGTCGCGGGGTCGGTGGACGGCGGGGTGCCGGGGCGGGGCGTCCTGGGTCTGGATGCCGGGCCCGTGCAACGCGTGCGGGCACGTGGAACGCGCACCGGAGGTGCGGACGGTCGACCGTCCGGCCGGGGCGAAGGGGCGTGACGCGGCGCAGGTCCGTGCGCTGGGCGTGCGGCCGGATCCTGCAGCGGGTGTCAGACGGGTCGACAGATGGCGCTGGAGGTGCGGAGCAGGTCGATGTGCCGACGGCAGGTCAGGGGCGACGTCAGGTCTGCGTGATGTGGTGTCCGCACGGTCGCCTCCCCAAGATCCCTAGTTTTCCTACCGGGCTGGTAGGCATCTTGGCAGAGCGACGCATCCGCCCCCAAGGGGTGGATCACATAGTGGACAAAGTCATCTCGGGATACGAGAAAGTGCAGGTGGGGCAGGGGTCAGGGATTGACCCAGGCATCGGTGGCCTCGGCCAGCTCGGACACGTGAGCGGGCAGCTCGGACGCCGCGACGTCGGCCAGCGTCACACCGTCGAGGATCTCGCGCACGTTGGCCCGCAGCGCGACCCACAGGGGCAGCAGCGACGTGGCGGGCCCGGTGTAGGACAGGTCCGGGGGACGCACCCCGCGCACCGACACGAGCGGGCCGTCGACGACGCGGATGACGTCCGCGATGGTGATCGACCGGGCGGGCTTGGCCAGCCGGTAGCCGCCGTTGCCGCCGCGCTGGCTGAGTACGAGTCCGCCGCGGCGCATGTCGTTCAGGATGCCTTCGAGGAACTTGTGCGGGATGTCCTGGGCGTCGGCGATGGCTTCGGCCTTGAGTGGTGCGTCGTTCTGGGACGCGGCAAGCTGCAGTGCGGCACGTACCGCGTAGTCCGCCCTGGCTGAGATCCGCATGCGGACATTATCCCGCACGGCTCGGGGCCGTGTCGGTTGCGGGTCAGCCGAAGGCCGCGGCCCCCACGCGGTGCGGGCCGTTGAGGTAGTGCTCGCCGATGGAGCGCAGGCGCTGGGCGACCGGGAGGTGGGCGGTCAGGACGCGGGCGTTGCGCCAGAACCGGTCCAGCCCTGGGGCGTCGCCGAGCTCGAGCACCCGGGTGGAGACCAGCAGGGCTGCCTTCGGCGTGACCGTCTCGGCGTTCGCGACCAGGGCCGCGACGCCCGCGGCCTCCTCGGAGTCGCGGTGTGCACCCGCCTCCAGGGCCTGTGCCGTCGCCGCCGTCGCCCGGCCGACCACGGCGGTGGCCGTCTGTACGGCGGAGGCGAGCTCTCCGTACGTCAGCAGGAGGTCCGGGTCGCCCGGCAGGCGGTGGCCGCGGCCGCTCCTGCTGAGGTCGCGCGCCTCGGTGAGGGCGCCCTCGGCGATGCCGAGGCCGACGTGGCACAGGGCCAGCCGCACGGCCGCGTCGGCGAGCGCGCCGACGGGGGCGGCCGACTCCGCGTCCCGGGGGCGACGGCCCAGTACCTGTCCGGGTGCGACGGTGACCCGGTCGAGGACGGCCTCACCCGCGCCGGCCACGCGCTGCCCCAGGCGGTCGGGCACGGTTTCGACGGTCACGCCCCGCGCGCCGGGGGCGATGCGCACGACCAGGACGTCACCGGTCACGGCGCACACGGCGTCCACCACGATCTGGTCGGCGAGGGCCGCCGCCGTGTCCACGGCCCGGCGCCCGCTCAGTACGTAGCCGACGCCCCGCGGCCTCAGTGCCAGGTCCGGGCCTTCGGTGCCGTCGTGGGGCACGGAACCGCGGACCGCTCCGGTCCACAGCCACTGCGCGCGAACCGACTCCTCTTCGAGGCCGGTGTGGTGGCGACCCGCGTGGAGGCGCGCGCTCCATGCGTACCCGTAGTGGCGGGCGAGTACCGCGCCGACGGAGCTGTCCGCCGCCGCGATCTCCCGTATCGCGGTGCAGGCGGTCTTCCAGTCGGCGCCTCGGCCGGGTCCGGGCGGGGTGAGGGCTGCCAGCAGGCCGGCCTCGCGCAGCCGGGCCAGCTCGTCGGTCGGTGGCCTGCCCGCCCGGTCGCGGCCGAGGGCGTCCGCGGCGAGGTCGTCCGCCACGTCGCGGACGGTGCGCAGGAGTGAGTGGGGCGACTGGCCGGTGGGACGGCCGCCGGGAGTGCTCGCTCCCGTCGCCACGGGCATCGCCGACGGGCCGCACTCCACTTGAATCCCACCTTTCCCATCGGATTGATAGGAATATTTCCTCGAAGCGGCCCGCCCGGCAAGAGCGTGATCGAATGGTGGACAACTCGGTCCCGCCATGGGAGACGGGACTGGACCGCACCGGCCCCTGCCGGCGATCCGGCCCCCGGTGCACAATTCCTGTGGAATCAGTAGGGAAGTATGGGCGGGTGCCCGTCGCGCACCTCACGATGTGGCCATGTCCCCGTCTGAGCCCGTGCTCGTACGCCGCAGGAGCCCTCGGCGCCGCCGACTCCCGCGCCCCTGCCGGACCTGCGCCCCGAGGCCGGCCCCGTCCACTCCGACGACGTCATCCGGGTCGATCGGGCACGTCGGCAGGTCGAGGTCGACGGGCGCGAACTGGAGCTCACCTGCCTGGAGTTCGACCTCCTGGCCCACTTCGTGACCCACCCGCACACGGTCCACACGCGTGATGCCCTCATCTCGCGCACTGGGGGTACGGGCACATCGGCGACGGTCGCACGGTCGACGTCCACGTGGCCCGGCTGCGCCGCAAGCTCGGCCCGGCCCACCGGGGCCGCATTTCCACCGTGCGCCGCGTCGGCTACAAGTACGTACCCGGCCGCCGGTGACCCGTGGGCCGTACGGGGCACCGGGCCGGGACCGGTGGCCGCGCCACCGGTCCCGGCCCTCCCGAGTACCGGCTCGTTACATCGGCTCGGGGAAGATGTCCGTGATGCTCCAGGCGACGCTGAAGCACGGGGGGAGGAACGCGGACTCCGGCTCGGTGTCCAGGGACTGGAGCGCGAGGATCTGGCTCATGGTGCTCACCACTTTCTTCTCGGGTCGTATCGGTCGGTCACTGCAGACCTCGGCACGGAGCTGTTCACCGCCGTGCCCAGGCGTTCACGGGAGGCCCGCCCGGTGCCGTCAACCGGCGGCCGGGACCGGGGGACGGGCGTGCCGGGGCTCCGTCAGGAGCGGGCCCGCCAGCACGCGGTGCAGGGCCAGCAGGACGCCGGCCCCACCACTGGACAGGTCGGCGGTGAACCGCTGCGAACCCGCCCCGAGGAAGCGGACCCCGCGCCTGTACGGGACCGCGTACTTCAGCAGGCCGGTCGCGGCCCGGACGGCGTCCCGGCGGGCGGCGTCCGTGCCGGTGAGCTCGGCGTGCCCGGTCAGGAACCAGCTCAGTCCGGCCAGCCCGCGGTACAGGCCCGCCTCCTTGGTGGCGCAGGAGACCCGGATGCCGGCGACCAGCCTCGGCAGCGCCGCGGCGCAGCGCTCGTCGGGCGACGTCGCCACGTAGCGGGTGAGCACCGCCGCGACCCCGGCCGCGCCCGTGGCGAGGTACGGCATGGCGCGGGTGAGCTGCGCGTTGTCGGAGATGGACAGGGCTCCGTCGTCCAGCTGAAACGTTCGTTCCAGCTCCTGGTGGAGCAGCAGGCGGCCCGCCTCCAGGTAGCGGGCCTCGCCGGTGGCGCGGGCCAGGCGGTGGAGGAAGAGCGCGAGCCCCGAGCGGCCGTGCAGCAGGCCGCGGGCGTCGTGCTCGCCGAGCGTGGCCTGCAGGTCGGGGGTGCGCAGCAGGCCCTCGCCGGCCGCGGCGGCCCGCTCCAGGTGGCTGCTCTCCCCGGTCAGCCGGTGCAGGGCGAGCCAGCCCAGGCCGACCCCGGCCCGCCCGCCGGCCAACGTGCCGCAGGAGGCGGTGAGCGGGTGGCCGTCGGCGTCCCGGAGCAGGTCGACGGCCTCGTCCAGCCGGCCGAGTCCGGCCAGCACCCGGGCGATGCCGGCCGAGCCGACGAGCAGTCCGGGGGGCAGCGCGTCGCGCAGCGCCAGCGCGTCGCGGCGCAGCCGTTCGCGGATCCCCTCCGGCACCGGGGCCCCGGCACGGTGCAGGGCGTGCACCACCCCGGCCGTGCCGTAGGCCAGGCACACGTTGTTGGTCCGGAACGCCTCGGGCGAGGGCGGGAAGGCCCAGTCCGGCCGGTCGGCGTCGGCCGTCTCCAGCAGCCCCGCGGTCACCTCGTCGGCCAGCCGGGTGAGGCAGCCGCGCGGATCGGCGTCCAGCTCGGCGGGGGAGGGCGGGCGGCCGGCGCCGTCCCGGTCCTGCGCGCGGTCCTGAGCCTGCTCCTGCGCCAGGCCCTGCGCCCCGCCCTCCGCCAGGTGGAAGGCGGTCGCCCGCTGCCACAGGTCCTGCGGCGGAGCCACGTCCGCCAGGTCGCGGCGCAGCAGTACCAGGTTGGCGGGCGCGTGTTCGGCGATCTCGTGGAACGGCGCCAGGAAGGAGAGCGCGACCGCCGCCAGGCCGTACCGGTCCTGCAGCAGCGGATCGGGGTCGGCCCGGAGCAGGCCGGGCGGCGGCGCGAACCCGGGAGTGCCGATCCCGGAGGGTGCCGCGGACAGCGCCGAGGCCGCTTCGAAGTCCACCAGCCGGACCTCGCCCGACGGCGTGACCAGGATGTTGCCCAGGCTGAGGTCACCGAACCGGTAGCCGGCGGCGTGCAGCCTCCCGAGCGCGGCGTCCAGCCCGGCCAGCAGGTGCCGGCACGCCCCGTAGTACGCGGCGACGGACTCGGCCGTGCGGTCGGCGCGGGCCAGCGGGGAGGACCGGCTCAGCCAGCCCACCAGCGGCTGCCCCGCCACGAACTCGGTGACGAGGAAGTCGTGCTCCCACTCCGTGAAGTGGTCCAGCGGCTCCGGGCCCACCCCGGGGGCGGCCGCGTGCAACGCGCGCAGCACGTCGTACTCGTGCCGCAGCCGCTGCTGTGCGTCGGTCCCGTCGAAGACCAGGCCGTTGTGGGCGCGGGCCTCCTTGAGGAAGACGGTGCGGCCGGTCCGCCGGTCCACGGCCTGGTAGGTGCCGCCGGCGTTGCTCAGGCGCACCGCGCGGGTCACCTCGTAGTCGCGGATGAGGATCGGGCCCGCGTGCGGCTGCTCCTCCTCCTCGACGAAGGGGTCGGTGATCCCCGCGGGCAGCTGGAAGGCGGGCAGCCGCAGGTCCACGACCGAGCGGCCGGAGCCGTCGCGGACCAGCTGCTCCCGGGTGCCGTCGGCCCGCATCCGGCTGTGGTCGCCGAAGGAGCCGTAGCGGTAGTGGACCGTCCGCGAGTCACGGAAGCGCCGGTCGGTGAGGACGTACGGTCCCTCCTCCCCGTCGAGCGCGTCGCGCAGGCGCTCCAGCAGCCGGCGGGCGGTCGCCGTGTCCGGCGGGTAGACGGCGCAGAACTTGCCCGCCTGGACCCGCGCGGCGTGCTTGTGGTGGAGGAACAGGAAGAACAGCCGGGCGCTCAGGTGCTTGAACGGCACGCCTTCGGCGAAGCAGATCCCGGCCACCGTGTCGAGCACGTGCTGCGCCCGGTCCAGCCGCGCCGACACGTGGATCTTCCAGCCCTGCTCGGCGAACCCGGTCCGCGGACCGCCCCAGACCGTCCAGATGCCCTGGGCGGTGCCGCGCGTCCCCGGCGGCACCTCGCCGGGCGCGAAGCGCGGCCCGGGATCGGCCACGCGGGGCAGCGGCAGGTAGTACTCCCGGTCCGCGAGCGCTTCGGCGAAGCCTTCGAGCACGGGAATCTCCTCGCGGGGACGGTACGGGGCGGCCACAACGGTCCTGGCCGACGCTACGGCCGGCCGGTATGGAAACGGTTGGGCGGCGGCATACGGCCGGTAGAGGGAGGGATGGCGCGACGGCGAGGCACCGGGGGACGCCGCCGGCGCCCGCTGCCGGCCGGGGTGGCGTCGTGGCGGGGCGGAAAACATGGGGGACTCTTCCCCATGCGGGCGAGGCGCCCCCGTACCAGGATCGGGCGTGGCGCGGGGCGGTGGACCGGGACGAACAGGGGCGAGGGTGGCTGGGCAGGGGCGGGCCGGGGGCGTGGCGCTGGCGGCGGTCGAGCGGTGGTGGGCGGCCGGCCTCGTCGGCGGGGGTGAAGGGCGGCCGGACTGGGCCGCGTTCGCCGAGGAGGCCTCGGCGCTCGCGCCCGAGGAGGCCGTGGCGCCCGCGGGCGACCATCCGGGGCTGAGCGGCTTCGCGTGGGTGCTGCGGCCCTTCACCGCATGCGCGGGGGAGCGCCTGGAGCGGGCCGTGCCGGAGCGGGCGCGCGGGCTCGTGGACATGACCGCCGTGCGGGACGACCTGGAGAGGCACCTCGCCGGCAGGCTGGCGCGGACGGCGGCGCGGACGCTGGTGCTGGAGCTGTACGGGGCACGCAGCGCCGGGCGGCTCGACGGGGACGACCCGCGGGCCCGGTTCCGGGACTTCCTGGGGCGCACCGCGTCCCGGCGCGGTCTGACGGCCCTGCTGGCCGGCCGGCCGGTGCTGGCGCGGATCCTGGGGCGGGCGGCGCTGGACGCGGCGGACGCCGTCGCGGAGGCGCTGGAGCGGCTGGCGGACGACCACGCCCGTCTGACCGCCGGTCTCCTGGCGGGGTCCGACGGGGGCCCGGGGCCGCTCGTGGGCGTCGAGCCCGGCGCCGGCGACGGGCACCGGGGCGGCCGGAGCGTGATGCTGCTGCGCTTCGCCGACGGGACCCGGCTGGTGTACAAGCCGAGGCCCCTCTCCGTGCACCGCCACTTCAACGACCTCGTCGCCTGGTTCAACGGGCTGCCCGACGCCGTGGAGCTGCGTACGCTGCGGCTGCTCGACCGGGGCGACTACGGGTGGGTGGAGTTCGTCGCCGCGGGGCCCTGCGCCGATGCCACGGAGGTCGAGACGTTCTACCGCCGCCAGGGCGCGCTGCTGGCCCTGCTGCACCTGGTCGACGGGACCGACCTGCACCACGAGAACCTGATCGCCGTCGGCCCCCACCCGGTGCTGGTCGACGTGGAGACCCTCTTCCACCCGCCGCTGGCGGGCACCGCCACGGCGGACCCCGCCGCCCGCGCGCTCCATGACTCGGTGTACCGGGTCGGGTTGCTGCCCCAACTGCTGGTGGGCGACGACAGTGCCCTGGACGTGTCCGCGGTCGGCGGCGGCCGCGAGGCGGTGTCGCCCGTCGTCCGGGCGGACTGGGCCGACGCCGGCACCGACCGGATGCGCCTGGTGCGCAGGGCCGGGAGGTTCGGCGAGTCCGCCAACCGGCCACGCCTTGAAGGCGGCGGGCCCGTCGAGCCGGCGGCCCACATCGAGGCGCTCTGCGCCGGATTCCGCGCCGGGTACACGGCGATCGGCACGGCCGGAGCGGAACTGCTCCACGAACCGACCCTGTTGACGGCGTTCGCGGAGGACGAGGCGCGGGTGCTGATCCGTCCCACCTGGGTGTACGCCACGCTGCTCGACGAGTCGACGCATCCCGATCTGCTGGAGGACGCGGGCGAGCGGCAGCGCCTCCTGGAGACCCTGCGGACCGACGTGCTCGGGAAGGCCCTCGCGCCCGACCTGGTGGACGAGGAGATCGCCCAGCTCTGGGCGGGAGACGTCCCGCTGTTCACCGCCCGTCCGGGCCGGGACCGCCTGTGGGGCGCGCAGGAGCGGCCGTTGGCCGGCCGCACGGACCGGTCCGGCATCGCCCGGGTCGCCGCGAGGCTCGCCGCCCTGGACCCGGTCGACCGCCAGGACCAGGAGTGGATCGTGCGGGCCGCGATGGCGACCGCCTCCCGCGCCCCCGCGCACCGGCCCGTCGAGGGCCGGCGCGCCCGTACGGCGGAGCGCGCCCCGGAGCCGGAGCGGCTGCTGTCGGCGGCCCGGTCCGTCGGGGACCGGCTGGTCTCCCTCGCGTACCGCGAAGGACCGCGCAGCAACTGGATCGGTCTGGAGCTCCTGGACGACCGCTACTGGCGGATCGGCCCGATGCCGGCCGACCTGGCCGGCGGGTACACCGGCCCGGCCCTGTTCCTGGCCCAGCTGGCGGCGCTCACCGGGGCGGGACACTACGCGGAGGCGGCCCGTACGGCCCTGGCGCCGGTGCCCGGGCTGCTCGACGCGCTGCGCGCCCGGCCCGCGGACCTGGCTGCGGTGGGCTCGGGGGCCTTCTCCGGCCTCGGCGGGATCGCGTACGCGCTCGCCGAGACGGCACGGCTGCTGGACGACCCGGAGGTCGGCTCATGGGCGTCCGCCGTGCTGCGGCTGGCGGGCGCGGCGGCGCTGTCCGAGCGGGAGCACGGGGTGGGCGCGGGCGTCGCCGGCGGGCTCGTCGCCCTGCTGGCCGCCCACCGGGCCGGGTCCGGGGCCGGGGGGCAGGAGTCCCGGCGGGACGCGCGGGCCTGCGCGGACCGGCTGATCGGGGCGGATCCCACGGCCGGCGGGCGGGGCTTCACCACGGGGGCCGCCGGGGTCGGATGGGCCCTGCTGAGGTTCGCCGAGGCCGAGGCCGGGGCCGTGGACGCCGCGGGATCGGGGAGCGGGGTGGCCCAGGACGGCGAGCGGTACCGGCTCGCGGGCCTGTCCGCGCTGCGGGCGGCCGTGGGCGGGGAGCCCGACGGAAGCCGGGGGCACGGGGGCCGCGGGGGAGCCCCCGTGCCCTCATCGGACGACGCGCCCGCGGCCGGGGCCCGGGCCTCGGCCTGGTGCCGGGGGCGGGCCGGCATCGCGCTGGCGGTGCTGGACGCGCCGGGCGCCCTGGACGACCCGCACCTCGCGGCCTGGTCCCGCAGGACCGTCGAGGCGCTGGCCCGGGACAGGCCGGCCGCCGACGACAGCCTGTGCCACGGCGAGGCCGGAATGTGCGAACTCCTGGGCCACGGCGCGGTCCCGGAGGCCCGCCCGCACTGGATCCGGCGGGCCGGGGCACTCCTCGCGTCCGTCGAGGAGACCGGTGCCCGCAGCGGCGCCCCGGACGGGGTCGCGCATCCCGGCCTGCTGACCGGGCTGGCGGGGATCGGGCACGGACTCCTCCGCGCGGGGTTCCCGGAGCGCGTGCCGTCCCTGCTCCTCCTGCAGACCCTCCCCAGGGGCTGATCCGGAGGACGGCCCCGCTACCGCCGCCGGACCCACCCGGCACACGTAGGCCGCCGACCGCGCTGCTCCCGCACGGCGCACCCCGACCGCACGGGGCCGGACGCACCGCACCACGCATCACGCACCACGCACCACGCACCACGCACCACGCACCACGCACCAAGGCTCCACGGCCCCAGCCGCAGGGCACACCTGTGCACGGCCACCATTCCCACGGATACGAAGGACGGACGATGACGATGACCAGGCAGATCGATGACTCGGTGAGGTACGTCGACGGCAGCGCCGGCGCGGAGACCGCGGCCCACGACCACCCCGTGGGCGGGGTGGTGTTCGCGGCGAGCGGGACGCTGGGGCTGCGCAGCCGACTGCTCAGATCGGCGGACTCCGGCGCCGCCGCCTTCCCGGACATGCCCTGGACCACCGGATCGCACGACATGTCCTGAGGGGTGGGCGGGCACGTCGCCCGGCGACGCGGCCCGAGGTGACACCCTGTCAGTTCAGGTGGAGGCCGGGGTTTTCCCCGGCCTTTGCCGTGCGCGATCAAGATCAAGTAGCCTGCGATCATGCGAGCGACGTCGTCGGTCACCGTGGGGCGGGACGCCGAGATCCGGCTGCTGGACGAGGCGCTGGAGAGCGTCGGGAGGCGTGCCGGACGAGCGGTGTTCCTCGTCGGCGAGGCGGGGATCGGCAAGTCCCGACTGGCGGGCGAGTCCGCCCTGCGCGCGTACGACCGCGACATGCCGGTGCTGCGCGGCCGCGCCACGTCCACCGGGCTCGTCGTGCCCTTCCGGCCGCTGGCCGAGGCGCTGTCCTCGCGGTTCCGGGCGGCGGGCGCTCCGGACGACCCGGAACTCCAGCCCTACCGGCCCGCGTTGGCCGGCCTGGTGCCGGAATGGCGGGCCGACGCGGTGCCGCCCGGTCACGCGATCTCGCTGGTCGAACTGGCCGAGGCGCTGCTCAGGTTGCTGGCGGTGCTCGGCCGCGGGCGCGGCTGCGTGATCCTGCTGGAGGACCTGCACGACGCCGACACCGAGACGATCGCGGTCGTCGAGTACCTCGTCGACAACGTGGCGGAGCTCCCGGTCCTCCTGGTCGGCACGCTCCGGCCCGACCCCGGACCGGCGCTGGACCTCGCGCTCGCCGCCGAGCTGCGCAACACCGCCTCGTTGAGGGAGCTGGGCCCCCTGGACGAGGCCGCCGTGCGCGACATGGCGGCCGCCTGTCTGGACGCCGCGCCGGGGGAGGTGCCCCCGGCCGCGCACCGGCACCTCTCGCGGTGGGCGTGCGGGAACCCGTACCTGGTGGAGGTGCTGCTGGCCGACCTGCTCGACACCGGGCGGCTGAGCAGGGCCGGCGGCGGGTGGCAGCTCGCGGACCACGGCGAGGCGACGGTGCCGACGGGCGCCGTCCGCAGCTGGGCGCGCCGGCTGGACCGGCTCGACGAACCGGTGCGCGAACTGCTGCTCGTCGCGGCGACGCTCGGCGGCCGGTTCTCCGTCGGGGCTCTCAGGACGGTGACCGGACTCGACGACCGGGCGCTGTTCGCCCACCTCCGGTCGGCCTCCGAGGCGGGGATCATCGCCCCGGACGGGGCCGCCCACGACCACTACACCTTCCGTCACGTCCTGACCGCGGACGCGCTCAGGGCCTGCCTGCCGCCCGCCGAGCAGGCCGCGCTGGCCCGGCGCGCGGCCGCCGCCCTCGAGGAGTCCGCCGGGGAACTCTCGAGCGACCAGCGCCAGTTGGTGGCCACCCTGCGGCTGGCGGCGGGCGACACGGTGGCGGCGTCCCGGCAGTTCGCCCAGGTCGGTCGGCAGATGCTGGACGCCGGTGCGTCGGGCTCGGCCGCCGTGCTGCTGGAGCGCGCCCGGGGCCTCGCGGCCGACGAGGAGCGGGACGAGGTCACGGTCCAGCTGGCGATCGCCCAGGCCGAGTCCGGCCGGATCGACGAGGCGGCCGCGCTGCTCGACGACCTGCCGCCGGCCCCCGCCGGGTCGCGTGCCGCGCAGGATCGGGCCCAGGCGCACACGCAGGTCGCCTGGGTCGCGACCATGGCGGAGCAGCAGGAGGAGGCGCGCCGCCGCATCCGGGCGGCCCGCACCCTGCTCGGGGTCGCCCCGCGCCCGGAGCAGGAGGCCGCGCTCGCGGTGGTCGAGGGCCATCTCGCGTTGCTGCCGGAGCAGGACGGCCCGGGCGAGGGGCGCGGCCAGCAGGGCCGGGGCGGCGAGGACCGCCGCGAGCGACTGGAAGGGGCGGAACGTTCCGCCTGGCGCGCCGCGCTCACCGCGGAGCAACGCGGCCGGCCCGTGGTGGCCTGCCAGGCGTGGCAGCTGCTGGCCATACTCTCCCGGGAGCGCGGTTTCGACGAGGCCGACGCCTGCCTGGAACGGATGCTGGCGGTCGCCGAGGAGCACCGGCTCGCGGTGTACCGGGCCGAGGCACTGGTGCGGCTCGGAACCAACGCGTTCATGCGGACCGGCGGGGCGAGCCGCCTGGAGACCGCCCGCACGGCGGCTCACGAACTCGGTTCGCTGGCCCTGCTCCAGGCCGTCGACGGGTTGCTCGCCATGCAGAGCGTGCTGGCCGGGCGCTGGGACCGGGCCCGGGGGATCGTCGAGCAGTCGGTGGAGGCCAGCGCCCGCCTCCAGAACCTCTCGACGCACCGCTACCTGCTCCTCGTCGACGCCACGCTCGCCGCCCACCAGGGGCGGGCCCGCGACCAGGAACGGGCCCTGGTCCGGTTCCGCCGGGCGGGCGGCGAGGAGTCCATGCTCGTGCCCCTGCAGCGCGGGCTGTGCCAGGCCGTGGGCGCGCTGATGGGCGAGGACCGGGCACGGGCGAAGGCCGAGCTCGACGCGGCGCTCGCGTGGGAGCGGGAGCACCCGAGCTTCTTCTACCTCAGCGGCCGGTACGGGCTCGGCCCCCTGCTGCGGATCCTCGACGGCGAGGACGCCGGCCGCGAGGCCCATCGGGAGGCGCTGGCCTCGCCGGGCGGTCAGCTGGCCTGGAACCGGATGTTCCTCGGCATGGCGGACGCGGTGCTGCGCGGCCGGGACGGCGACCCGGACGGCGCGCGGCGCGCGGTGGAAGAGGCCGGCGTCGCGGCGACGGTGTTCCCGCAGGCGTGGCACCTCGCCCTGCGGCTGACCGCCGAGGCCGCGCTCGCCGATTCCTGGGGTGACCCGGTCGCCTGGCTGCGCACCGCCGAGGACTACTTCCACGAGGCGGGCGTACCGCCGGTGGCCGGGGCCTGCCGGGCCGTCCTGCGGCAGGCGGGGGTCAGCGTCCCGCAGCGCCGGGGAGGCCGGGAGCGGATCCCGGCGGGGCTGCGCACCGCGGGCGTCACGCCGCGCGAGTACGAGGTGTTCGTGCTGCTCGCGGAGCGGCCCGGCAACCAGCGGATCGCCCGGACCCTGTGCATCTCGCCCCGGACGGTGGAGAAGCACATGGCGAGCCTGATGACGAAGACCGGCTCCGCGGACCGCTCGGCGCTGTGCGCCCTGTCCGCGGCGGGCGCGGACACTCCTTAGACACGGTCGGCGGGAGCCGGGAAGGGGGCGATCCCGAGTCCATGGGGGCTCGGTCCCCCATGACGGGGGGACGGGCTGCGCGACTGTGCGGGCCCGGTACCGATGTGTGACGGGTCCGGGCCGCCGATCATCGAGTGGACCGGCCCACTCCCGTCGCCCTAAGGAGGTTCGCTCGATGCAGCGTCCGTTCGCGCAGCCCGCAGCGCCACCCGGCACGCTCAGGTTCTCCGTCCTCGGACCGCTCGCCGTCCACCGGGACGACCGCCCGCTGCCCCTCGGCCCGCTGAAGCAGCGGGTCGTGCTGGCGACCCTGCTCGGCTCCGCCAACACCCCGGTGTCCGTCGCCGCGTTGACCGACGCGATCTGGCAGCAGGAGCCGCCGCGCACCGCCCGCAAGAACCTCCAGGTGTACGTGAGCGCCTTGCGCGCGCTGCTCGCGGACGACGACCCGGACCGGCCGCGCCTCGTCCACATGGGCGGCGGATACGTGCTGCGGGTGACGGAGGACGAGCTCGACCTCCTGCGGTTCCGCTCCCTGGTGCGGGCCGCCGAGGGCCAGGAGCCCCGCCCGGCCGCCCGACTGCTGCGCCGGGCCCTCGACCTGTGGCAGGGGCCGCCGCTGGGCGACGACCTGCGGCGGTCGCCCCGGCTGGCCGAGGAGGCCGAGCGCCTGGAGCTGCGCCACCTGACGGCCTACGAGAGCTGGGCGGAGGCGGAGCTGGAGCTGGGCGGCGCGCCGGCGGTGGTCGAGGGGCTGCGCGACCTGGTGGAGCGGCACCCGCTCCGGGAACGGCTCCGGTCCACCTGGATGTGCGCGCTGAGCGGGTCCGGCCGGCAGGCCGAGGCGCTGGCGGCGTACGACGACTACCGGCAGCTCCTCGCCCGGGAACTGGGCCTGGCGCCGGGGGGTGCCATGGCGGCCCGCTACCGGACGATCCTCGCCGGTGACGACCGGGCGGGGGTGGGCCCGGCCGCCCCGCCGCCGGCCGCTCTGCCGCCCGACCTCGTCGACTTCACCGGCCACGGCGAGGAACTGCGCCAGCTCGTCGACCTCCTGGAGGACGACGACGCCGGCCGCATCGTGCTGCTGTCGGGCCCCGCCGGGGCCGGGAAGACCGCGCTGGCGGTGCGGGCCGCCCACCTGCTCGGCGACCGGTTCGCCGACGGGCGGCTCTGCGTCTCCCTGCGTGCCGCGGACGGCCGGCCCCGCCCGCTGTCCACGGTGCTCGCGGAGCTCGCCGAACGGACCGGCCGGTTCGGGCCGTCCGGGCCCGAGGCGTGGCGGGAGTGGCTGGCGGAGCACCGCGTGCTGGTGGTCCTGGACGACGTTCCCGACGAACGCGCCGTGCGCCCGCTGCTCCCGTGCGGCGGGCGGGGCAGGGTGCTGCTCACCGCGCGCGGCCAGCTGGGCGGTCTGGCGCCCGTGCACCGGGTCTCCGTCCCGCCGCTCGGTACCGCCGAGTCGGTACACCTCCTCGCGGGGCTCGTCGGTCAGGACCGGGTGCGGGCCGACCGGGAAGCCGCCCTGCGCATCGTGCGCGCCTGCGGCGGGTCGCCGCTGGCGGTCCGGGTGAGCGGGATGCGGCTCGCGGTGCTCCGCCACGTGCCGCTGCGGGAGTTCGCGGACCGGCTCACCGACCCCGCGGGGGCGCTGGACGAACTGACCTCCGGGGACGTGTCCGTCCGCCGGTGGCTGGCCAACGGCTGGGAGGCGCTGCCGGCGGAGTGGGGCCGGGACGCGGGGCGGCTGGCCGCGGGCACCGGCGAGGGCCCCTTCGGCCTGACCGAGGCGGCCGAGGCCCTCGGCTGCGACGAGCGGCAGGCCGTACGGGTGGTGGAGGCGCTCATCGACGCCGGAATGGTGACGTCGCCCCGCGCCGAGGTCACCGCACACGCGGCGCGGTACGAACTGCCGCACCTGGTACGGCTCTACGCGCGCAGCTCGGGTCTCGGGACCCCCGTGCTGACCTCGGGCTGAGCGATGCCCCGGGCCGCCGGACCGGGACGTCCCGCCCCGGAGCGCCCGGACCGGGACGTCCCGCCCCGGCGCCCCGCCACACGGGGTAAGGCGTCACAGCCAGCCGCAGCGTTGTGCCTGGAGGCCCATCTGGAAGCGGTTCTCGGCGCCCAGGCGAGCCATCAGGATCTGGAGCCTGCGGAAGAAGGTACGGCGGCTGATGCCCAGTTCCCGGGCGATGACCTCGTCGCTCGCACCGCTGGCGAGGAGGCGGAGCAGTCGGCGGTCGGCCGACGGCAGGCCGGCCGGCACAGTGGCGCGCCCGTGCAGGGGGAGCGCTGCCTGCCAGGTCTGCTCGAACAGGGCGACCAGCGCGGACAGCAGACCGCACGGCTGCACCACCAGCATCGTGTTGTGCACGTCCGCCTCCCTGATCGACAGGGACACCAGTGCGTACGCCTCGTCGATGATCACCAGCTTGACCGGTACCGCCGGAGTCACCCGGGCCTGCTCGCCGGCCTCGATGCACGGCTCGATGGCCGTCTCCAGCTGCCCGGGCACCTCCAGCGAGGCCCGCGAGTAGACGACGCGCTGGGTCACGCCACGGGCGAGCGTCGCCAGCGCGTCGTCGGTGGCGCCGGCCAGCGGGAAGTAGGGCGGCGAGTCCAGCTGCCGGATCTGCTCGCGGGCGCTGGCCCACGCGCGGCGCATCCGGGGGCCGACCGCGTCACCGGTCACGACCTCGACCAGGTTGTCGTTGTACGCCGCGAGCCGTTGCCGGCGGAAGGACTCGAACGCGCCGCCCACGGTGATCCGCGACTCCTCCAGCTCGGCCGCCCGGTGCCTGGCGAGGATCTCCAGGCCCGCGGCGGGCGGCACCGGCGCCACCACGTCCGCGCCCGCCACGGCGGCGCTGGCCAGCCCGGCATCGACCAGCTCGCCGTATGCAGCGGCCAGCCCGGCCGCGTCCAGTCCCGCCGCCTCCCCGATCGCGGAGAGCGGAGCGGGGGCGAGCTCCAGCAGCGCCAGGTACACCCGGCCCGCCAGCGGGTCGATCCCGAGCAGTCGCAGGGCCTCGCCCAGTCTCGCGTTCGCCATGCACCGCATTATCGACGCCCGAGAGGGCCGCAGTGGCCGATCAGTGCCACTGGCACGAGCAGACCCCCGGGACGCGCCCTTCCGCAGTACCGTCCGGGGGTCGCCGAGGCCCCTCGGCGCGGTCGAACCGCCGGAAGAAGGTGCACGACGTGGCGAAGGCTCGCAAGAACGGCCTCTACCCGGAGGTCTCCGGGGAACTGTCCGCCCTGATGAGGACGGGCTGGGCCGACACCGAACAGCACGACCTCCCGCAGGGCGAGCAGGCTCCGTACGCGGCCCACCGCCGCGCCGCACTGTCCGCGCTGTTCCCCGGCGAGCGGCTGGTGATCCCGTCCGGCCACCTCAAGGCCCGCTCCAACGACGACACCTACCCGTTCCGCCCGTACTCCGGCTACGTCCACATGACCGGCGACCAGGCCCGCGACGGCGCCCTCGTGCTCGAACCCCGCCCGGACGGCGGCCACGACGCGTACTGCTACCAGCTGCCGCGCGACGGCCGGGACACCGACGAGTTCTGGCTCGGCTACACCGCCGAGCTGTGGATGGGGCGCCGCCGCTCCCTCGCCGAGTCGGAGCGCGTGCTCGGGCTGGCCTGCCGCGACGTCCGTACGGCGGCGGGCGACCTGGCGGCCGCCCCCGACGCGCCCACCCGCATCGTGCGGGGCGTCGACCCGGTGCTCGAGGCGGCCGTCACCACCGACGCGGAGCGCGACGCCGAACTGGAGGAGGCCCTGAGCGGGCTCCGCCTCGTCAAGGACGCCTGGGAGATCGGTGAGCTGCGCAAGGCGGTGGACTCCACCGTGCGCGGCTTCACCGACTGCGTGGCCGAGCTCTCGCGCGCGGTCGCGTCCTCCGAGCGGTGGATCGAGGGCACCTTCTTCCGCCGCGCCCGGCTGGAGGGCAACTCCGTCGGCTACGGCTCGATCTGCGCCGCCGGCGAGCACGCCACGATCATGCACTGGACCGACAACGACGGCCCGGTGCGCGTCGGCGACCTGCTGCTGCTCGACGCCGGTGTCGAGACGCACACGCTCTACACGGCCGACGTCACCCGGACGCTGCCGATCAGCGGCACCTTCACGCCCGTGCAGCGCACGGTGTACGACGCGGTGTACGAGGCCCAGGAGGCCGGCATGGCCGCCGTGAAGCCGGGGGCCGCCTACCGCGACTTCCACGTGGCGGCACAGCGGTACCTGGCGGAGAAGCTGGTCGAGTGGGGCTTCCTCGAAGGCCCGGCGGACCGCGCGTACGAGCTCGGCCTGCAGCGCCGCTTCACCATGGCGGGCACCGGCCACATGCTCGGCCTGGACGTCCACGACTGCGCCGAGGCCCGCAACGAGGAGTACGTCGACGGCGTGCTGGAGCCGGGCATGGTGCTCACCGTCGAGCCGGGCCTCTACTTCCAGCCGGACGACCTCACGGTTCCCGAGGAGTGGCGCGGCATCGGGGTCCGGATCGAGGACGACCTGCTGGTGACCGCGGACGGCCACGAGAACCTGTCCGCCGGCCTGCCGCGCTCGGCCGACGAGGTGGAGGCCTGGATGGCCCGCGTCGCCGGCTGACGGGCGCGTGCGCGACGGCGCCTGACGGGCGGGGGCCCGGGTCAGGCGCCGTCGCGTGCCGGAGCGGCCGGTGTCACCCAGCGCTGCTCCACCCGGTCGTCCGGGAATACGAGTCGAGCAGGTCCACCACGAAGACCAGGGTCGAGCCCGCCGGGATCAGCGGCGAGGGCGACTGGTCGCCGTAGCCGAGACGCGGGGGAACGACGATCTCGCGCCGCCCGCCGACCTTCATCCCCTTCACCCCCCGGTCCCAGCCCTTGATGACCCGGCCGCTGCCCAGGGCGAACTTGAACGGCTCCCCCCGGTCCCAGGAGGCGTCGAACTCCTTGCCGGACGCGAAGGTCACCCCGACGTAGTGGACCCTGACCACCATGCCCGGCCTGACCTCGGGCCCGTCGCCGACGATCAGGTCCCGGACGGTCAGCTCGGCGGGAGCGTCGCCCTTCGGAACCTCGACCTCGGGCTTCGTCCGTTCACTCATCGTTCCTCATCACTCTCCGTCGAAGGCCCCCGCACGGACCGGCCGGACCGACGGACACGCGTGCAGGAGACGGTCACGCTACCGCGACCGCCCCCGCCCCCGCCCCCGCCTCCTACGGTTTCGGCGCGCGTTGCTGGAGGGCGGTGCGGCCGGCCACGGACATGACGATCACGAAGAAGAACAGCGGAATCGCGACCGCGCTGAACACGGCGCTGCGCCACAGCACCAGCGCCAGGGCCGAGTGGACGACGAGCAGCCCGATGGCGAACGCCGTCCCGACGACCGGCCGGCAGCCGCGCGAGACCAGCAGGAGGGGGCGGCGCAGGTGCGGCGGGACCCGCCGGGCCTGCCACAGCAGCCAGCCTCCCCAGCTGCCGACCAGCACGGCCGCGCACACCAGGCAGGTGAGGAGGGCGTCGGTGCCGGCGGCGCCCGCACGCAGGTGTGCGGAGCCGCACGACACCGCGACGATGCCGGCGAGCGCCACCCAGCGGGAGCCCATGACCGTTCCCCAGGCCATGGATTCCAGGTTGTGGCGGGCGTGGCGGTCGTTCAGGTCGAGGGCGGCGGACTGGACGAAGCCCTCGGCGGCCCGGGTCCATGAGCCGGGCCGGAGCCAGCGGCGGCGCAGATGGAGCAGCGAGAGGTTGTTGTGGGCCTGGCTGCTGTCCGGGTCGAGGCGCAGCGCCGCCTCGTACGCCTGCTGGGCGACCCGGTATCTGCGCATGTGGTGGGCGGTCAGGCCGACCAGGAAGTGTGCGTCGCTCTCCTCGGGGGCGAGGGCGGCGGCCGTGCACGCCGACTCGTACGCGGCCCGCCTGCGCTTCCCGCGGCCGGTGCGGTCGAGGACGGTGCCGAGGATGTAGTGGCTCCCCCAGTACTGCGGGGCGAGTTCGACGGCGCGTCGGGCGGAGCCCTCGGCCCGCTCGTACTCCTTCAGGGCGAGCAGGACCTGGGCGTGCGTCAGCCAGGCGCTCACCGAGTCGGGTTCGACGCGCAGGGCCCGTTCGACGGTGGTGAGCGCCTGCCGGTCGTCGCCGAGGCGGTGCCGGCAGCGTGCGAGCAGCACGAGTGCGGCCCCGTCGTCGGGGGCGTCGGCGAGGTGCCGGGCGGCGAGTGCGGCGGCCCGCTCGTAGCGCCCCAGGTCGAAGAGGGCGTCGGCCTGTTGCAGGGCCTTGCCCATCAGACCTTGTCCCGGTCATGGGTCATGCTGAGCAGGTTCGGGACGAGTGCCAGCCAGAACAGGACCTGAGGGACGGTGCGCCCGCTCCACGGAACGGCCACGAGCAGCAGCGCGCACAGCGTGGCCCAGGTGGCCTGGCCGAGCACGACCCTGGACCAGAACGAGCGGCGCACGAGCGTGAACACGGTGAGCCGAGCCCCGGTCCGCAGCCGCCGGTAGCGGTGCCAGGCGCCGAAGCCCCACACCACGGCCATCAGGGTGAGCACCCACAGCCGGGTGCCGAGAGGGACGGGCAGTTCCTTCGCCGCGCCCCCGGTGGGGAACACGTCCACGGTGACGGCCGCGCTGACCAGACAGAGCAGGGCGAGCCATCGGGTGCCGCGCAGCATCCGGTAGACGGCCCTGTCGAGGTCGGAGCGGAGCGACGCGGAGCCGGGGGCGGCGGCGAGCGCGCCGGCGTAGAGGTCGGCGGCCCGGGTGGCGGAGGTGCCGGGTCGGCGGGCCTCGCGCCCGGTGACCTCGGTGACGGCGAGCTGGTCGGTCGGGTCGATGCGCAGGAGCTGCCGCACGGACTCCTGCACCAGGTCGGAGCGGCTGTTGAACGCGGCGACCTTGTACATGGTGTGCCAGGTGTCGACGACGTCGGGGCCGAGCCGTACGGCCTCCAGGGCCTCCTCGAGTGCCTCCTCCTTCGTCCCCACGAAGATCAGCATCTCGGCGCGCTGGGCGTGCGGGCCCCAGTGTTCCGGCGCGATGCGGATGGCCTCGCGCTGCGACTGCTCGGCCTCGGGCAGCCGGCTCATCCTGCGCAGGGCGAATCCGCGCATGAAGTGCCCGTCGGCGAGCCCGGGTTCGAGCTTCAGCGCCTGGTCGGCGGCGTCGAGCCCCTCCTCGTTGCGGCCGAGGGCGGTGAGACAGCGGGCGCGCGCGGTCCAGGCCGTGTGGTCGTCGGGTGCCTCGGCGAGGCGCCGGGCGAGGACGGCGAGGGCCTCCTCGCGCCGCTGCATGCCGTAGAGCTCGAGGGCCTGTTCGACCCGTGGGTGCAGGGACGTTTCACTCACAGCTTGCGCTTCTTCTTCAGGTAGGCGACGAGGTCGTCGTACATACCGCCGTCGTTGGCGAACATCGCGACGTTGCGGGCGGCGGCGAACCAGGATTCGCTGGACGGCTTGATCTGCCTGGCCGCGTTCAGGAGGTCCTTCGTGCCGATCATGCGGACGGTGCCGGAACGGGCGGAGTCCAGGAGCGCGTACTCGGCCGCGCTCTCGCAGACATGGGCGAGATCGGCGCCGGAGAAGTCCTCGGTGACCTTGACGAGCTTCCCGAGATCGACCGACTCGATGGGGCGCTCGCGCAGGTGGTAGCGGAGGATCGCCTCGCGGGCCGGGGCGTCGGGCGGCAGCACGAGCAGGGTGCGGTCCAGGCGGCCGGGGCGGCGCAGGGCGAGGTCCACGTCCCAAGGGACGTTGGTCGCGGCGAGCACGAAGACGCCTTCGTTCTGCGCGGCGTTGATGCCGTCGAGCTCGGTGAGGAGCTGGTTGACGACATTGCGCAGACCACTGTGGTGGGTGCGCGAGCGCTTGGCGCCGAGCGCGTCCAGCTCGTCGAGGAAGACCACGCAGGGCGCCTGCCGGCGGGCGGCCTCGAAGATGTCGTGGACGTTCTTCTCCGAGGTGCCGATGTACATGTCGAGGATGTCGGAGAGCGAGATCGACATGAACCCGGCACCGAGTTCGCCGGCGACGGCCCGCGCGATGAACGTCTTGCCGCAGCCGGGCGGGCCGTAGAGGAGCAGGCCGCCGCGGAGCGACTTGCCGTACAGCTTGCGGAGTTCGGGATTGCGCATCGGGGCGAGGAAGGCGGCTTCGAGCCGGTCCTTGACCTGCTGCATGCCGCCGACGTCGGCGAGGCGTACGTCGCCGGGGGCGTCGACGTCCCAGGCGGACGCGTCGGCCGGGTCGCCGCTGCCGTCGACGGTCAGTCGGGCCTCGGTGGCGTCGCCCGCGTCGGCGGGGCCGGTGGGATCGGTGGGGTCGGCGGTGAAACGGGGGCCGACGACGTCGGCGACCTCCTGCTCGGCGGCGGTCCAGTCGAAGGCGGAGGGGCGGGCGGAGTGCGTGGCGGGGGCGGGGGCGGCGGCGGGGGCGACGGACGCGGCGGGCAGTTGCATGGCGCGGGCCATCAGGTCCCGTACGGATTCGTCGCCCGGCGCGTGCTGCAGCGCGACCGCGGCCTGTACGACGGCCTCGTCGTGCCTCCCCTCCGCGAGCAGCAGTTCGGCGAAGTGCAGCCGCAGGGGAACGTCTTCGGGAGCGGCTGTGACAGCGGCGCGCAGGCTACGGATGAGAGGTGACTCGTCGGACATGGGATCAGCCTAGAAACCGGCCCGCGCCCCTGGTTCACCGGGTGCGGTCGAGATTGGCGGACACGGGGAGCGCGTCGGCCGGGAGGCGTCCGGCCCGCGGCGCGTGCTGCAGAGCACCCGAGCCGTCCCGCTACACCGTGCTACCACGCCTGTCGGAGGGTCGCCGCCCGGCTCACCTGAGCGGGCGCCCGTCGTCCCCGTCACGCGTGGTCCACGCACCGCGAGGCGGCACCGGCCCCTTCGGCCTGCGTTCCGACTCGCCCGGATGGTCCCGGGCGCGACAGCATGGAGGGAGGGCGGCCGGCGGCGTGCCATGCCTCGGGAGGAGGCGATACGGGCAGTGACCAGTGATGGCTTTGCGTTCTGCGGTGCCGAGCTTGCCGCTGTCTACGTGGTCGCCGACCAGGGCAGGGAACTGCATCTGGCCGAGCTGACCGGCAACCGCGCCGTCCTCTACGGGCTGCCCGCGGTCCTCGCCGTGGCCGGCCATTCGCCCGCCGCCACGGCCTTCCGCTCCGGCCGCCCGCTGTGGCTGGCTCCCAAGGAACTCGCCACGTTCATCGAGACCGATCCCCACCACGTCCCCACCCGGGTCCGGGAGGGTGGCCCCGACCCGCCGGCCAGGACCTCGCTGGGCGCGCTGCCCCTGGGACACGGCGACCAGGACCTCGGGTGCCTGATCGTGGCGGGGAAGGTCGCGGACGGCTTCAGCGCCGACGACCGCAGCCTTCTGGAGCTCTACGCCGATCAGGTCGCCGCCGGACTCCAATCGGTCGCCGCTCGTTCCACCGGACGCGCGGCCCCGCAGGTGCGTCCGGGACAGTCCCTGGTGCCGGACCAGGGCGGCGCGTTCATCCTGGAACTGGGCACCGGCCGCATGGAGGCCCATGCACACGTGCTGGAACTGCTCGGTCTGCCTCCCGAGCGGTTCGACGGGCGGGTGGAGACCCTCCTGGCCTGTGCCGTCCCCGACGACATGCCCGCTCTGATGGCGATCGTGGAGCCGGACCGGCTGGCCGCCGACGGGCAGCAGCTGGCGTTCCGCATCCGCCGCCCGAACGGTGAGCTGCGCTGGCTGGGTCTGCGCTGCCGCGTGGAAGTGGACTCCGAGGGCACGCCGCAGCGCGTCCTGGGCGTGGTGGCCGATGCCGCCTATCTGAGGCCCAGCGCCGACGAGGTGTCCCTCGTGCAGCGGCTGTCGGCCGCGCTGGCGGGAGCGGCGTCCATCCGGGAGGTCAGCAGGCTGGTGGTCGCCGCGCTGCGCGAGCCGCTCGGAGCCTCCCGGGTCGCGGTCGGCGAACTGGAGCCGGAGCGGCTCATCGTCACCGCCCTCGACCCGCCGGAGCCCGATGCCTGGCCCGAGTTCTGGCGCTCGGAATGGCGGTCCGTGTGGCCCGACGTGCCCCTCGGCGACCTGCCCACTCTGCAGAGCGCCCTGCGTGAGGGGCACATGAGCCTGTGGCCGCCCGGCGCGGCCCTCGAGCCCGGTCTGCTGGGCGTGGGGCCCGGGGGTCTCGCCGTGCTGCCGCTGCCCGCCGAGGGGCGGATGACCGGCGCCTGTCTGGTCGGGTGGGATGCGGAGCACCGGTTCGGACCGGAGGAGCGGTCGCTGCTGACCGCGACCGGGGGGTTGGTGGGGCAGGCGTTGGTGCGCGCCCGCGCTCTGGACGCGGGCCACGAACTCGCCAGCATGCTCCAGCGCAGTCTGCTGCCCCGTAAGCTCCCGGAGCTGCCGGGCGGGGTCGCGGTCGCCCGCTACCTCCCCGCGACGGCGGGACTCGAGGTGGGCGGTGACTGGTACGACGTCATCCCGCTCGGTGACGGTCACGTGGCGTTCGTCATCGGGGACGTACAGGGGCACAGTGCGGCGGCGGCCACCATCATGGGCCAGATACGTACGGCAGTCAGGGCCTACGCGGTGGAGGGCCACCCGGCCGACGTGGTGGTGGCGCGGGCCAACCGGCTGCTCGTCGGCATGGAGACCGATCTGTTCGCCACCTGCGGGTACGTGGACCTGGACATGGAGGAGGGCCTCGCCAAGGTCGTACGGGCGGGCCATCCGCCACCGGTGCTGCGTCATCCCGACGGCGTCACCGAGGAGTTGACGGTCGAGGGCGGGCCTCCCCTGGGAGTGCTCGCGGACGCCGAATTCCCCATGACGGAGGCGGGGTTGGTCCCCGGAACCCTGCTCGTCCTGCTGACGGACGGATTGGTCGAGTCCGCCAGGCTGCCTCTGGAGGAGGGGATGCGGCGGGTGCGCGACGTGCTCGCCTCGGCCAACCCGGTCGATGTGGGAGGGGTCGCCGACGACCTGGTCGTCACCGTGGGCCGTCGCCATGACGACGTGGCGTTGCTGCTGCTGCGCTACGACGGCACACGGGACCGGCCGATGCGGAGCCACTGGACGGTGTGGCGGCTGCCCGACGCGGTCATGCACGCGCGCCGCTTCACCGCGCGCACCCTGCGGTCCTGGGGAGTGGCGGAGGAACTCGACGTAGCCCTGCTGGTGGTGTCCGAGTTGGTCACCAACGCCGTCGCGCACACACAGGGCGCGGTGGGGATGGATCTGACCCTGTCGGCGGACCGGCTGCGGATCGCCGTGAACGACGCGTCGCCGCGCAGCCCCGTCAAACCGGTGTCGGTGAGCTGGGAAGCGACCGGCGGTCGAGGTCTGCTCATCGTCGAGGCGACGACGATGGCCTGGGGCTCGGTGCCGCTCAGCGGAGGCAAGCAGGTGTGGGCCGAGATCCCCTGGCACCCGGCGAGCGCCTGACGTACGGGGAGCCGGCCGAAGCGCAGCGCCGCGGCAACTCGCGCATTCAGGGGCGAGTTGGTTGAATCCGTGGTGCCGCTGGATGACCCGGGCTCTCGACCGGGGCCCCTCACCGCAACCGAGCTGCCGCACGCGCGTGGGGGCCGAGCGGGCTCAGCCGCCGCTGACGAGCTCCCGGGCCCGGGCCACGACCTCGGGCGTCGCCGTGGCCAGGGAGCCGCTGTCGTACGGCGGCCGGGGGTCGTACTCGGTGAGGAGCTGAATGGCCCGGGCGGTGAGTTCGTCGCTCAGCGACGCGCACAGCCCCAGGGCCAGGTCGACACCGGCGGAGATCCCGGCCGAGGTGATGATCTTGTCGTGCCGGACGACGCGTTCCGCGGTGTAGGTGGCGCCGAACGCCTCCAGTTCGTCGATCGCCAACCAGTGGGTGGTCGCGGTCTGCCCCTTGAGCAGTCCCGCTGCCCCGAGGATGAGGGCCCCGGTACAGACCGAGGTGGTGTAGCGGGTCGTCTCGTGGATCCGGCGCACCCAGTCGATGAACTCCGTGTCGTTCAGCATCAGTCGCGCCCCCTCACCGCCCGGGACGAGCAGCACGTCGCAGGATTCGACCTCCGTGTACCGGGTGGGCACGTCCACCCGCATGGAGCCCAGCACGTCGGGGATCCGCCCCGGTTCGGGCGCGACGAAGCGCACCCGGGCGCCGGGGACGTTCGCCAGGAGCTCGTACGGGCCGACGGCGTCGAGCGGCTCGAAGAGCCTGAAGAGCGGGATCACGATGTCCATGCCGGGGACCCTATGCGGGCCTCTGCGTTGCCCGAGGAGGCATCTGCGGACACGCCCACGCATGCGCGGCAGGTTCACGAGAACGGGTGCCGGGTGTTCCTCCTCGGTGTCCCCGGACGATGACGGCGGCGACCGCTCGGGTCGGGCTCACCAGTGGCGATCAACAGCCGTGGCTGATTCGCTGGAAGTGGTGGTGGGCCTCCGTACCAAAGTCCTCTCGGATTCCCTGAACGCCGACTCATCGGAAGGATGGGCGGACGATGGCAGCACCTCAATGGCGGATTCTGGTCGATCACATCCAGAACGTTCCCGAGGGCGTGTACGAGACGAACGTGCCGGGGACCGGTTACGACAACCGGACACAGTTCGGAAGGCAGTTCGGCGAGGACGGCGAGCCGTGGTGCGTCATGTTCAACTGGGACATGTACGCCGACGTCGGCCTGGACCACATCGTTCCCAAGGTCAACAACGTCTCCGTCTTCACCGAATGGGCCAGGACGCGCGATCAGTGGTCCGACTACCCCTCCATCGGGGCGTGGACGAACCTGTCCCACGGCGGCCACACCGAGGTCGTGGTCGGTTTCGACGAGACGCACGTCTACACCAAGGGCGGCAACACCGTTCCCGAGAACGCCGAAGACGCCGGTCAGGGCTTCGGCGTCTACTCGCACAGTACGGAGCGGCGCAGCATGAAGGTCGTAGGGTACTTCGCGCCGGAGTTCGAGGACGGCTGTCCGCCCACCGCCGACCCCGACGATCCCCGGGGCGGTACGGCCGTCGCCTCATGGAGCTGGGCCGGTCCGGTACTGCCGAGTTCGGACATCGCGGTAGCGGCTTCGGAGGTCGTGTTCGGCGCGCGGAACACCTCGGTGAGAATCGTCCAGGGCGCGCTCGCCAAGGAAGTCGGGCTTGACTACGCCGCGGCACCAGGCACGTTCGGGCCGCGTACGAAAGCGGCGGTGGCCGCCTTCCAGCGCAAGCTCGGCTTGACCGACGGCGACGCGGACGGCGTGTTCGGGCGCTTCTCGCTCACCGAACTGGGCCGTCGGCAGGGGTTCACGGTCCGTGGGCTGAGCTTCTTCGACCGGCCTCTCCCGCCGGACGGCGAGGTCGCAGGGTACTCCGCCATCCCCCTGTCGAGCGTCAAGTTCGATCACGTGCAGGACGGAAGCACCACGGCGGCGGCCAAGGAGGCCTGCCGCGTCCTCCGCGTACCCGAGACCCATTGGGTGCCGGGCATCCTGGTCGCCGCCCGGCGCGAGTCGTCGTACCGGTTCAACGCGGTGAACGACTGGGACAGCAACGCCACCGGGCCCAAGC
Source organism: Streptomyces sp. NPDC093225 (assembly GCF_044753805.1). Classification (NCBI taxonomy): domain Bacteria; kingdom Bacillati; phylum Actinomycetota; class Actinomycetes; order Kitasatosporales; family Streptomycetaceae; genus Streptomyces; species Streptomyces sp. NPDC093225. Next base: position 26,552 of record NZ_JBIVNX010000039.1, read on the forward strand.
AGAGCGACGGCCGTCCGCGCAACTGCTCCCGCGGAGTCATGCAGGTCATCCCGCCGACGTTCGCCTCGTACCACCAGCCGGGTACCTCGAAGGTCATTTACGACGGCGTGGCCAACATCTGCGCAGCCATGAACTATGTGATGGCTCGATACGGCGTGTACCGCGACGGGACGAACCTCGCCGGCCGCGTCTGCCAGTTCGACCCCAACCGCGGGCCGTGCGGATACTGATCACGGTCGCCGAAGGGACGCCCATCATGTCCAAGGTCGTACATCTGTCGGAGCTGCACCCGGGTGCGCAGAACGCCAGCGTCCTGGTGGTCCAAGAGGCCCTGGCCCAGGCGGTGGGGCTCGACTTCAGCTCGGGCCCGGGTGTCTACGGTGAACGCACCAGAGAGGCCTACGCCAAGTGGCAGCGGTACCTCGGTTTCTCCGGCGCGGACGCCGACGGCCTCCCGGGAATGGAGTCGCTCAAGAAGCTCGGTGCCCGCTTCGGGTTCGAAGTCCGGGGCGAAGGGGGGTCGGGAAGGGTGCCCTCCCCGGTGCCCGGGCATCGCGTCACCTACCGTTACGGCATCCAGAATCCGCGGTACCGTGCCGGCTACCACACCGGGGACGACTATGCCTCGGCGCAAGGAACTTCGGTGGTCGCCGTCCGCGACGGCTCCATCCAGTGGTCCGACGACAACGGCGGTGCCTACGGCCGCTGGGTCGGCCTCCAGGCCGACAACGGCCGGGTGTACGTCTATTGCCACCTCTCGAAACGGGGCGTCGTCACCGGCCAGCAGGTCAGGGCGGGCCAACAGCTGGGCAAGGTCGGAGCGACCGGCAACGTCACCGGCCCGCACCTCCACTTCGAGGACCACCCGCCGGGCGCCTTCGTCTATGCCCATACCCGCAAGCCGGCGTGGTGAGGCGGCCGGAGCCACCGGACGGGCCAGGGCTCCGGTGATGGCCCGGCCCGGTCGGCGATCCGAGCGAGGAGGGCGGGCGTCATCTCGTATGTGCGTCCGAACGGTGGACGGCGGGCGTCGCTCAGCGGGCACTCGGCCTAGGCATGGCCCATGCAGCTGGTTCGCCCCGTCCTCCGGGCGGGATGCGTCGTAAGAGGGAACCCGGTGGGAGTCCGGGACTGCCCCGCAGGGGTGAGCGGGAACAACCGCCGTCATGCGCGGCCCGGCAAGTGCCTCGTCGCCGGGATCGTCAACGGCCGGAACATCTGGGTCAACGACCTGGAGCTCGGAGATCGCCGAGGGCGGCATGGCCCTGGCGATGCTGGGTGTCTGTGGCCCCGGCTTCGGCCTCACCCTGGGCTGTACCTCCCTCTTTGCCTCCGCCCTCATCACCGGCGGGGTCGGGCCGTGGACGCCCTACCAGACGGCCGCGCCGTCGCCAACCTCGTCTGCATCCGCCTCGCCTCACCGTCTTCCGCCGCGCCGCCCGCAGTCGGGGTTCATGCCGATCCCCTCCCGGTGGTCGTGCGCCACCCCGAGGTCCGTGCCCTTCCCGCCCGCCGCTCCGTACTGGCCGAGCTCCTGGCCCGCCGTCGGGCCGCCATCGACCCAATCGCCGGGAAGGGGTGCATGCTGGGCACCAACAGGTATCGAGTTCCTGTCGGGAGGTCGAAAGAGTGAACGACGGCAAGGGGAGACGGCGCCTGGCCAGCCGCGCCTCGGCTGGCAAGAGGGCCGCGGCGCACCGGTCGGCCGCTGCGCGCAGGCGGCTCGGCCGGAGCGCCGGCGAGTTCCCCCTCGACCGAATGACCACGCGCGATCGGCTCGCCTGGCTGAACTCCGCCGGCTCCAGGATCGGCACCACCCTGGACCTGGAGCGCACCGCCCAGGAACTGGCCGAGTTCACCGTGCCCAGCTTCGCCGACGGGGCCGCTGTCGACATCTTGGAGAGCGTCCTGCGGGGCGACGAGGGCTCACGGTGGACGGGTACGGGCGTCCCGCTCATGCGGGCCACGGCGCTGTGCGCCATCGAGGAGCTGTCGTCCCTGGAGCCCACTCCGGTGGGCGAGACCTTCGTCCGCACGGAGCAGACGCACGAGACGCTGCTCCATCGGTACTGTCTGCGGCAGGGCAAGCCCGTGATGGTGAGCCGGATGCGGAACGACGACTTCATCAACGTCGCGCCGACGGAGAGCGCCGCGGCGAAGATGCGCGCCGCCGGAGTGCACAGCTATCTCGCGGTGCCTCTGATCGCCCGCGGGCTGCTGCTCGGCAGCGCGGACTTCGTACGCGGCCCCGGAACACCACCGTTCTCCTCCACCGACCTCGCACTGGCGGAACAACTGGCCTCCCAGGCCGCCGTCTACGTCGACAACGCCCGGCTGTACGGGCGCGAGCGCGAGCACGTCGTCTCGTTGCAACGCACTCTGCTGCCGCGCGCGACGCCGGTGACGCCGGGGCTGCGCGTCCAGGCCGAGTACGCGCCCTCGACGGCCCACCACGGCGTGGGCGGGGACTGGTACGACGTCATGGCCCTGCCCGGCGGACGTACGGCCCTCATGGTGGGCGACGTCATGGGCCACGGGCTGCCCGCGGCCGCGACCATGGGGCGTCTGCGGGCGGTGGCCCGCACCCTGATGACCCTGGACATGGCTCCGGAGCGCGTCCTGGCCCGGCTCGACCTCGCCACGCGTGACCTGGAGGACGAGCAGGTCGCCACATTCCTTTGCGCCGTCTTCGACCCGGCCGACTCCACCTACACGCTGGCCAGCGCCGGGCACCTGCCACCACTGCTCGTCGACGGGCGGGGCTCCGCCGATTTCGTGGACCTGCCCATCGGCGCGCCGCTCGGCGCCGGAATGATTCCGTACGACCCGATCCGCCTGAAAGTCCACGCAGGAGGCAATCTGGTCATGTACACGGACGGGCTCGTGAAGTCCCGGCACGCGGACCTGGACCACCAGTTGGAACGCCTGCGCTCGGCGGCGCGCGGTCTGGCACCCGAGGTCTTGGAAGGCGGCGCCCTGGTCGAATGCGCCCCTGCCGACACCGATCGTTTCGACGAGGCCGTGCTCCTCGTCGCGACGATCGCCCCGGCCGCCCCCGCCGGCCTCCGCGAGTGGCAGCTGCCGCAGGAAGGGCGTGCGGCGTCCGTCGCCCGGGGCCTGGTCACGGAGCAGCTCGCCGCGTGGGATCTGACGGAGCTCGCCGACGTCTGCGAGCTCGTCGTCTCCGAACTCGTCGGCAACGCCCTGCGCTACGGCAACGGCCCGGGCCGGCTCCGGCTGCTGCGCGGTGAGCGACTGGTCGTGGAGGTCTCGGACACGGGCCCGGACCTGCCCCAGATCCAGCACGCGGATCTCAGCGACGAGGGCGGCCGGGGCCTCCAGCTCATCAATATGCTGTGCCGCCGATGGGGCTCATGCCGCACCGTGGGCGGCAAGGTGGTCTGGGCGGAGCAGAACCTGCCCTCCTGAGCACCGCCGGAGCCGCTGGACGGCAGGGACGCAGGACCGCAGGGACCGCACGAGCGCACGAGGAACAAGCCGTCGGCATCGCCCGTGCCGGAGCGTCGTCGTGCCACATGCGCCATCTCAGCGGCCGGCGGCAGCACAGCCGGGTTCCGGGTTCCGGAACCATGACCACGGCGATGAACACGGTGGTCCGCCGATGTCACCGGACCGCAGCGCGATGCCGTGCGAGGCCGTGGCGTCCGCACGTAGATTTTGCCGTCCCGTGGTTGCCGCCCCGGCAGGGTCGTCAGACCCTAGGTCACCATGCCCCCCGGGCAGCCGGTACTGCTGGTCACGGGGGGTGCAAGGGCTCTCCGCCCTGAGCGGGGAATGTTCATGCACCTCGAGTTTCGGCACCTCCGTGTCCTGCTCACCGTCGCCGAAGCCGGCAGCATTCGCAGAGCCGCCGCACGGCTGCAGCTCTCCCAGCCGGCCACGAGCGCTCAGCTGAAGCGGATCGAGCACGAGCTGGGCGGCCCGCTCTTCATCCGCAGTGCCGAGGGGGTGAAGCCGAACGAGAACGGTCAGTACGTCCTACGCTGCGCACGTGACCTCGTGGTCGGCTTCGACCGGCTGCGCGAGTACGCGCGATCGGCCGCTGAGGCGGACACGGAGACTGCCGCACCGCTGCGGGCGGGCGGAACCGCCGGCCCCCTGGTACCGCTGCTGATCTCCACCCTCTTCGAACTCGTCCCGGAGCGCCGGGTCACCATCGATGCCCGCCGTTCCGTGCACACCCTGGTGAAAGGGCTGAGCCGGTCGAAGTGCGACATCGCGGTGTTCGGAGAGTTCCCGGGTTTCCCCCTTCCGGTCGGTGAGTCGGTGGCGACGCGCACGCTGCTGCGCGAGCCGGTCTTCGTCCTGCTCTCCGAGGACCACCCGCTGGCCCGCCAGGAGACGGTCAGCCTGCACGACCTGAGGGGCGAGGAGTGGGCCATGCCGGAGGCCGACGAGAGCGGTGTGCACGCGTACCTCCATCTCACCTGTCAAGCCGCGGGATTCACTCCGCACATTGCGCACGTGACGCCGGACCTGTCCGTGGCGCAGATCCTGGTCGCCGGCCGGCGTGCCGTCTGCGGTGTGTGGCCGACCACCGATGTCCCCGCCCCGGGCACCGTGCAGCGGCCGCTTTTGGACGTCCCGTTCCACCGGCGGTTGCAGCTGGCCTGGAACACCGAATCGGTGCCGCCCGAGCTCGTCGATGCGGTGGGCGAGCGTCTTTTGGCCGGCTACCTGTCGTTGGTGCGGCAGCGGTCGCAGTACCTGGCCTGGTGGGAGGCCGGCGGCGAGGAGTTCGCCCTCGGCGAGGACAGGTGAAGGGCCGGGCTGCGATTCCACCCCCTATAGCTCTGCAGTTGTATCCCACGTGGGATCACGTCAGGAACATGCCAACTGGTGAACACTTCGCGTCAACGTCCAAGGACGTCGTCACCCCCACGACGAGCGAAGGAAACACCCCGTCATGCCCCGTCCCCTCCTCGCCCTTTCCACGATGGTCGCCGCCGGTGTCATGACCGCGGGCGCGATGGCCGTACCGGCGCACTCGCAGACCCATGCGGTTCAGCACGGAACCTCCGTCCGCGACATGGCGATATCCCAGGCTAAGGCAAACGTGACCCGGCACGCCGACACCTTCGGATTCGGGGCGGGCCAGACGCTCCACGTCAAGGACGTCGTGATCGACGCCAACGGCACCCAGCACGTCCGCTTCGAGCGGACCTACCAGGGCCTCCCCGTCGTCGGCGGCGACTTCGTGGTCCACCAGAAGGCCGACGGCTCGCTCAAGGGATCCAGCCACGCCAAGGCCCACAAGGTGGCGCCCGGGTCCGTCACTCCCGCGGTCGACGCCAAGGGCGCCGCCGCCGGAGCCCTGAAGCGCTCGCAGGGACTGGTCGGCAACGCCAAGTCCACCCCCGAGCTGATCGTGTGGGCCGCCGACGGCACCCCCCGCCTGGCCTGGCGCACCACGGTGCAGGGTCTGGGCGACAAGGGACAGCCGCACGGCGAGGTGTTCGTCACCGACGCCACCACCGGCGCCGCGATCGAGAACTACGACGCCGAGCGTGAGGCGACCGGAACCGGCCACTCCGAGTACACCGGTGACATCACCATCGACACCACCCAGCAGGCCGACGGCACTTTCGCCCTGATCGACCCGACCCGCAAGCACATCACCAAGGATGCGCGCAACGTCTCTTCCTCGTCCCTGAACAGCTCCTCGGGCACGCTGTTCACCGACGCCGACAACATCTGGGGCGACGGCCGGAAGTTCTCCACCGACCGCTCCACCGCCGCCGTCGACGCGCACGCCAACACCGCGAAGACGTACGACTACTACAAGAGCACCTTCGGCCGCAACGGCATCAAGAACGACGGCCGCGGCGCGACCGTGTTCGTCCACGTCGGCACCAAGTGGGACAACGCCCAGTGGTCGGACTCCTGCTTCTGCATGATGACCGGCGACGGCGACGGCATCACCGACCCCGAGCAGGTCGACCTCGACACCATGGGCCACGAAATGACCCACGGCGTCACCTCGGCCACCGCCAACCTGCGCTACAGCGGTGAGTCCGGCGGCCTGAACGAGGCCACCAGCGACATCCTCGGCACGATGGTCGAGTGGTACGCCAACAACCCGATCGACACCCCCGACTACCTCTTCAGCGACCAGTCCACCCCGCCGTGGCTGCGCCGCTTCGACAAGCCGTCCCTGGACGGCCGCTCCGCCGACTACTGGTCGAAGTCCGTCGGCCGGCTCGACGTGCACAACTCCTCGGGCGTCGGCAACCACTGGTTCTACCTCGCCAGCGAGGGCAGCGGCACCAAGACGATCAACGGCGTCACCTACAACAGCCCGACGTACAACGGCTCCACCGTCACCGGCATCGGCAACCAGAAGGCCTCCGCCATCTGGTACCGGGCGCTGACCGTCTACATGACCTCCACCACGGACTACAAGGGCGCCCGCACCGCGACCCTGAACGCGGCGAAGGACCTCTACGGCGCTACCAGCCCCGAGTACGCCACCGTGGCAGCGGCCTGGAGCGCGGTCAACGTCCTCTGACGCACCGACTCACCGCCCGATCCGTGGGGTCCGCCCCGGATCGCGGGTGCGGCCGGCGGGGTTCCGTCGGCCGCACCGCCATGTGTGCATCCGCGCTGCGTGATTCACGTTCGTGCGCGAGCTGTCGGCGGCTGTGGACGCCGGAACCTCATCCGTACGTCCTCTCGCCGGTCAGGCGGCGACTGTCTGGCGCCCTCCCTCGACCGGTGCGGGTGACAGCCGGCCCGTGCGGTGCAGCAGGTGGAGCGCGGTTGCGCAGGCCAGGCCGAGCAGGCTCAGCGCCACCCACGGCAGGGCGGGCACTCCGGCGTTGCGTGCGGCGTCCAGTGCCACGCCGGTCAGGAGGTTGCCGACCGTGATGCCGATTCCGCAGATGGTGTTGTACAGGCCGTAGTGCGTGGCCACGAGACGGTTGTCCGCGAGGCGGACGATGGTGTCCATCTCGAAGGGATAGGCGATCATCGTGCCCAAGGCCAGCAGCAGCGCGGACGTCGTCGGGGGTGCGGCCGCCAGGAGCCACAGGCCCGGCCCGCCGTCCGGTACCGGCGCCGCGGAGGCCAGGAGGAGGGGGACGAACGCCGCCCCCATCACCAGCAGTCCCCGGGTGAGCGCCCGGGCCGGTTCCATCCGGGCCTTGCACCAGGCGGTGACCTTGGTCTGGAAGGCGACCGTGCTCAGCCCGGAGACCGCGAAGAGGACCGCCACCACGGCCGTACCGAACTGCCCTTGACCCCCCAGGCGCCTTACCTCCAGCGGCAGGGACAGGTAGACCTGGAAGGACATGACGTACGAACCGATCATGGCCAGCGAGAACAGCAGGAACGGACGGTTGGCGAAGATCCTGCGCCACTGCCGCAGAACTCCCTCGCGGACCCCGTCCGTGGTGTCGGTGTGGTCGGCGCGGCGAGCCGGCAGGGCCCGGATCTGGATGACGCTCAGGATCGCGAAGACCCCCGCGGCAGCCAGGCAGGTGACGCTGAAATCGACGCCGGTGAGGACCATGCCGGCCAGCGGGCCCAGCAGGATGCCCGCTTGGTAGAACACGTTGAACAGGGCGAACGCCTCGACGCGGCGTTCGCCGGCGTCGGCCGCCAGGTAGGCGCGGGAGGCGGGGTTGAAGAGGGCGCCGGCCAGGCCGGTCGCGGCGGACGCGGCCAGGAGGGCGGGGACGGACTCCACGAGCCCGAGGGTCGCGAAGCCGGCGGTGCGCAGCACGAGCCCGGCGATGATCATGGGCTTGTAGCCGAGGCGGTCGGCCAGTGTCCCGCCGACGAGGAACATGCCCTGCTGGCTGAAGTTGCGTACGCCGAGGATCAGTCCGACCAGCCATCCGGCCAGGCCGAGCGGTCCGGCCAGGTAGGTGGCCAGGTAGGGCATCAGCATGTAGAAGCCGAGGTTGATGGTGAACTGGTTGACCATCAACAGCTGGGCGCTGCCGCTGTACGAGCGGACTTGGGCGATCGTGTCCTTCACCGGGTCTGCTCCTGCGGGTCCGTCATGCGGTTCACGTCGGCTTCGTCGTCGGTCTCGTGCGCCCCGCCTTCGGCAAGGGTGAGCGGGTCGACGACGGTCGTGCACCGGGTCCAGCGGGTGACCTCCTTCTCGTCCAGCCGGCCGATGAGGTCCGGTTCCGGTGCCGGCGGGGACTCGAGCAGGCCGTGAGCGGCGCAGTAACCGTCGTCGTAGATGGTGCCGAGGTACCGCTGGGGGCCGTCGGGGAAGACCGCCGCGATGCGCGCGTCCTTCGGGAGCGAGCGGGCCAGCCAACCGGCGACCAGCGCCACCGCGCCGACGCTCCATCCGCCGGTGGCGTAGTGGGAGCCGGCCAGCTGGCGGCAGGTCCACACGGCTTCGGCGGGGGAGACCCAGTGCACCTCGCCGAAGTGGTCGTAGGCGACGTTGCGGGGGTAGATGCTCGACCCCAGGCCGCGCATCAGCCGGGGGCGGGCCGGCTGCCCGAAGATCGTCGAGCCGATGGTGTCGACCCCCACCAGCGTCAGGTCCGGGTAGAGCTGCCGCAGTACGCGCGAGATCCCCGCGGAGTGGCCGCCGGTACCGACGCTGCACACCAGCACGTCGATGTGGCGGAGCTCGGTGGCCAGTTCGAGGGCGAGCGGCGTGTACGCGGTGGTGTTGTCCGGGTTGTTGTACTGGTCCGGGCACCAGGAGCCGGGGTGCCGTGCCGTGAGCTGCTGCACGCGGTCGCGGCGGGCCTGCTGCCAGCCGCCGGTGGGGTGCGGTTCGGACACCACGTTGACCTGGGCGCCGTACGCGACCAGCAGTCGGGTCATGGACGGCTCGAGGCCTGGGTCGGTGACCAGGGTGACCGGGTGGCCGTAGACCATGCCCGCCAGAGCGAGACCGAGGCCCAGGGTTCCGCTCGTGGACTCGATGATGCGGGCCCCCGGCTTCAGGTCGCCGCGGGCGCGGGCCCGTTCGACCATGTGCAGGCCGGGACGGTCCTTGATGCCACCGGGGTTGAACCCTTCCAGCTTCGCCCAGAAGCCCCGGCCCGTCGGCGCGAGCGGTTCGGAGATGCGCAGGAGCGGGGTGTTGCCCACCAGCTCCGACAGGGCCAAGCGGCCGGTGGGCGACGTGTCGGCGGTCGAAGAATGCATGACTGTGCCTTCGTTCGTTCGGTGATGGCGTCGGCTACTCGTTCGCGTGGCATGCCGTGCCCGCCGGGCGCGACCAGGGCTGAGCCCCGGCCCGGAGGGCGGCATGCGGCAGCCCCGTGCGGCTGCGGGACGAGCGGTCTAGACCCGCCACCGGCACACGTCGGCCAGCGTGGCGCGGCCGGTGCGGGCTATGGACGATCTACCGGAGGAGAAGGCGGCCGAGGCTGCCGGCTCCACCGGCAGCGCGCTGACTTCCGAGGAAGGCGGGGCGGCGGGTGCAGAAGCCGGGCGCTGCGGCTCGCACGTCGAAGTCCGTGTCGTCAGGCAGGGCGAAGCGCAGACAGCCCCGTGGTCGTGCTGTGGGCGGTCCGGGTGCTTCTGCTCGTCGGAAGGCTCCGCGAGTCCGTCCGGCGTGGCCGGCGCGGACACGGACGGGTGTCGAGGGCCGTCACCGGCGAGGTGCGACGAACAAGGGGCAGCGGCCAGGAGCAGCACACTCAGCGCGCAGGCGAGCAGTACTACCGGCCAGAGCCGAACCCGGCGGGTCCAGCGCGGCGGGGGCAGGCGGAGCACAGATCCTCCGAGCGGCAGTCACGCCCCGGCCGCAGGGGTGGGAGGTGACATGGGCAGGTGCGCGCGCAGGTAGCAGGAATTCAGGCGCCACGAGCGAGGCGGAGTGAACGTATCGCCCTGTTGCGGGTCAATTCGTGAATTCTGCAGCACGCGAGGTGTCGGGGGGAGACGCCGACATCTACACCTGAAGAGCGACCTGTGATCTGAAACCTGCGACGGACGCGCCGGTGTGCCGATTCGTCCGTTCCCTCGACGGCACCCACCGGGGGCTCGAGGACGCACGCGCTTCGTACAGCGGTCCCGCGAGGTCGGGCTCGGCCGCACACGACGGTGCGTTCGAGCGGCGCGCAGCCTCAACCGTCGAGTGGCCCGCGCCCCCGGAACAGCCCACGGCGGATGCCGCTTCCTGGACTTCCGCGTTCTCCTCGGAGGCGGAGGCGGAGGCGGAGGCGGAGGCGGAGGCGACCTGCGCGGCAGCCGCTTCACTGCCGTGTGCCGGCAAAGAGCAGCACACGCCGAACAGGCCGAGCAGAAGCAAGGCCAGCCCGACAGGGACCAGCCGACGCACCTGCGAAAGGGTCGACTGGCCGCCGGAACGCGACCAAGCTGTCATCACGTCGTGATCATAGCCGGCGACCACCCCGCCCTGGGCGCCCCATCCGGAAGAGCGTGCGATCCAACTGGGCTTGCTCGTAAGGGCTGTAGGAAGCGATGAGCCCCCAGCGAAGGGTGGGCCTGATCAGCAACTCGATCGCCGAGGTGGCGGCACGTGGCGATCTCCGCGCCGCCACCGACCCTGGCGAGCTCGTCACCTACGGCACGTGCGCCCTCTCGGCGGCCCGAAGCCCGCCCTCCGAAGCGGCCGCCCACCGACTCTCGTCCAGCTCACCCTGACGGGCCCCGCAACCCGGGTTGGGGGCGGCGGACGGCATCCGGTTCCATGGCCGGCCGCCCGCCTAGAAGAAGCCGAGGCGCTTGGGCGAGTACGAGACCAGGAGGTTCTTCGTCTGCTGGTAGTGGTCGAGCATCATCTTGTGGGTCTCGCGGCCGATGCCGGACTGCTTGTAGCCGCCGAAGGCGGCGTGGGCGGGGTAGGCGTGGTAGCAGTTCGTCCAGACCCGGCCGGCCTGGATGGCGCGGCCGGCGCGGTAGGCGGTGTTGATGTCGCGGGTCCACACGCCCGCGCCGAGCCCGTACGCGGTGTCGTTGGCGATGCGGACGGCGTCGTCGAAGCCGTCGAAGGACGTGACCGACACGACCGGCCCGAAGATCTCCTCCTGGAAGATCCGCATGCGGTTGTCGCCCTCGAAGATGGTGGGTTGGACGTAGTAGCCGCCGGCCAGCTCGCCGTCGTGCTCGATGCGCTGCCCGCCGGTGAGGATCTTCGCGCCCTCCTTCTGGCCGATCTCCAGGTAGGAGAGGATCTTCTTCAGCTGCTCGGCCGAGGCCTGGGCGCCGATCATCGTGTCCGTGTCCAGCGGGTGCCCCGGGGTGATCAGCTCGGTGCGGGCCACGGCGGCGTCCAGGAAGTCCCCGTACCGGCCGCGCTCGATCAGCGCCCGGGACGGGCAGGTGCACACCTCGCCCTGGTTGAGGGCGAACATCGTGAAGCCTTCGAGTGCCTTGTCGCGCAGGTCGTCGTCGACCGCCCAGACGTCGTCGAAGAAGATGTTCGGGCTCTTGCCGCCGAGTTCGAGGGTCACGGGCTTGAGGTGCTCGGCAGCGTAACCCATGATCAGGCGGCCGGTGGCGGTCTCGCCCGTGAACGCGATCTTGGCGACCCGCGGGCTGGAGGCGAGCGGCTTGCCGGCCTCCTCCCCGAAGCCGTTGACGATGTTGACGACCCCCGGCGGCAGCAGGTCGGCGATCAGGCCCATCCAGTAGTGCACCGACGCCGGGGTCTGCTCGGCCGGCTTGAGGACGACCGCGTTGCCCGCGGCCAGCGCCGGCGCCAGCTTCCACACCGCCATCAGGATCGGGAAGTTCCACGGGATGATCTGCCCGACGACGCCCAGCGGCTCGTGGAAGTGGTACGCGACGGTGTCCTCGTCGACCTCGCTCAGCGTGCCCTCCTGCGCGCGCACCGCGCCCGCGAAGTAGCGGAAGTGGTCGATGGCGAGCGGGATGTCGGCGGCCAGCGTCTCGCGCACCGGCTTGCCGTTCTCCCAGGTCTCGGCCACCGCGAGGCGTTCGAGGTTCTGCTCCATGCGGTCCGCGATGCGCAGCAGGACCGCCGCCCGTTCGGCGGCCGGGGTCCGGCCCCAGGCGGGGGCAGCGGCGTGCGCGGCGTCCAGGGCGCGCTCGACGTCCTCGGCCGTGCCGCGCGCCACCTCGGTGAAGGGCCGGCCGTTGACGGGGGAGGGGTTCTCGAAGTACTGGCCGCGCGCGGGAGGTACGTAGGCGCCGCCGATCCAGTGGTCGTAGCGGGCCTGGTAGGTGACGAGCGCGCCCTCGGTACCGGGTGCTGCGTAGCGGGTCATCCGTGGTCCTCCCTGGTCCTGCCGGTTCCTGACGGGTTCTTCCTGCGGGTTCCGTCGTGCGTCGCCGCCGCCGGTGGCGGCAGCGGTCGGGAGGCTAGGCGGACGGGGGTTGCGGGGAGGTTGCGCCACAGGTCAGGGGCTCGACGGCACCCTCGGGGCATCGAGCCGGGCGGACGGGGGACGCGGTACGCCGGCCAGGCCGAGGTCCGCGTCGAGGGACCGTACGCGGGCCAGGGCCGGCGCGCGCTGCTCCGCGGGCAGCGTCCGCGCCAGCGCCCGCCACACCTCCGGGTCCTCCTCGCCCCACGGGCTGTACGCCCAGTCGCCGAGCAGCCCCGCGTCGCCGCGCGCGATCAGCGCCGCGCGGAGCTCGTCGGCCAGCCGGCGCCGCAGCCGGGCGATCTCGGGAGCCGCGGAGCCGGGCAGCAGCGGGCCCGGGTACCCGCGCACGGCCGCGGACACGGCGCCCAGGGCGAGCCGCTCGGCCACCCAGCCGTAGTCCGTCTCGACGGGACCCGCCAGCCGGTACGGGCGGGAGAGCAGCGCGTCGGGCCCCAACAGACCGCGCAGCCTCGACAGTTCCGCGCGCAGCGTGACGGGGGAGACGTCCTCGTCCTCGTACAGGGCCACCAGCAGTTCGTCCCCGCCCAGCCCCTGCGGATGGCGGGTGAGCAGCAGCATGATCTCGCTGTGGCGGCGGCTCAGCCGAAGGCCCGCCCCGGCCCGGCCGCCGGCACCGCCCGCGCGACCCCCGCCGTCCGTGTCGGCCCCCGGCCGCCACTCCGCCTCGTCCCGCCCGAGGACGCGCAGCACCCCCGCGCCCGCCGCGCCGAGGGAGGTGCCGCCCGCCGCGCCCGGCACGGGTTCGGGCGGCAGCAGCGCGAGCTGCGCCTCGACCGCCCGGGCCACCGCCTGCACGAACGCCAGCGAATGCGGATGGGCCAGCCCGTCCCCGCCGGTGATGTCCACCGCCCCCAGCAGCCGCCCGCTGTGCGGATCGTGCAGGGGCGCCGCCGCGCAGGTCCACGGGTGCACCCGGCGACTGAAGTGCTCCGCCCCGAAGACCTGCACGGGCCGGTCCAGGGCCGTCGCCGTGCCCGGGGCGTTCGTGCCCATCGCCGACTCCGCCCACCGGGCCCCGGGTACGAACCCCAGCGCCTCCGCCCGCCGCCGCGTGCCGCCGTGCCCCTCCACCCACATCAGCCGACCGCCCGCGTCGCACACGGCGAGGAGGTGCTCGCCGTCCGCCGCGACCGACCCCACCAGCTCCCGGACCACCGGCATCACCCGGGCCAGGGGGTGGGCCGCGCGGTAGTCGGCCAGGTCGCGGTCCGGGAGCTCCACCCGGGGCGCACACTCCGGACTCACCCGGGCCCGCGCGCTGCGCCGCCACGACTCCGCCACGACGGCCCGTACCGGCGGCACCACCCGGCCGTCCGCGGCGAAGGCCGCGTGGGCGCGCCGCAGCGCCCGCGTGCGCTCCGCCGGATCCGCCCCGTTCGGCAGTGCCACCCACGGATCGCTCAACTCGGCCTCCTCGGAACGGGGTTGGGGCAGGCCGGGCCGGCGGGTCCCGGGCGCCCTCATCGTCGTACCGCCGGAGCGGCCGGGCAAGGAGGCCGTCGGCCAGCCGGGGCGGGGCGCGGGGCGGGTCGCCGTCCGGATCCGGCCACCGGTTAGGGTCGGACGCGGGGCGAGCGACGACGGACCGACACTGCTACAGGGGAGGAACCGAACCGATGAGTGGAGCCGTCACGGCGGTCAGCAGCAATGCGGAGTACTCGTTCACCAAGCCCAACCGCGAGAGCATCACCCTGCTCGAGGGCCTGGGCGTGGCGGGCGACGTGCACGCGGGGGTCACCGTCAAGCACCGCTCGCGCGTGGCTCAGGACCCCACCCAGCCGAACCTGCGGCAGGTGCACCTCATCCACGAGGAGCTGTTCGCGGAGGTCGGCGCGGCCGGCTTCGAGGTGCGCGCCGGCGACCTGGGGGAGAACGTCACCACCTCCGGCCTCGACCTGCTCGGCCTGTCCGCCGGCACGCTGCTGCACCTCGGCGACGAGGCGGTGGTCGAGGTGACGGGGCTGCGCAACCCGTGTCTGCAGATCGACGCCTTCCGGGCCGGGCTGCTCAAGCGGGTCGTGGGGCGCGACGAGAGCGGCGCGCTGGTGCGCAAGGCCGGGATCATGGGCGTGGTGCGGCGGGGCGGCACGGTCCGCCCCGGCGACGCGATCGTGGTCGAGGCGCCCGAGGGGCCGCACGTCCCGCTCGACCGGGTCTGACCCGCCCCGGGCCGCGGCGCGGAACGTTCCGCCGCGGCCCGCCCCGCCCGGCCGACCCAACCGCCCGGCCGCCGTCAGTAGTAGTCCCGCATCAGCTCGTGCGACCACTCCGGCTGCCGGACCTCGCCGCGCGGCCCGAACTCCGCCATGTACGGCTTGACGTCCAGGACGGGTGTGCCCGCGACGGCGTCGAGACCGGTCACGTGGACGTCCAGTCCGTCGACCTTCAGCACGCGGCAGCGGGAGACGCCCAGCCGGTTCGGGCGGTTCTTGCCCCGCTGGGCGAAGATGCCGACCAGCGGCCAGTCCGGGTTGCCGCGCGGGCGCCGGGCGCCGCTCTCGATCCGGTCCGCGTCGACCCGGTCGAAGTGGTAGACGACCTCGATGTGGGAGAAGTCCGCCAGCCCGAAGAGGGCCTCCGGTCCGAAGCGGTCGCCGTCGAACCGGAGCACCGCCGACTCGCGGTCCCAGTCGTCGTCCACCACGTCGGTCCGGCCACCGACGACCGTGGCCACGGCCTCGCACTGCACCTGCGTCATGTCGCGCCCTCCACCGACCGTTCGTGCCGTCCGGCGGGTGCGGGTGGGGGCGCGCGCGCGTACGCACCGCCCGCCCGCGCCCGCGGCGGCCTGTCCCCGTGATCATGCAGGGCCGGCGGCACTCCCGTCCCGGTCTGCGCCGAACCGTTTCCCCGGATCGGCGCGGGAGCTCCCGGTACGCGGCTCAGGACGAGGGGCGGACCGCGATCTCGTCCAACGCCGTCAGCAGCCCGGGCAGTTCGGCCCCGCGGCCGATCGGGACCACGCCACCCGGCTCGTCGTCCAGCAGGACGAAAGCGATGTCGTCGGTGCGGGCCACCAGCGACCAGCCCGGCCCGTCCACGCGCAGCGTGCGCGCTTCCTCGCTGCCGAAGGAGGACCGGATCCGCCCCGGTGGCGGGGGCGTGACGGTGTACGCACGGAGCTCGTCCAGCACGCGCCGGACACCGTCGTGGCCGTACCGCGGCCCGTCACCCGGTGCGGCGCCACCGTCGGCCCCGGTCCCGGTCCCCGTCTCGGTCCCGGCCCCGGGGGTGCCGTCCCCGGTGGCTTCCGCCGCGTCCGCGTCCGCGTCCTCCTCCGTCGGCAGGTCGAACTGCGCGCGCCACGCGTTCCACTGCACCGCGATCTCGTCGGCGCCCTGCCGTCGCTGCGCCGGCCCCCACGCGTCCGCGGCGGGCGGTGCCAGCGGCACCCGGTTCGTGCCGTCCGCGCCCTGCTCGGGATCGTGCGGGTCGGGCAGCCCCGGCGCCGCCACCGCCAGCGCGATCGGCCAGCCCGCGAGGGAGGACACGATCGTCCGCTCGTCCGGCGACAGGTCGTACTCCATGCCGCAGTCCCAGGAGGCGATGGCCACCGCGACCAGCGAGACGTCGTCGACGATCACCGTCCAGCGCGCGCCGTCCCCGTCCTGGCCGAGGACGAGCCCGTAGCCCTCCGCGTACGGCGTGAGGCCGAGCATCGCGCAGGCCTCGACGTAGTCGTCGCCCAGCACGCTCGGGAACTGCGCCGGCGTGAGCAGCACGGCGGACAGCACGTAGAGCGAGCCGCCGGTGTCCTCCCCGGCGGGCTCGGCGGGGTCCTCGCGCACGTCGCCCCGCGGCTGCGCGGCGCCCTCGTCCGTACTGGCCACGTGTCCCTCCTGTCGCGTGTTCGTCGGCGCACCCTAACCAGTCGGTAACCTCGGCGTCGAGAGCCCGCGGGTCTCGATTTCCGCCGCTGGTCCGACGGGGTCGGCCCGGTCCGGCGGTGCGCCGGCCGGCCCTGCCCCAAACGGGGTTCCCGCACGTAGAGTTGGTCCTCCACTACAGAAGGGGACCCCCGCGGTGAAGCGCTACGAGCGGCTCAAGGAGATCCTCCGGCTGGACCCCGAGAAGGACTTCCTCGCGATCTACCGGCTCACCGCGACGTACGAGTTCCCGTGGGACTTCACCCGGGCCCTGGAGCTCGCGCTGTACCGGACGTACGCCGTCCCGAGCATCGGCCGGCTGCTCGCCGAGACCGCCGAGTTCACCGACCGTGCGCAGAAGCGCTACGACGACACCTCCCTGCTGCTCGACGCGGTCGTGGAGCACGGCTTCGACGCCGAGCAGGGCCGCACCGCGCTGCGCCGCATCAACCAGATGCACCGCAGCTACGACATCAGCAACGAGGACATGCGGTACGTCCTGTGCACGTTCGTGGTGATCCCCAAGCGGTGGCTCGACGCGTACGGCTGGCGCCCGCTGTCCCGGCACGAGATGCGCGCCTCGGCCGCGTACTACGCCACGCTCGGGCGCCACATGGGCATCAAGGACGTTCCGGGCTCGTACGAGGGGTTCGAGCGCCTCCTCGACGCCTACGAGGCGGAGCACTTCGGCTGGGACGAAGGCGGCCGGAAGGTCGCCGACGCCACGCTGGACCTCATGGCCTCCTGGTACCCGGCCGCGCTCGCCCCCGCGCTGCGGTCCGCCAGCCTGGCGCTCCTCGACGAGCCGCTGCTGCGGGCCTTCCGGTACGAGGACCCGCACCCGGCCCTGCGCTCCGTGGTCCGGGGCGCGCTGCGGCTGCGCGGCCGGGCGGTGCGGCTGCTCCCGCCGCGGACCGCCCCGCACTACGCACGGCAGAACCCGGAGATCAAGGGCTACCCCGACGGCTACGACGTGGCCGAGCTCGGCACCCACCCGGTGCCGGGGCTGCGGGGCTGCCCGGTCCCGCACGTACGGAAGGGCGCCGACGCCACCGCCACCGCCGCCACCACTGCCGCGGAGGACGCTCCTCAGCCCTGACGTACCGCCAGGGCCAGGAAGCGGTCCTCCTCGTCCGCGTAGGACTCCAGCCGCCACCCCGCGCCGGCGAGCAGCGGGCCGAGGTTCCCCTCCGCCCGCAGGTCGTCCGGGGTGAGCCGGCGCCCGTGCCGGGCGGCCAGCGCGGCCCGTCCGATCGGGTGGAACAGCGCCAGCCGCCCGCCGGGGCGCACGACCCGGGCGAGCTCCCGCAGGTTCCCGGCCGGCTCGGGCAGGTGCGAGACGAGGCCGGCGCCGAACACGGCGTCCAGCGCGCCGTCCCGCAGCGGCAGCCGCGTCACGTCCGTGCGGACCAGCGTCCCGGCCCCGCCGCGTCCGGCGCGCTCCGCGACCGCGAGCATCTCCGGCGTCAGGTCCGCTCCGATCACCACGCCGTCCCGGCCCACCGCGGCGCGCAGCGGGGGCAGGGCGCGGCCGGTGCCGCACCCGGCGTCCAGGACCCGGTCGCCGGGGCGCAGGCCGAGGTCGGCCACGGCCGCGGCGTACGCGGGGCCGTCGTCGGGGAACCGGGCGTCCCAGTCGGCCGCGCGGGCGCCGAAGAACTCCTGGACGTGTGTCGGGTCATCACTCATGAGCCCATGATCCCGCACCGGCCCGTCGGCGCTCCGGGGGTTCCATACATTCCGTGAATCCGATGGCACCGCGTGTGATCGGATGCGAACGTATCCCTGTCATATTCCAGCAGCTTTCGAAATGCGCCCCCTGTTCGCGCCGTCACCCGGACTAGCGTCCCTGGGCCATGGGACACCTGGACCACGCCGCCTACGGCTGGCTGACACCCGTGCTGTCGTACGTGATGGCCTGCATCGGCGCCGCCCTCGGACTGCGCTGCACCGTCCACGCACTCGCCGCGACCGGACGCTCCCGCCGCAACTGGCTCCTGACCGCCGCCTCCGCCATCGGCACCGGCATCTGGACCATGCACTTCGTCGCGATGCTCGGCTTCAGCGTCACGGGCACCGAGATCCATTTCAACGTGCCGCTGACGATCCTCAGCCTCCTCGGCGCCATGGTGGTGGTCGGTGCGGGGGTGTTCGCCGTCGGCTACGGGCGCGACCGGGGCCGGTCCCTCGTCCTCGGCGGACTCACCACCGGGCTCGGCGTGGCGAGCATGCACTACCTCGGGATGGCGGCGCTCCGGCTGCACGGTGACATCGCGTACGACCCCCTCACCGTGGTCCTCTCCGTCGCGATCGCCGTCGTCGCCGCAACCGCCGCCCTCTGGGCCGCGCTGAACATCAGGTCCCCGCTCGCCGTCGCCGGTGCCTCCCTCGTCATGGGCGCCGCGGTCAGCAGCATGCACTACACCGGGATGACGGCCGTCGCGGTCCGCGTCACCCCCTCCGACGCGGCCCTCCCCGGGGCCACCGCCATGCAGTTCATCTTCCCGCTGGCGGTGGGGCTCGGCTCCTACCTCTTCCTCACCTCCGCGTTCGTCGCCCTGTCCCCGACGGCCGACGAGCGGGCCGCCTCCGCCTCGGCACAGCGCCTCGGCGACCAGGTGCCGGCGCAGGGGCCGGGCGTCGGGAGCGGGTCCGCGGCACGGACGGCGTAGCGGTCGCCACGACGACCGGCGGTCCTTCCCCTGCCCTGTCCGTCCTCCCCGTCCTCCCGTCCCTCCCTCCGCCCGCACCGTCAGCCCGAACGAGGAGCCCATGCGCACACCCCGCACCACCCCGGACGCCGGAGCACCCGCGCTGCCCGCGCCCGCGGCGCGTGGCCGCCGCGCGCACGCGGGCCCGCCGGCCGAGGAGCACCCGGAGGACGGCACCGGCCCGGACCCCGCCCGGTCCGGACGCGCCGGGGGACCGGCCGACCGCCCCGGCGGCCGGCCCCGGCCGGGCCTGCGGCCCCGGACCGTGCGCGCGAAGATCATCTCGCTGCTGATGGTGCCGGTGGTGTCCCTGCTGGCGCTGTGGGCGTTCGCCACCGTCGGCACGGCCCACGACGTGGCGCGGCTGAGCCGCCTGCAGCGGGCGGACACGGAGGTGCGGGGGCCCGTCGCCGCGACGGTGGCCGAGCTCCAGGCGGAACGTATCGCCGCCGTACGCTTCCTGGCCGCGCCCGGCGCCGACCGCGCGGCCGCGCTCGATGCGCAGGGCCGCCGTACCGACGCGGCCGTGGCAGCCCTGCGGCTGGGCGTCCGCCACACCGTCGCGGACGCCGGTGACTACCCCGTCGAGGTCGCCCGGCGGCTCCGCTCCTTCGTCGCCGGCGCCGAGGCCCTCTCGGTCTCGCGCACCGACGTCACGGCCCGCAGGACCAGCGCGGCGGCCGCGCTCGACCTCTACTCGGGTGCGGTCGACGCCGCCTTCACCGTCCAGGGCGCGCTCGTGGGCCGGCGGGACGGCGCACAGGGCGCCGACGCGCGGGTCCTGCTCGAGTTCGAACGGGCCGCCGAGCTGCTCGCCCGCGAGGACGCGCTGCTCGCCGCGCACGCCGACGGCCGCCTCACGCCCGAGACCGTACGCCGCTTCGCCGCCGCGGCGGCGGGCCGCCGCGCCCTCACCGACTCCGTGGCCCCCGACCTGCCGGCCGCCCAGCGAGCCCGCTGGCGGACCACCGCCAAGAGCGCCGGGTACGCCGACCTCGTCGCCGCGGAGGACCGGGTCCTCGGCGCCACCGGCAAGCAGGCGGTCCCGGCGGGCTGGCAGGCCGCGCAGCGGGCGGTGGCGGACGCGATGCGCGACACCGCCGCCTCGGCCCGCACCGACCGGACCGCCGACCGCACCACCCCGCTCGTCGGCGGCCTGGTCAGCGGAGCGGGCGCCGCCGTGCTCCTCGGCCTGGCCGCCGTGGCCGCCTCGCTCGTCATCTCGGTGCGCATCGGCCGCGGCCTGGTCGTCGAGCTCGTCGCACTGCGCAACGGAGCCCTGGAGATCGCCCACCACAAGCTCCCGCACGCCATGGACCGGCTGCGCGCCGGCGAGGAGATCGACGTGGCGGCCGAGACCCCGGCCGGTCCGCCCGCCGAGGACGAGGTCGGCCAGGTCGGCGAAGCCCTCGCGTCCGTGCACCGGGCGGCCCTCGGCGCCGCCGTCGAACGCGCCGAGCTGGCCAGCGGTGTCTCCGGGGTGTTCGTGAACCTCGCCCGGCGCAGCCAGGTGCTCGTCCACCGCCAGCTCAACCTGCTGGACTCGATGGAGCGGCGCGCCGACGACCCCAACGAACTGGGCGACCTGTTCCGCCTGGACCACCTCACCACCCGCATGCGCCGCCACGCGGAGAGCCTGATCATCCTCTCCGGGGCCGCGCCCGGCCGCGCCTGGCGCATGCCCGTGCCGCTGACGAACGTGGTGCGGGCCGCGGTCTCCGAGATCGAGGACTATCCGCGCGTCGAGGTACGCGGGCTGCCGGAGGCCGGAGTCATCGGCGGGGCCGTCGCGGACCTCACCCACCTCCTCGCCGAACTGATCGAGAACGCCGCCCAGTTCTCGCCCCCGCACACCAAGGTCCGGGTCAGCGGCGAGCCGGTGGGCAACGGCTACGTGCTGGAGGTGGAGGACCGCGGCCTCGGCATGGGCCCGGAGCGGCTCGCGGAGGCCAACCGGCGGATCGAACGGTCCGAGGCGCTCGACCTGTTCGACAGCGACCGGCTCGGGCTGTTCGTGGTCAGCCGACTGGCCGCCCGCCACCACGTCCGGGTGCACCTGCGCACGTCGCCCTACGGCGGTACGACCGCCGTCGTGCTGCTGCCGACCGCCCTGCTGCAAGGCGCCCTGCCGGCGGGGTCCGCCGAGCGCACCGGCGGGGCGGAGGAGCGCGAGGAGGCGGCTGCGGACCTGCGCATCCCGGTGCGCGGCGCCCGGCCCGTACCGGCGCGCGCGGCCGGCACCGACCGCGCCGGGGCGGACCGCGCCGGGGCCGACCGCGCCGGTGTCGACCGCGGCGGCATCGACCTCGGCAGGATCGACCGCGCCGGGGCCGACCGCGCCGGGGCCGACCGCGGCGGCATCGACGAGTCCGTCCCCTGGTCGTTCCCGGAGCCGACCCGGAGTTCCGTCCCCGAGCCGGCGCCCGTCGGTGGCGGGGAGCCCGTACGCGGCCACGAGCCCGTACGCGCCGGGCGGTCGCCCGCGTCCGGTGCCGGTTCCGAGCCCGCGCGCCCGGCCGCGGAGCCGGGCGGTACCGCCCGCCCCGGGCAGGTGGCGCCGGCGCGCCCCGGCGCGGAGTCCGCTCCCGTCGCCCAGGACCCGCCGCCGGCCCCCGTCACCACCCTGCGCCAGCGCGGTCCGGCCGCCCAGGCTCCCCGTACCGCCGCCGGCACCGTCACCGAACTTCCCCGCCGGGTACGCCAGGCCAGCCTCGTCCCCCAGCTGCGCGAGGTCGCCCCGCCCGACGCGGCGGCCGGCACCCGCGCCCCCGAGGACCCGTCCGGCCTCACCCCCGAGCAGGCCCGCGACCGCATGGCCGCCTACCGCGCGGGCTGGGCCCGGGGCGCGGACGAAGCCACCCATGCAGGCACCGAAGGAGAACGCTCGTGATCGAACACCACAGAGTCGACAGGGACTCCGCCCGCAGGTCCGGTGAGCTGGACTGGCTCCTGGACGACCTGGTGGTCCGGGTCCGCGAGGTCCGGCACGCGGTGGTGCTGTCCAACGACGGCCTCGCGGTGGGTGCCTCCAGTGCCCTCAGCCGTGAGGACGCCGAGCACCTCGCCGCCGTGGCCTCCGGCTTCCACAGCCTGGCCAAGGGCGCCGGCCGGCACTTCGCGGTCGGGGGCGTGCGCCAGACGATGGTCGAGATGGACGACGGCTTCCTCTTCGTCGCGGCCGCGGGGGACGGTTCGTGCCTGGCCGTGCTCAGCGTCGCGACCGCCGACATCGGCCTCATCGCGTACGAGATGGCACGGCTCGTGAAGCGGGTGGGGGAGCACCTCTACACCCCGCCGCGGTTCGTCCCGCACCCGCCGGCCGCGGGCTGACGGGACGGGACGGACCGTGGCGGGTGGACGGGACGCGGCCGCGCCCCCGGCGGGCGGCGGACGGTGGTACGACGCCGACGCCGGACCCCTGGTGCGCCCGTACGCGATGACCGGCGGGCGCACCAGGCCGGGACCGAGCGGGGTGCGCTTCGACCTGATCGCCCTGGTCGTCGTCGACCCGGGCGGCACCGACGCGGCGGCCGAGTCGCTGCTGGGGCCCGAGCACCGGGCGCTGTTGTCCCTGTGCCGGGCCGAGACCCAGTCCGTGGCCGAGCTCTCGGCGGAGGCGGACCTGCCGGTGGGCGTCGTGCGGGTGCTGCTCGGCGACCTGCTGGAAGGCGGCCACGTACGGGTGAGCCGCCCGGTACCGCCCGCCCGGCTGCCGGACGAGCGGATTCTGCGTGAAGTCATCGAAGGATTGCGAGCGTTGTGATGGGACAGGACGACGGCTCGGAGGGCGGCGAACTGGCCGCCCTCGCCCTGAAGATCCTCGTGGCCGGTGGCTTCGGGGTGGGCAAGACCACCCTGGTGGGCGCGGTCAGCGAGATCCGACCGCTGCGCACGGAGGAGCAGCTGAGCGAGGCCGGTGAGCTGGTCGACGACACCGGAGGCGTCGACCAGAAGCGCACCACCACGGTGGCCATGGACTTCGGGCGCATCACCATCCGCGCCGGGTTGTCCCTCTACCTGTTCGGGACGCCGGGGCAGGACCGGTTCTGGTTCCTGTGGGACGAGCTGTCGCAGGGCGCGCTGGGGGCGGTGGTGCTCGCCGACACGCGGCGGCTGGAGGACTGCTTCCCCGCGGTCGACTACTTCGAGCACCGGCGCATTCCGTTCGTGGTGGCCGTGAACTGCTTCCCCGGGGCCCGCAGGTACGGCGCGCACGAGGTCTCCCAGGCCCTCGACCTGGAGCAGGGCACGCCGGTGGTGCTGTGCGACGCCCGCGACAAGGACTCGGGCAAGGAGGTCCTGATCCGCCTGGTGGAGTACGCCGGCCGCGTGCACACCGCCCGCCTCCTCGACGCGGTGGAGGCCCGGCCGGGCGCGGTCTGACGGACCGCCGGGGCCGGGCGCCCGGACGGGCGGGTGCTTCGGCCGGGCGGCCGGGTGTCCAGGGGGCAGCGGAGGCAGGCGGTCTCCGCGGTCTATTCGGCGATGCCGCGTTCGGCGACGACCTTGTCGAGGCGGAGCCGGACGAGGTACTCCTCCGGGACCGCGTTGCGGCGGCCGTACGCCTCCGCCTGCTCCTCGCCCATGTAGCGGGCCGCGATGCGCGTGGCCCAATGCAGCTTCTCCGCAGGGTCGTCGGTGAGCTCCGCCCGGCCGTGGAGCAGCACGTAGGAGAAGGGGGGCCGGTCGTCGTCCACGCAGACGGCGGCCCGGCCGTCGCGGGCCAGATTGCGCCCCTTGACAGTGTGCTTGCCGGTGTTGAAGACGAGGCTGTCCCCGTCGAGAAGGAACCAGATCGGGGCGATGTGCGGGCTCCCGTCCGCGCGGACCGTCGAGAGCTTGCCGGTACGGGTCGCGTGCGAGACGAACTCCCGCCATTCCTCTTGAGTCATTCTGTTCGCCATGGCCCCATCCTCCTTGCCGGGAACGCCCAGGTGGGGAAGGCTGGCGGAACAGCTACGCGGGGGCGGGGGCGACCGCGCGAACGGGGAGGCGACGACATGGCGCTGGACAAGCAGCTGGACTGGCTGCTCGACGATCTGACGCGCAGGGTCCAGCAGGTGCGGCACGCGGTGGTGCTGTCCAACGACGGCCTGCTCACCGGGTCGAGCGGCGGGTTGGAGCGGGCGGACGCCGAGCACCTGGCGGCGGTCTCCGCGGGGCTGCAGAGCCTGGCCAAGGGCTCCGGCCGGCACTTCCGCGCCGGGCAGGTGCGCCAGACGATGGTCGAGTACGACGAAGGGGTCCTCTTCGTCATGGCCGCCGGCCAGGGCAGCAGCCTGTGCGTGCTCAGCGGCGCCGAAGCGGACGTCGGTCAGGTGGCGTACGAGATGACGCTGCTGGTCAACCGGGTGGGCGAGCACCTCGGGGTGGCGGAGCGCTCGCGCGAGTGAAGCGCGCCCGTGCGCGCCGGAATGCGGGTTATCCACAGGCCGGCGCGACGGTCGTCACGGCGGGCTACGGTCTTCACGCAGAGTAGTCGAACCACTCGCGGAGGAGACTGTCGTGGACGTGATGAACGCGCTGCGCGCGGCCGATGGGATGCGCACGGCGAAGGTGAGGGGCGCGGTGACGGTGCGGCGCACGGCGGTGCCGCTGGGCGCCGGCCGGGCCGCGGAGGAACTGGGGTTGCGGCGCGCCGAGTTCGAGCTGGCAGCGGAGCTGGGCCTGGTCCGGGCGGACGCCGGGCCGCGGCGCTGGAGCCGGGAGGAGATCGAGCGGGTCCGCGGCGGCACGGGCTTCCCCGAGGCGCTGTACGAGCGGGTCCGCACCGTCAACACGGGAGCGGGAGCGGGCCTGCTGGGCATCGGCACCGAGCGATTGCGGGCCCTGACCAAGTGCGGGTACCTGACCCCGGTCGGCTACCGCGTCAACCGCTACCGGATGGTGGTCTGGCTCTACCTCGCCCAGGAACTGAGGGAGTTCAGGGTGCGGGAGCGCGGTCTGGCCGTGGGACCGCTGCCGGCCCGGGACCGGCGGCGGCTGGCCGCGGGGGCGGACGTGCGCGCCCGGAACTGGCGCGGGCGCCGCACCGGACTCCTGCTGGCCCGCACCACCGACCCGTGGGAGCGGGCGGCCGTGGTCGCCGCCCTGCTGGAACCTCCCGACCTCGCGCTGGTGGTGCCCGAAGAGGCCGAGCGGGCCCTGCTCACGGTCCTCGCCCCGCCGCGCCCGTACGGGCACCCTCATGCGCCCGCGGCGGCGGAGGTCGCCGACCGGCTCCTGCGGGCCCGCGAGCCCGACGAGATCATCTGGTACTCGGCGAGCCTCGGGATGGCACTGGCCGAGGCCCGCTCGGCAGCGAGCGGGTCCCGGCCGGGGGGCGCGT
The DNA here is from genome assembly GCF_044753805.1 of Streptomyces sp. NPDC093225. Taxonomy (NCBI): domain Bacteria; kingdom Bacillati; phylum Actinomycetota; class Actinomycetes; order Kitasatosporales; family Streptomycetaceae; genus Streptomyces; species Streptomyces sp. NPDC093225. The sequence continues at coordinate 51,780 of NZ_JBIVNX010000039.1, forward strand.
CAGTCGAAGGCGACCGGCGAGAGGGGGCCGACATAGACCCACGCGCCGCCTTCGCGGGCGAAGCTGCTGTTCTCGTGCAGTGAACCGGTGTGCCCGCCCTCGCGGTAGTGCGCCCGGAACTCCACCGCGCCCTCGGTCTCGAACAGGCCGCCGCGCTCGGCGCCCAGGATCTCCAACCGCACCCAGCGCTGGTCGGGGTCCAGCTCCAGCCGCCCGGGCCGGGTGGTGGAGTGCCAGGACCGCATCAGGTAGGCGGTGTCGCCGACGGCGAACGCGCTGAACCGCGAGCGCATCAGGAGCTCGGCCGTGGGCGCCTGCTGGGCGCCCGAGTGGAAGCGGCCGCAGCAGCTCGCGTAGTCGGCGGGGAGTCCGCAGGGGCAGGGGGCGGTCGGGGACGGCGTGGGCACGCGGGGTCAGTCCTTCAGGGGTGCGTAGGGACGGAAGAGCCCTTCCTGGACCACGGAGACCAGCAGCCGGCCCTCGAGATCGTAGATCCGGCCGCGGGCCAGGCCGCGTCCGCCGTGGGCGATCGGCGACTCCTGGTCGTACAGGAACCACTCGTCGGCGCGGAAGGGGCGGTGGAACCACATGGCGTGGTCGAGCGAGGCCATGTCGAACCCCCGCACGCCCCAGAGGGGTTCGACGGGGATGCGCACGGCGTCCAGGAGGGTCATGTCGCTGGCGTAGGTCAGTGCGCAGGTGTGCACGAGCGGGTCGTCGCCCAGCGGCCCGACCGCGCGCATCCACACCGCGCTGCGCGGATCGGCGTCCTTGATCTCCTCGGGCGTCCAGCGGAGCCGGTCGACGTAGCGGATGTCGAAGGGCTGGCGGCGGGCCATCCGCTCCAGCGCCTCCGGCAGCGCCCCCAGGTGCTCGCGGATCTCGTCCGCGACCTTCGGGAGCGTGTCCGGGTGCACGAGATGGCGAGGAGGCAGCTGGTGCTCGATGCTGCCTTCCTCCGGACGGTGGAAGGAGGCGGTGAGGTTGAAGATCGTGCGGCCCTGCTGCACGGCGGTGACCCGGCGGGTGGTGAAGGACCGGCCGTCGCGGACCCGCTCGACCTGGTACACGATCGGCACGCCCGGGATGCCCGGGCGCAGGAAGTACGCGTGCAGCGAGTGGACCGGCCGGTCCCCCTCGGTGGTGCGACCCGCCGCGACCAGGGCCTGGCCGGCGACCTGCCCGCCGAAGACGCGCTGGAGCGACTCCTGCGGGCTGGGCCCGCGGAAGATGTTCACTTCGATCTGCTCCAGGTCGAGCAGGTCCACGAGTCTCTCGGCGGGGTTCGTCATCAGGGGATCTCCACTGCTGTCGGGTTCCGGCGGTCGGTCGGGATCAGAGCTGGCCGACGGCGGTGACCCGGACCACGGCCCGGCCCTCCTCGTCGGAGGCCGCGAGGTCGACCTCGGCGCTGATGCCCCAGTCATGGTCGCCGTTCGGGTCCGCGAAGGTCTGGCGGACGCGCCACAGACCGTGCGCCGGGTCCTCCTCGATCGACAGCAGCTTGGGCCCGCGCGCGTCGGGTCCGGTGCCCAGGTCGTCGTACTCGTCCCAGTACGCGTCCATGGCATCGCCCCACGCGTCGGCGTCCCAGCCGGACTCCGCGTCCATCTCGCCCAGCTCCTCGACGTGGTCGAGGGCGGCGAGCTCCACCCGGCGGAACATGGCGTTGCGGACCAGCACGCGGAAGGCGCGCGCGTTCGCCGTGACCGGCTTGACCTGGTCGGCCTTCTCCTGGGCCTCCTCGGCGGACTCCAGTTCCGGGTTGGCGAGCTGCTCCCACTCGTCCAGCAGGCTGGAGTCCACCTGGCGGACCAGCTCGCCCAGCCAGGCGATGAGGTCCTCGAGGTCCTCGGACTTCAGGTCGTCCGGGATGGTGTGGTCCAGCGCCTTGTACGCGCTGGCCAGGTAGCGCAGCACGATGCCCTCGGTACGGGCCAGCTCGTAGAAGGAGGTGAACTCGGTGAAGGTCATCGCCCGCTCGTACATGTCGCGGATGATCGACTTGGGCGAGACGGGGTGGTCGCCCACCCAGGGGTGGCTCTTGCGGTACACGTCATAGGCGTGCTGCAGGAGCTCCTCCATCGGCTTGGGGTACGAGATCTCCTGGAGGCGCTCCATGCGCTCCTCGTACTCGACGCCGTCGGCCTTCATCGCCGCGACGGCCTCGCCGCGGGCCTTGTTCTCCTGGGCGCCCAGGATCTGGCGCGGGTCGTCCAGGGTGGACTCGACGACGGAGACCATGTCCAGCGCGTAGGAGGGGGACTCCGGGTCGAGCAGGTCGAACGAGGCCAGCGCGAAGGTGGACAGCGGCTGGTTGAGGGCGAAGTCCTGCTGGAGGTCGACGGTGAGGCGGATCGTGCGGCCCTCGGCGTCGGGGGTGTCGAGCTGCTCGACCACACCGCCGTCGAGCAGCGAGCGGTAGATCGCGATGGCCCGGCGGATGTGCCGCAGCTGGTTCTTGCGCGGCTCGTGGTTGTCCTCCAGCAACCGGCGCATCGCCTCGAAGGCGTTGCCCGGCCGGGCGATCACCGACAGGAGCATGATGTTGGTGACCTTGAAACGCGAGGTGAGCGGCTCGGGATCGGAGGCGATGAGCTTCTCGAAGGTGTTGTCGGTCCAGCCGACGAAGCCCTCAGGGGCCTTCTTGCGGACGACCTTGCGGCGCTTCTTCGGGTCGTCGCCGGCCTTGGCGAGCGCCTTCTCGTTCTCGATGACGTGCTCGGGGGCCTGGGCGACCACGAAGCCGGCCGTGTCGAAGCCGGCCCGGCCGGCCCGGCCGGCGATCTGGTGGAACTCCCGGGCGCGCAGGGTCCGCACGCGGCTGCCGTCGTACTTGGTCAGCGCGGTGAACAGCACCGTGCGAATGGGGACGTTGACGCCCACGCCGAGGGTGTCGGTGCCGCAGATGACCTTGAGCATGCCGGCCTGGGCGAGCTTCTCCACCAGGCGCCGGTACTTGGGCAGCATGCCCGCGTGGTGCACGCCGATGCCGTGGCGCACGTACCGGGAGAGGTTGCGGCCGAACTTGGTGGTGAAGCGGAAGTTGCCGATCAGCTCGGCGATCTTGTCCTTCTCCTCGCGCGTGCACATGTTGATGCTCATCAGCGACTGCGCCCGCTCGACCGCCTGGGCCTGCGTGAAGTGCACGATGTAGACCGGCGCCTGCCTGGTCTCCAGCAGCTCGGTCAGGGTGTCGGTGATGGGGGTGGTCACGTACTCGTACGACAGCGGGACGGGCCGGGTCGCGGAGCGGACCACGGACGTCGGGCGGCCGGTGCGCCGGGTGAGGTCCTCCTCGAAGCGGGACACGTCGCCGAGGGTCGCGGACATCAGGACGAACTGCGCCTGCGGGAGCTCCAGCAGCGGGATCTGCCACGCCCAGCCGCGGTCGGGCTCGGCGTAGAAGTGGAACTCGTCCATGACGACCTGGCCGATGTCCGCGTTCTTGCCGTCGCGCAGGGCGATCGAGGCGAGCACCTCGGCGGTGCAGCAGATCACGGGGGCGTCGGCGTTGACGGAGGCGTCGCCCGTGAGCATGCCGACGTTCTCGGTGCCGAAGAGCTTGCACAGGTCGAAGAACTTCTCCGACACCAGTGCCTTGATGGGGGCCGTGTAGAAGGTGACCTTGTCCTGGGCGAGCGCGGTGAAGTGCGCGCCGGCGGCGACCAGGCTCTTGCCGGAGCCGGTCGGGGTGGACAGGATCACGTTCGCGCCGGAGACGACCTCGATCAGCGCCTCCTCCTGAGCCGGGTACAAGGTGATGCCCTGGTCCTCGGCCCAGGTGGAGAAGGCCTCGAAGAGGGCATCGGGGTCGGCGTCGCTCGGCAGCTGATCAATGAGGGTCACGACCCCATCTTGCCTGGCTTCACCCCGGAAGGGGGAACCGGCGGACGGCCTGAAGATCACCGAGGGTACGCTGTGCCGTCAGCCGGGCCGTGCGGCGCGACCGCCGCACGGGCCCGACCAACACTTCACTGGGGGCGGGACGAGCATGATGGGACCGGCGCACTCACTCTCCGGGGCGGCGGCCTGGCTGGGGGTGGGGGCCGCGACGGCGGCCGCGGGCCATCCCATGCCCTGGCCCGTCCTGGTCGTCGGGGCGCTCGTCTGCGCCGGCGCCGCGCTCGCGCCCGACCTGGACCACAAGGCCGCCACCGTCTCGCGGGCCTTCGGCCCCCTCTCGCGAGGGCTGTGCGAGGTCGTCGACAAGGTCTCGTACTCCGTCTACAAGGCCACCCGCACCCCGCGCGACCCGCGCCGCTCCGGCGGCCACCGCACGCTGACCCACACCTGGCTGTGGGCCGTGCTGATCGGCGCGGGCGCCTCCGCCATCGCCGCCACCGCGGACCGCTGGGGCGTCCTCGCCATCCTCTTCGTCCACCTCGTCCTGGCCGTCGAGGGGCTGCTGTGGCGGGCCGCCCGGATGTCCAGCGACATCCTCGTGTGGCTGCTGGGCGCCACCAGCGCGTGGATCCTCGCGGGTGTGCTCGACCAGCCTGGCAACGGCGCGCACTGGCTCTTCACCGGCCCCGGCCAGGAGTACCTGTGGCTCGGCCTGCCGATCGTGCTGGGCGCCCTGGTCCACGACCTGGGCGACGCCCTCACCGTCTCAGGCTGCCCCGTGCTGTGGCCCATCCCGATAGCAGGCAAGCGCTGGTACCCGCTGGGCCCGCCGAAGGGGATGCGCTTCCGCGCCGGCAGCTGGGTGGAGCTCAAGATCCTCATGCCCGCCTTCCTGGTCCTCGGCGGCGCCGGCGGCGCCGCCGCCCTCAACTTCATCTAGGGGGCGGCCGGCGGACCGGCCTCGGCCCGGCCGTGATCCGCCGGCCAACCCCCTGGCCCGCCCACTCCGGACCGCGAGCCCCGCCCCCTGCTCCCGGGCTGCGGCGCGCGCCCCCATGCTCCGTCGCCGGTGCGGCAGTTATCGGGGTGCGGAACCCAAGGGCCGCACGTAGGGTCCTGGCCCCATGGGTACGTTCCTCCACCAGCCGCGGTTGTGCGCCGACGAACTCCTCGGCGTGCTCCGCGCCCGCCTTCTCCCGGCCCGCCCGCAGCGGGCCACGACGGCCGCGGGCATCGACGTGATCGGTGTGGCGGTGACCCGGGACGGCGCGCGCCGTGCGTGGGACGAGTGGCGCGGCCGGTACGGCGAGACCGGGTGGTGGCCTTACGTCACGCAGCGGTCGCCGGAGGCCGTGGCCGCGGCGAGCCGGTACACGGGCGTCGACGCCGAGGCCCTCGCGGAGCGGATGGCCGGTGTGGTGGCGCAGGACCACGACGCCCGGGCGGCGTCCGTCGTGGTGTCCGGCTTCCGCTGGTCGACCGACTGCACCGGTGGCGGCGAGCAGGACCTGGAGGACTGGCGGGACGACTGGGACCCGGACCGGCTGGCCCTGCGGCTGGGCCCCGCGCTCGCGGATCCCCTGCCGGGGGCGTCGCGCTGGGTGTCGCGGGCGTGGGGCGGATGGGGCGGTCCCCGCTGGCTCAACTTCGTACCGGTGCGCGGCGGCCATGAGCTCCCCGTGGTGCTGCCCCACCTGATCGGGGCCAACGGGCACGGCCACGGGGACCGGGTCCTCACCCCGGCCGACGACGCGGCGCTGCTCAGGCGCTGGCGGGAGCAGTGGGGCGCCGAGGTTTTCCTCGCCGACGGCCCCCACCTGGAACTGGTCGTCGACAGACCGCCCCTGGACCCCCGGGGAGCGGCGCAGGCCGCCACGGAGCTGCTGGGCTACTGCAGCGACACGGTGCAGGACCCGTGCGGCGTCGGCGACGGCATGGCGCGCTCGACCATGTGGTCGCTGTGGTGGGACTAGCCAGGGGTGTCCGGCGGATCGAGGTCGTCCGGCCCTGATCCGCCGGACGCCCCCCGGGTCGCCCGGTCGGCGTCGGCCACGGCGTCCGGGCCGTCCACCCGGCCGCAGCAGTGTGCCGGAGGCGTAACAGCCTTGCACCACCCGCCGGAGGCGGGGTGGTCGCGGGTCGGCCGGGCGTCCATGATGGCTGCCGACGAGCCGTCAGGTCCGTCGGCTCGCACATGACTGGGGGGACACAGCATGCGCACCACGAAGAGCAGGAGCAGACTCGCGCTCGCGGCGGCGGGGACCGTACTGGCCTCGCTGGCGCTGTCCGCACCGGCCGCGCAGGCGACCGCGGGCACGGCCGCGGGGGAGACGGCCGGGAGGACCACCGCCGCCGCGGTGGGGGCCGTCGGCGGCGCTGCCTGCACGCCCGGCATCAAGGTCCTGGCGTCGCTGCCCGGGCCCGCGGAGGACCCGCGACCCTGGATGGCCACCACCGAGGTCAGGGGCATCGGCCGGTTCGGCCTCTCGGTCGGCCGCTCGCAGAACCGGCCCGTCTACTGGATCGGCAAGACGGTCCACGCCGTACCCCTTCCCAAGGGTTACGCCACCGGGCTCGTGGAGGCGGTGAACAAGTGGGGCGTCATGGTCGGCACCATGTCGGGCCCCGGCCTCCCGACGCGCGCGTTCCGCTACGCCCCGGGCTTCGCGCACGCCAACCCGCTGCCCGGCGGGGAGCGCGCCACCGACATCAACGACCACGGCCACAGCGTCGGCTACCGCACCCTTCCAGGAGGTGGCAAGGTCGGCCTGGAATGGGCGGGCGGCACCCTGCGCCGCGAGCTCGTGGTGCCCGCGCAGACCCGGTACCTCGAAGGGGTCAGCGGCATCAACAACGCGGGCCGGATCGTCGGCAACCACTATGCGGTGGTGGACGAGGACGGATACGAGGAGGGCTACGAGGCCGCCCTGATCTGGTCCGCCGACGCGGCGGCCCCGCCGGCCGAGCTGCCGGAGGTCAACCCGGGCGACTCCTACAGCGTCTACGAGCCGCGGGACATCGACGAGGCCGGCCGCATCGCCGGCACGTACCGCTTCACCCACGTGGACATCTCCAACGGCACGACCTGGCTCCCGCCGTACTCCGCCAGGACCGCCGCCCCGAACCTCGGCGACCGCACCCAGGGCACGTTCGAGGACATCAGCCCCACGACCGACGTGAGCGTCGGCACGGCATCCGACTCGGGCATCATCGGCCCCTTCCCGCCCGAGACGGCCCCGCCCCACCAGGCCCAACTCTGGAAGGGCAGCGGCCCGATGCTCGCCCTGCCCCGCCTCGCGAACACGCCCACCGCCCACGCGGGCGCGTACACCGTCACCGACGACGACCGGGTGGGCGGGTACGCGGTCGACGCCGCCGACCGCATGCACCCGGTGATCTGGACCTGCGCCTCGAAGCAGGCCCACCTGCCGACGTCCGGCTCGTAGCGGGCCCGCCCGCACGGAAGAACGGCGGGTGCCCGGCCCGAAGGCCGGGCACCCGCCGTCCACCGCGGTCCCGACGGGGCTCAGCCGTGCCAGGACCGCCACAGCGCCGCGTACGCACCGTCGGCGGCGACCAGTTCGTCATGGCTGCCCAGCTCACTGATCCGGCCGTCCTCGACCACGGCGATCACGTCCGCGTCGTGCGCGGTGTGCAGCCGGTGCGCGATCGCCACGACCGTACGCCCCTCCAGCACCCGGGCCAGCGACCGCTCCAGGTGCCGGGCGGCCCGCGGGTCCAGCAGCGAGGTCGCCTCGTCGAGCACCAGGGTGTGCGGGTCGGCCAGCACCAGCCGCGCCAGCGCGACCTGCTGCGCCTGCGCCGGGGTGAGCGCCGTACCGCCCGAGCCGACGGCGGTGTCCAGGCCGCCCTCCAGCGCCCGGGCCCAGTCGTCCGCGTCCACCGCGCCGAGCGCCGCCCACAGCTCGGCGTCCTCGGCGCCGGACCGCGCCAGCCGCAGGTTGTCCCGCAGGGTGCCCACGAACACGTGGTGCTCCTGGTTCACCAGCGCCACGTGCTCGCGCACCCGCTCGGCCGGCATCCGCGCCAGCCGCGCACCGCCGAGCGTGACCTCGCCCACCCGCGGCGCGTAGATGCCCGCGAGCAGCCGGCCCAGCGTCGACTTCCCCGCGCCCGAGGGCCCGACGAGGGCCATCCGCGTGCCGGGCGGCACCGACAGCGACACCTCGTGCAGCACGTCCACGCCCTCGCGATAGCCGAACCGCACGTCCTCCGCCCGTACGTCCCGCCCCTCCGGGGCGGTCCGCGGGTCCCCCGAGTCCGGTTCGATCTCGCGCACGCCCACCAGCCGGGCCAGGGACACCTGGGCCACCTGGAGTTCGTCGTACCAGCGCAGGATCAGACCGATCGGGTCGACCATCATCTGCGCGAGCAGCGCGCCCGTGGTGAGCTGCCCGACCGTCAGCCAGCCCCGGAACACGCAGTAGCCGCCGATCATCAGCACCGCGCCCAGGATGGTCACGAACGTGACGTTGATGACCGGGAAGAGCACCGAGCGCAGGAACAGCGTGTACCGCTCCCAGGCCGTCCACTCCCTGATCCGCCGGTCCGACAGCGCGATCCGGCGCCGGCCCAGCCGGTGCGCCTCCACCGTGCGCCCCGCGTCCACCGTCTCGGTCAGCACCGCGGCCACCGCCGCGTACCCGGCCGCCTCCGACCGGTACGCCGACGGGGCCCGCCGGAAGTACCAGCGGCAGCCGATCACCAGGACCGGGAGCGCCACCAGCGCGGCCAGCGCCAGCGGCGGCGCGGTGACGGCGAGCGCCCCGTACAGCAGCCCGGCCCACACCACGCCGATGGCCAGCTGCGGCACGGCCTCGCGCATCGCGTTGGCCAGCCGGTCGACGTCGGTGGTGATGCGCGAGAGGAGGTCGCCGGTGCCGGCCCGCTCCAGCACTCCCGGCGGCAGCCCGACCGACCGCACCAGGAAGTCCTCGCGCAGATCGGCCAGCATCTCCTCGCCGAGCATGGCGCCGCGCAGCCGCACCATCCGGGTGAACACCGTCTGGACGGCCAGCGCCAGGGCGAACAGCAGCCCGATCCGCGGCAGGTGGAGCTCCACGGTCCCTTCGGACAGCCCGTCGACCACCGTGCCGAGCAGGTACGGGCCCACCATGGACGCCACGACGGCGACCGCGTTGACCGCGACCAGCAGCGCGAACGCCCGCCGGTGCCGCCGCAGCAGCCCGCGGACGTACGTCCGTACGGTCGCCGGCGTGCCCACCGGCAGGGTGGCGGCCGACTCGGGGGCCGCCGGGTCATGGGCCGGGGGTGCCACGCCGATCATGCCGATTCCTCGATCCCGGTGAGTTCTTCCCGTCCCCGTCCGTCGGGGACGTGCGGGTCGGACGGTTCCGCGAGGCGCTGCTCCTCGTCGGTCTCGCGCGTCACCACCGCCCGGTAGCGGCGGTCGCCCGCCAGCAGCTCCCGGTGCGTGCCCACCGCCGCGGCCCGGCCCTCGTGGACGAGGACCACCCGGTCCGCGCGGTCCAGCAGCAGCGGCGAGGAGGCCAGCACCACGGTGGTGCGCCCGGCCCGGAGCCGGGCCACCCCGTCCGCGATCCGCGCCTCGGTGTGCGAGTCCACCGCGGAGGTCGGTTCGTCCAGCACCAGCACCTGCGGGTCGGCCACCAGGGACCGGGCCAGCGCCAGGCGCTGGCGCTGGCCGCCCGAGAGCGACCGGCCGCGCTCCGTGATGCGCGCGTCCATGGGGTCGGTGACGCCGTCGGGGGCGGACTGCAGCAGCGCGTCCAGCACGTCCCCGCACTGCGCGGCGGCGAGCGCGTCGGCCGCCGGGACGTGCCGGGCGCCCGGTACGTCGAGCAGCTCGCGCAAGGTCCCGGACAGCAGCACCGGATCCTTGTCCTGCACCAGGACGCAGGTCCGGGCGGCCGCCAGCGGCAGCTCGTCGAGTGCCGCGCCGCCGAGCAGCACGGACGGATCGCCCGCGGCCTCGGCGGGATGCCCGCCGAGCCGTGCGGCGAGGCGTCCGGCCAGGTCGGGGTCGCCGCAGACGACGGCGGTGAGGTCGCCCGCCGGAGCGAGGACGCCGGTCGCGGGGTCGTACAGGTCCCCTTCGGGCAGCTGCGGGCCGTCGGGCAGCACCAGCACGTCCGCGGCGGAGCCCACGGCGGTCGCCGCGGCCGCGCCGGCCTCCGTGCCCGACCCGGCCGCGGCGGCCTCCGCGTCGGTCCGCGTCAGGGACAGCACCCGCGCCGCCCGCTTCGCGGACGGACGGGAGAAGGAGTACGCCATCGCGATCTCCTCGAAGTGCCGGAGCGGGTAGTTCATGACGGCCACCGCGCTGAACACGGTGACCAGTTCGCCGACCGCGATCCGCCCGTCCCGGACGAGCGAGGCCCCGTACCAGACCACCGTCACCAGCAGCAGCCCCGGCAGCACCACCTGGATCGCCGCGATGACCGCCCACATCCGGGCGCTGTGCACCGCGGCCGCGCGCACCTCCTGAGAGGCCTCCCGGTACCGGCCCAGGAACAGCTCCTCGCCGCCGATGCCGCGCAGCACGCGCAGCCCGGCCACCGTGTCGGACGCCAGCTCGGTCGCCCGCCCGGCCTTCTCCCGCTGCGCGTCGGCCCGTTTCGTGGCCCGCGGCAGCAGCGGCAGCACGGCCAGCGCCAGCACCGGGACGCCGATCGCGATGACGACGCCGAGGGCCGGGGCGTACACGAGCAGTCCCACGCAGAGCACCACCACCGCGACCGCGGCGGCCAGGAACCGCGAGACCGCCTCGACGAACCAGCCGATCTTCTCCACGTCGCCGGTGGAGACGGCCACCACCTCGCCCGCCGCCACCTGCCGGGTCAGCGCCGCGCCCAACTGCGCGGTCTTGCGGGCGAGCAGCTGCTGCACCCGGGCCGCCGCGGTGATCCAGTTGGTGACCGCGGTGCGGTGCAGCATCGTGTCGCCGAGCGAGATCGCGATGCCGCAGACCACCAGCAGCGCGCCCACCAGCACCAGCCGGCCGCCGTCGCGGTCCACGGCGGCTTCCACGCCCGTGCCGACGACGAAGGGCAGTCCCGCGATGCCCACGTGGTGCAGTACGCCCCACGCCAGGCTCTTGAGCTGTCCGCCGAGCTGGCCGCGCCCCAGCCACCACAGGAACCGGGGCCCCGAGCGGGCATCGGGTACGCCGGGATCCGGGTACGGGAGATCGCTGATCTGCATGACGCCCCATGGTTCGAAGGGTTCCAAACCACGCAAGGTTCGCCTTCCGGGAACCGCGGGGGCAATCGATTTTCCGCGCCGCGAGGACCTCCGCGGGCCGGGTTTGCGGTCAGGGCCGGGTGGCGCGCTCCAGCTGCAGCAGCACCGACTCGTAGCGGCGCCCGGTGGCCCGGTCCATGCCCACCTCGCACATGCGGTTCGCCGACAGGTGGGCGTCGTACGGCCGGGCGGTGACCTCCGCCGCCTCCTTCTCCGTCGCGGCGGCCGTCAGCTCCGGGTGCAGCATGCCCCGGTCGCCCGCGAAGGCGCAGCACCCCGCGTCGGCCGGCACGACCACCTCCTCGGCACACGCCCGGGCCACGGCCACCAGCTGCTCCTCGTCGCCGAGACGCCGCGTCGCGCAGGTCGGGTGCAGGACCGCGGAGCCGACGGTGCGGTACACGTCGAGGTGCGGCAGCAGGTGGTCGGCGGCCCACACCACCGAGTCGAGCACGGTCAGTTCCGCGTGCAGTTCCTTGTTGTCGTCGGTCAGGAACGGCACCACCTCGCGCGCGATCCCCAGCGTGCAGGACGACGCGTCCACCACCAACGGCAGCTTCCCGCCGGCCGTCCAGCCCCAGGCGGCCTCCACGATCCGGTTGGCCATCACGCGGTTGCCGTCGAGGTAGCCCTTGGAGTGCCAGATGGTGGCGCAGCAGGTGCCGGGGGCGTCCTTCGGGATCCACACGGGCTTCCCCGCCCGCGCCGAGACGGCCACCACGGCCTCGGGGAGGGACAGGTCGTGGGCGTCCGCCGGTCCGCCGAAGACGCGGTTGACGCAGGCGGGGTAGTACACGGCCGCGGCCCGGGCCCGGGGCGCCGACGGCGGCAGCCGCCGCGCGGCGGCCGCCGGGACCTCGGGCAGCCACTCGGGGACCAGGTCGGGTCGTACGGCCTTGCGCGCGGCCCCCGTCACCATCCGCAGCGGGGCGTCCCCGACCCGTTCCGCGACCGTGCCGGCGGCCGCCACGGCGAGCCGGGCCGCCCGCTCCACGACGGCGAAGTTCCGGGCGGCCAGCTCCGCGGCCCGCTCCTCGCCGGGGCCGTGCCGGCGGCCCCGGAACTCCCGCATCAGCGCGCCGGTGTCGATGCCCACCGGGCAGGCCAGGGCACAGGTGGAGTCACCCGCGCAGGTGTCCACGGCGTCGTACCCGTACGCCAGGAGCAGTTCGTCCAACACCGGCGAGCCGGGACTCTGCCGCAGCATCTCGCGGCGCAGCACGATGCGCTGGCGCGGAGTGGTCGTCAGGTCCTTGCTGGGGCACGTCGGTTCGCAGAACCCGCACTCGATGCAGGGGTCGCCGATCGCCTCGACCTTCGGAATGGTCTTCAGGCCCCGCAGGTGGGCGTCCGGGTCGCGGTCGAGCACGATGCGCGGGGCGAGCACGCCGTCCGGGTCGACGAGCTGCTTGGTGCGCCACATGAGCCCGGTGGCCCGCGGCCCCCACTCCAGCTCCAGGAACGGCGCGATGTTGCGGCCGGTGGCGTGCTCCGCCTTGAGCGAGCCGTCGAACCGCTCCACGACCAGCCGGCAGAAGGCGTCCATGAAGGCCGCGTACCGTGCCACGTCGGCCGGCTCCGCGGCGTCGAAGGCGAGCAGGAAGTGCAGGTTGCCGTGGGCCGCGTGGCCCGCCACCGCCGCGTCGAAGCCGTGCTCCGCCTGCAGCGCCAACAGGGCCCCGCACGCCTCCGCCAGCCGCGCCGGCGGTACGGCGAAGTCCTCCGTGATGAGCGTCGTACCCGGGGCGCGGGCGCCGCCGACGGCCGTCACGAACGCCCGGCGGGCCTTCCAGTACCCGGCGACCGTCGCCGCGTCGGAGACGAAGGCGTTGGTCACGGAGGGGACCGGGGCGACCAGCTCCAGCCCGGCCGCCACCTCGGCCGCCCTCGCCCCGTACGCGTCCCGCCCGGCCGCGTCGGGGGCGCGGAACTCGACCAGCAGGGCGGTGGTGTCCTTCGGCAGCTGCGCCCAGTCGGCGGGGACGCCCGGCACCCGCGCACAGGCGCGCAGGGTGTTGCCGTCCATCAGCTCGACCGCGAGCGCGCCCGCGGCGTTGAACGCCGGCACCGCGGCGGCAGCGGCGGGCAACGAGGGGAAGAACAGCAGGCCCGTGCACACCTCCCGGTCCAGCGCCACGGTGTCGAACACGGTCTCGGCGATGAAGCCGAAGGTGCCCTCGGAGCCGACCATCAGCCCCCGCAGGATCTCGACCGGGGTGGTCCCGTCGAGGTAGGCGTCGAGCCGGTAGCCGTTGGTGTTCTTGATCTCGAACTTGGCGCGGATCCGGGCCGCCAGCCCCGGTTCCGCCTCGATCTCCCGCTTGACCGCCATCAGCCCGGCGCACAGCGCCGGCTCCGCCCGGGCCAGCTCCTCGTCCGCGAGCGGGTCCGCGGTGTCGACCACGGTTCCGGTCGGCAGGACGAAGGTGAGCGAGGACAGGGTGCGGTACGAGTTCCGCGTCGTCCCCGCGGTCATGCCCGAGGCGTTGTTGGCCACGACCCCGCCGAGGGTGCACGCGATCGCGCTGGCCGGGTCCGGGCCCAGGATCCGCCCGTGGCGGGCGAGCGCGGCGTTGGCCCGGGCGACGGTGGTGCCGGGCCGGATCCGGGCCCGCCGCCCCCCGTCCAGGACCTCGACGCCGGACCAGTGGCGGCGTACGTCGACCAGGATGTCCTCGCCCTGGGCCTGTCCGTTGAGGGAGGTCCCCGCGGCCCGGAAGACCACCTCGCGCTGCTGCCCGTGCGCGTACGAGAGCACCGCGGAGACGTCGTCGACGTCCTCGGCCACCACGACCACCTGGGGCACGAACCGGTACGGCGAGGCGTCGGAGGCGTACCGCACCAGGTCGGACACCTTCCACAGGACCTTCTCCGCGCCCAGCAGCGCGATCAGGTCCTCGCGCAGCCGACGCGGGGTGCCGGACGCCAGGTGCTCCGGCACCCGGTCCGGGGACGGGCCGGTGATCTTACGGGGGCGCAGGGCCCCCGGCTTCGGCTCCAGCAGCGGCATCGTGCGGCCCCTCACCTTCGGGGCCTCGCGGCCCGTCGCCTCCGTGGCCTCGCGGCCCTCCACACCGTCCCGGGGCCAGCATCCCGCCCGGCGGGCCCTTTCGCCCGTTGCGGCGGGAGCTCCGCGTGGCGCACGGTGCCCGCGGGGCGCGGCCCGGTCCGCGCACCGCGAACGCGCTGGGCGCTGTCGGTACCTGCGGGTACCGTCGACACGGCGTCGACCCCGACCGGCGGACGACGCGCGCCGACCGCTGAAGGAGCCCATGCACCCGCACGAGCAGCCACCCGCCTGGACCCCCGCCGCCCAGCCGCTCGACCCCGGCCGGTCGGCGCCCGCCGAACCGCCGCGCGAGCTGCGCCGCATCCTGCGCCTGTTCCGTCTGTACCGCGGCCGGCTGGCGCTGGTCGGCCTGCTGGTCGGCGCCTCGTCACTGGTCGGGGTGGCCTCGCCGTTCCTGCTCCGCGAGATCCTCGACACCGCGATCCCGCAGGGCCGCACCGGCCTGCTCAGCCTGCTCGCCCTCGGCATGATCGCGACCGCCGTGGTCGGCAGCGTCTTCGGCGTGCTGCAGACGCTGATCTCCACGACCGTCGGCCAGCGGGTCATGCACGACCTGCGCACCGGCGTCTACGCGCAGCTCCAGCGGATGCCCCTGGCCTTCTTCACCCGCACCCGCACCGGCGAGGTGCAGTCCCGCATCGCCAACGACATCGGCGGCATGCAGGCCACGGTCACCTCCACCGCGACCTCGCTGGTCTCGAACCTGACCGCGGTGGTCGCCGCGGTCGTCGCGATGCTGGCCCTCGACTGGCGGCTCACCCTGGTCTCGCTGCTCCTGCTGCCGGTGTTCGTGTGGATCAGCCGCCGGGTCGGCCGCGAACGCAAGAAGATCACCACGCAGCGGCAGAAGCAGATGGCCGCCATGGCCGCTACCGTCACCGAGTCGCTGTCCGTCAGCGGCATCCTGCTCGGCCGCACCATGGGCCGCGCCGACTCGCTGACCCGCTCCTTCGCCGAGGAGTCCGAGCAGCTGGTGGCCCTCGAAGTGCGGTCCAGCATGGCCGGACGCTGGCGGATGGCCACCATCGGCATCGTCATGGCCGCCATGCCCGCCCTGATCTACTGGGCCGCCGGACTGTCCCTCCAGTCGGGCGCGCCCGCGCTGTCGCTCGGCACCCTGGTCGCCTTCGTCAGCCTCCAGCAGGGGCTGTTCCGGCCCGCGGTGAGCCTGCTGTCGACGGGCGTGCAGATGCAGACCTCCCTGGCCCTGTTCGCGCGCATCTTCGAGTACCTCGACCTGCCCGTGGACATCACCGAACCGGCCGAGCCGGTCCGGATCGCCCAGGCCGGGGGCGAGGTCCGCTTCGAGGGCGTGGAGTTCGCCTACGAGGGCCCGCGCGGCGGCGACCCGACCCTGTCCGGCATCGACGTCACCGTCCCGGCGGGCGGTTCGCTCGCGGTGGTCGGCCCCACCGGCTCGGGCAAGAGCACCCTCAGCTACCTCGTCCCGCGGCTGTACGACGTCACGGCCGGCCGGGTCACCCTCGACGGGGTCGACGTCCGCGACCTGGACTTCGACTCGCTCGCCCGGGCCGTCGGCGTGGTGTCCCAGGAGACGTACCTCTTCCACGCGTCGGTCGCGGAGAACCTGCGGTTCGCCAAGCCCGACGCCACCGACGAGGAACTGGCGGAGGCCGCCCGGGCCGCGCAGATCCACGACCACATCGCGTCCCTGCCGGACGGGTACGACACCCTGGTGGGGGAGCGCGGCTACCGGTTCTCGGGCGGCGAGAAGCAGCGGCTGGCCATCGCCCGGACGATCCTGCGCAACCCGCCGGTGCTGATCCTCGACGAGGCCACCAGCGCGCTCGACACCCGCACCGAGCACGCGGTGCAGCAGGCCATCGACGCGCTGTCCCGGGGCCGTACGACGATCACCATCGCGCACCGCCTCTCCACGGTGCGGGACGCCGACGAGATCGTCGTCCTCGACGGCGGCCGGATCGTCGAGCGCGGCACCCACGAGCAACTGCTGGCGGCCGACGGCCGCTACGCCGACCTGGTCCGCCGCGACGCGGAACTGGCCCCGACGCCGGGCTGAGGAGGCCACCCCGTCCAGAACGCCGGGCCCAGCGGGCCAACGTCTCGAAGCCCCGTCAGGCCGTCCCGTGGTGTGTGGGGGAGGCGCTTGAGGTGGTAGGGCAGGCTGGTCCGGAGGCAGGCCCGGGCCTGGGGTGGCCGAAGGCCAGGGCCGAAGGCCCCGAAGCCCCAGGGGTGGGCCTGCCGCAGGGCCTGCAGGCCCTACCGGGTCAAGCGCCGAGGGGACCCACACACCACGGGACGGCCGCCCCGCGCCACACGCCCCGCGCCACACGCCCCGCGCCACACGCCCCGCGCCACACGCCCCGCGCCACACGCCCCGCGCCGCCGCCCGGTATGGCCCCCGCCTCCCCCCCCGGCCGCCCCCGCCCACGGAAGGCCCCGGCAAGAGGAGCCCCCCGACAAGAGGAGCCCCCCGACCGTGGGACGGCCGGGACGCTCCGGTGCGATATGCCGGAAATCAGACGATCGCAGGGTTAGCGTGCCCGCATGCGCCGCCGCCGCAGTCCGCACTCCTCGCACTCCTCGCACTCCTCGTACCCGTCGTACCAGCCGTCCCCGCGCTCGCCGGGCACGTACCGCCCGTGGGGCAGACCGCCGCGCCGTCGGGCCCGGCTCACCCGCCGGGGCCGCCTCGCCGTCATCCTCGGGCTGGTCCTGGCCACCGGTTGCGTGCTCGTGGTCACCCTGCTCCCGGACGCCGAGCCGCCCGAGCAGCCCCGCAGGCTCCTGATCCCCGAGGGCTGGCGGGCGGTCCAGGTGTACGCCGCCGTCGACGAGGCCCTCGGCGTCCCGCCCGGCACCGCCCGGTCCGCCGTGCCGTCCGCGCACCTGGCGCTGCCGCCCGAGGCCAGGGGCAACCCCGAGGGCTACCTGTTCCCGGCGACGTACCCGGTGACCTCGAAGAGCACCCCGGCGTCCCTGCTCGCGTACATGGTCGACACCGCCAACCGGAACCTCGCCGCCGCCCCGCTGGCCGCCGCGGCCCGGGCCCACGGCATGACCCCGTACCAGACGGCGACGCTGGCCAGCATCGTGGAGGCGGAGGCCGAGACCCCCGCCGACATGGGGAAGGTGGCGCGCGTGGTGCACAACCGGCTGGCCCGATCCATGCCGCTCCAGATGGACTCGACCCTCAACTACGCCCTGCGCCGCCACACCGTCGACACCACCCTCGCGGACACCCGGATCGACAGCCCGTTCAACACCTACGAAAGGCGGGGGCTGCCGCCGACCCCCATCGGCAGCCCGGGCCTGGCGGCCCTGCGTGCGGCGGTCGCCCCGACCGCCGGGAACTGGCTGTTCTTCGTCACGGTCGGCCCCGGTGACACCCGCTTCAGTGCGACCTACGAGGAGCACCGGCGACACGTGGCCGACTTCAACGCCCGCCGCAGCACGGCGGCCGGGACCCCGCCCGCCCGCTGACGCGGTGCCCGCCCGGTTCAGCCCGCGGCCACGCCCGCCGGCTCGCGGGCCAGCAGCCGCCCGATCGCGGCGACCGCGGCGCGCCCGGCCCGGTTGGCGCCGATGGTGCTCGCCGAGGGTCCGTACCCGACCAGGTGGACCCGCTCGTCCCGGACCGCCCGGGTGTCCTCGACGCGGATGCCGCCGCCGGGCTCGCGCAGGTGCAGCGGGGCGAGGTGATCGACGGCGGCGCGGAAGCCGGTGGCCCACAGGACCACGTCCGCCTCGACGGCCGTTCCGTCGGCCCACTGCGCGCCGGTGTCGGTGAGGCGCTCGAACATGGGCCGGCGCGCCAGCACCCCGCCCTCCAGGCCGCGCCGGACGGCCTCGTTGAGCGGCAGTCCGGTCACCGACACCACGCTCTGTGGCGGCAGCCCCCGTCGTACCCGCTCGTCCACCAGTGCCACGGCCGCCCGCCCCTCGGCCTCGCCGAACGGCCCGTCGCGGAACACCGGCGGGCGCCGCGTCACCCAGGTCGTCTCCGCCGCGACCCCGGCGATCTCCAACAGGTGCTGCACCGCGGAGGTGCCGCCGCCCACCACGATGACGCGCCGGCCGGCGAAGGCCTCGGGCCCGGGGTAGTTCGCAGTGTGCAGCTGACGCCCCCGGAACACGTCCTGTCCCGGGTAGCGGGGCCAGAACGGCCGGTCCCACGTGCCGGTCGCGTTGATCAGCGCCCGCGCCGAGAAGACGCCTGCGGAGGTCTCGACGCGCAGTCGCCCGCCGTCGCCCTCGCGCACGGCACGCACGTCGACCGGGCGCAGCACGCCGAGGTCGAAGGCCTCCTCGTACCGCGCGAAGTACTCGCCGATCACCGCTGAGGACGGGCGGTCGGGATCGGCACCGGTCAGCTCCATGCCCGGCAGCGCGTGCATGCCGTGCACCCTGCCGTACGTGAGGGTGGGCCAGCGGAACTGCCACGCCCCGCCGGGGCGCGGCGCGTGGTCCAGCACGACGAAGTCACGGCCGGGCACGGAACCGGTCCGGCGCAGGTGGTAGGCACTCGACAGCCCCGCCTGCCCGGCACCGATGACGACGACGTCCACGTGTGTGACAGCACCCGCACCCGCACCCGCACCCGCGCCCGGGTCCGGACGCGGACCCGGACCCGCACCCAGGGCGGCCAGCTCACCAAGATTGTTCACGGTTCACCTAACGTGTCCTGCGCGGCGGATCTTCCCGCCCCCCGACCGACCGTTCCCGACTGCCCCCGACC
Source organism: Streptomyces sp. NPDC093225 (assembly GCF_044753805.1). NCBI lineage: Bacteria > Bacillati > Actinomycetota > Actinomycetes > Kitasatosporales > Streptomycetaceae > Streptomyces > Streptomyces sp. NPDC093225. Next base: position 70,661 of record NZ_JBIVNX010000039.1, read on the forward strand.
ACCCCTGCACCACAATGACCCCATGTCCCCCTTCACCACCCGGATCCTCGACATCCGCACCGGCCGCACCGAGACCGTCACCGACCTGACCGCCGCCTGCGAGGACTTCCTGGTCGAGGCCGCCGCCGGCCGCGACGGCCTGCTCAACGTCTTCGTCCCGCACGCCACCGCCGGCGTCGCCGTCCTGGAGACCGGCGCCGGCAGCGACGACGACCTGCTGGCCGCCCTGCGCGACCTGCTTCCCGCCGACGACCGCTGGCGCCACCGCCACGGCTCGCCGGGCCACGGCCGTGACCACGTGCTGCCGGCCATCGTGCCCCCGCACGCCACCCTCCCCGTCGTCGGCGGCCGCCTCTCCCTCGGGACCTGGCAGTCGGTCTGCCTGGTCGACACGAACAAGGACAACCCCGACCGCCAGGTCCGGCTCTCCTTCCTCGGCTGAGCTCGCGGACGGCCCGCCGGTTCATCCGGCCACCAGTCCCCCAGTCCCCCAGTCCCCCGTCCTCCCGTCCCCCGTTCACCCGTTCGGGTCAAGGCGGAGCGCGGCCCCGGGGCGGGTCGGGGAGGATCGGAGGGTCGTCCGAGGGCGAGTCGAATCGAGGAGTCGCGATGGCCCTGCACGAGACCCGACGGGAAGCCCAGGAGGCCTTCGCGGACCTCTACGCGATGCCCGTGACCGCCGAGGCGCTGCCGAAGAACCGCATGCCCGACAACAGCTCCGACCCGCGCGCGATCCGGACCCTGATCCAGGACGAGCTGGAGCTCGACGGGAACGCGGCGCAGAACCTGGCCACCTTCTGCACCACGTGGAGCGACCCCGAGGTCCACCTGCTCATGGACGCCGGCCTGAGCAAGAACATGATCGACAAGGACGAGTACCCGCAGACCGCGGAGATCGAGTCCCGCTGCGTGCAGATCCTCTCCGACCTCTGGCACGCCCCGGCCGGCTCCAACGCCACGGGCTGCTCCACCACCGGCTCCAGCGAGGCCGCCATGCTCGGCGGCATGGCCCTCAAGTGGCGTTGGCGCGAGCGCATGCGCGCCGCGGGCAAGCCGACCGACCGGCCCAACCTCGTGTGCGGCCCGGTGCAGGTCTGCTGGGAGAAGTTCGCCCGCTACTTCGACGTCGAGCTGCGCCAGATCCCGCTGGAACCCGACGCCACCGGCCTGCGCCCGCACCAGCTGCGCGAGTACGTCGACGAGAACACCATCGGCGTCGTCGCCATCCTCGGCGTCACGTACACCTGCGACTACGAGCCGGTGCAGGCCATGGCCGACGAACTCGACGCCATCCAGGAGGACACGGGCATCGACGTCCCCCTGCACATCGACGCCGCCAGCGGCGGCTTCGTCGCGCCCTTCATCCAGCCCGACCTCGCCTGGGACTTCCGGGTGCCCCGCGTGGTCTCCATCAACACCTCGGGCCACAAGTACGGCATGGCCCCGCTCGGCGTCGGCTGGGTGATCTGGCGCTCTCCCGAACACCTCCCCGACGAGCTGGTGTTCAAGGTCAGCTACCTGGGCGGCGACATGCCCACGTTCGCCCTCAACTTCTCGCGCCCCGGCGGCTCCGTCATCGCCCAGTACTACATCCTGCTCCGGCTGGGCCGGGCCGGCTTCCGGCACGTGTACGAGGCGGCCGGCGCCACCGCGCGCGCCCTCGGCCAGGCCATCTCCGAGATGGGCCCCTTCACGTTGCTGTACGACGGCGAGGGCGGGTTGCCCGCCGTCTCGTGGACGCTCACCGACCCCGAGAACGCGCCCTTCACGCTCTACGAGCTCACCGAACGGCTCCGGCTGCGCGGCTGGCAGGTGCCCGCCTACCCGCTGCCGCCCGCCCGCGACGAGACCGTCATCCAGCGCGTCCTGATCCGCCACGGCATCACCCCCGACAAGATCGCCCTGCTCACCGACGACCTCGACGCGGCCGTCAAACACCTCCTCGCCGGGCCGGGTCGCGCGGCCACGCCGCGGCCGAGCTTCCACCACTGACCGGGCGCGCGGGCCGCGCGGGGCCCGGCTCCGCGCGGCCTCCGGCGTGTGGTGTTCGCGCGGCCCGCTGTCGCACCGTTGGAGGTGCGACGGCGGGCCGTGCGTTGTCCGTGCGTGCGTGGGTGCGTCCGTGCGTGGGTTGTCCGTGTGTGGGTTGTCCGTGCGTGCGTCGTCAGGTCGTCCCCGCCGGCTCGGGGGCGGCCCGCGTCGGGACGGGGCCCGTGAAGGGGGTGGTGCGGGTGGGGGCGGCGAAGAGGGGGTGGAGGAGGACGGTGGCGGAGGCGGCCGCGAGCACGTCCGGGCCCGCGTGCGGGGAGACGATGCGGTCCGGGTCGTCGCAGACCCGGGAGTGCTCGAGGGCCGAGCTGCGGATCTCGGCGAGGTAGTCGGGGTCGGCCAGGCTCGACTGCTCGGTGACCACGACCAGGTCCGGGTTGAACACGTCCAGCAGCAGTGCCACCGCGCGGCCCACCGCCCGGGCCCGCTCCCGCAGCAGGTCCGCGGCCCCGTCGTGCCCCGCAGCGGCGGCGGCCAGCACCGCGGCCATCCGGGGCGCGTCGACGATGCCGCGCCGGACGGCCTCGGCCGCGACGGCGGTGTCGGAGGCGGTGGCGCCCAGACAGCCCGTACGGCCGCACGCGCAGGCGGTGTCCGATCCCGGAACCGGCAGGTGGGCGACCTCGCCCGCACCCGCCCCCGGCCCCTGGTGGATCACCCCGGCCGTGCCGAAGGCGGCGTCCACGACGTTGCCGACGAACAGGTGCACCAGACTGCGCCGGGCCCCCGGGCGGCCGAAGAGGATCTCCGACTGGGCCACCGCGCGGGCGTGGTTGTCGAGGCGCACCGGCAGCCCCAGTCGCTCCTCCAACTCGGCCGCGAGCGGGCGGTCGTACCAGCCCAGGGCGTCGTGCCGGACCACCACGCCGTCGGCGGGCCGCACCCAACGGCCGACGGCAGCGCCGACGCCGAGCAGCGGCCGCTCGCGCGCCGACTCGCGCAGCAGCAGCAGGAGTTCGTCGGCGACCCGGGCGGGGATGCGGTCCGGGGGCAGGTCCTCGTGCCAGACCACGCGGCGCTCCAGCACGCGTCCCCGCAGGTCCACCACTCCGACCGTGGAGCCGGGCACGCCGATGTGGAGTGCGCCGGCGACGGGTCCGCCCAGCTCGCCGGTGTGGAGGTCGAGCGGCATCTGCGGGCGACCCACCCCGGCCGGGGTGGCCAGCTCGGGCAACTCCCGCACCAGGCCGAGCCGGAGGAGCTCGGTGCACTGGCGCGAGACGGCCGCCGGGCTCAGCCCGCAGCTGCGGGCGATCGCCCCGCGCGCGACCGGGCCCTCGGCGAGCACGGTGCGCAGCACGGTGGCCGCGTTCGCCTCGCGCCGGCCGTCGCCGGCCGCGGGGGCGCCGGGCCGGTCGTGGCCGAGTGTCACGGATTTCCTCCCGCCGTGTTGCGCGTTGTTGCGTCGGCGTGAATTCCCGGGTTGGCCGGAAGCCGTCGGACGGGGGTCGGGACCGACATCGGGCGCCTGCCCGTCACTCGCAGACATTGCAGGTCAGAGTGGGTGTACGGGCTTTGTGGAGCGGTCCGGCACGAGGGCGGTCGTCGATTGTTGCGCGTCAACCGACCGGCCTTGACCGCCCTGTTCGGCGCTGACACGCTCCCGGCCATGGCCACCGCGGTTTCGGCCATCCTCTCCGACATCTTCCTCCTCCGGTCCCTGCTCGTTTTCCCTCTCCGGTCCCTGCTCGTTCTGCTGGTTCTGCTCGTTCTTGCTGGTTCCGTCCGTTCTGCTGGTTCTGCTGGTTCTGCTGGGCCTACTGGTTCTGCCGGTTCCGGGAAGTGTCGCACCTGCATTCCTTCCGCAGCGAAAAGAATTCCGAAAGGCGCCCGCCATGACCTCCGCAACCCCCGACTCCGCCTCCGTGGACCCCGGCTCCGCGGCCCCGACCGTCACGAAGCTGGGCGGCCGGATCGGCGCCGTCGTCGACGGCGTCAAGCTCGGCCCGGACCTCGACGCGGCCGCCGTCGCCGCCGTCCGCGCCGCGCTCCTCGAGCACAAGGTCGTCTTCTTCCGCGGCCAGCACCACCTCGACGAGGGGGCCCACGAGGGCTTCGCCGGGCTGCTCGGCACCCCCGTCGCGCACCCCACCGTCCCCGCCGCCGACGGCCGTTACTCCCTCGGCATCGACTCCGACCACGGCGCCCGCGCCAACCAGTGGCACACCGACGTCACGTTCGTCCCCGCCTACCCCGCGTTCTCGATCCTGCGGGCCGTGACCATCCCCCCGTACGGCGGCGACACCCTGTGGGCCAACACCGCCACCGCGTACGCGAACCTTCCCGGGCCGCTGCGCGCCCTCGCCGACGGCCTGCGCGCGGTGCACACCAACGAGTACGACTACGCGGCGCTCAAGCCCGGCGCGGCTCCCGAGCTCCTCGCGCAGTACCGCGAGGTGTTCACGTCCACGGTCTACCGCACCGAGCACCCGGTCGTCCGGGTGCACCCCGAGACGGGGGAGCGGACCCTGCTCCTGGGCAACTTCGTCCAGCGCATCGCCGGACTCACCGGGCGCGACTCCCGGGCCCTGCTCGATCTGTTCCAGGCCCACGTCGAGCTCCCCGAGAACACCGTCCGCTGGCAGTGGCAGCCCGGTGACGTGGCCATCTGGGACAACCGCGCCACCCAGCACTACGGCGTCGACGACTCCGACGCGCACGACCGCAAGCTGCGCCGGGTGACCGTCGACGGTGACGTGCCGGTCGGGGTGGACGGCGTGCACTCCCGCCTGCTGGAGCCCGCCGCCGTGCCCGAGCCGCCGTTCGGCCTGCCGTCGGGGACTTCGGGCTCGGGGGCTTCGGCCCCGGCTGCGGCTGCTTGAGGTTGAGGTTTGGGTGTCGGCTGCCGGCTCTTGAGGGCTGGGTGTCGGCTTCGCTGCCCGAGCCCGCTGCGGCGGACCGGGTCGGGGGGTGTCGGGGGCCCCGTGGTGTGTGGGTCCCCTCGGCGCTTGACAGGGGTGGCCTGCAGGCCCTGCGGCAGGCCCACCCCGAGGGCTTCGGGGCTTCGCCCGGGCCTGCGGCCCCCCTCGGCCCGGGCCTGCCTCCGGACCAGC
>NZ_JBIVNX010000040.1:0-14539 GCF_044753805.1 Streptomyces sp. NPDC093225
GACACCCTCGACCCCGCCGCCTACGACCACGTCCAACCCCTCCAAGCCATCTGCGCCTACCTCCTCAAAAAGGAGGACTGGGACAACCTCCTCCCCGCCGCCGAAGCCCTCACGAACAAGGGCCGCCTGACCTCCCCGCTCGCCGAGCGGGACGGCCGGATCTACTGGTGCGAGGAACACCTGGACGAGCCCGACGCGCGCCGGATACTGGACGTCACCGCGGACGGGTTCCACACCCGCCCGCTGGGCTCGCTGTTCCTCGGCAACCGGCTCACCTCGTACGCGGACGACGGGCAGGGCACGGTCCGGCTGGCCGGCGAGGTGGTCAACCCGCTGGGCCGCATCAGGCCGGACGCGAAGCTGAGCGCCGAGCTGGAGTTCCGGGCCCGCCGCAAGGTCGCCGGGCAGTCCTTCCGCTTCCCCGTCGCCTCGGTCCGGCACGCGGGCCGCACGATCGAGTGGTCGGCGGAGGCGGACGTGGCGCGCACGGTGCGCCCGCTGGGCATCATCGACGCGGTGTGGGACGTACGGCTGGTCCTCAAGGCCGGCGGCGACACGGTGAACACCCGCGTCGCGGTGGGCGGTACGGACCTGGAGTCGGCGCAGGCACTGCGGGTGCGGCCCCGCCTGACGCGGCTGGTCTCCGACCGGTTCACCCCGGAGATCACCAAGAAGGGGAACCTGTCGTACGTCCTGACCGCCGAGGGCAAGGCCACGGTGCGCACGACCGAGCTGCTGGAGGGCGCCATGCGCTCCAAGGCCGCCGGCGTCGTCAAGAAGGGTCTGCGGCGCGCCCTCAAGGCGAAGCGGAACCTCGGCTCGGGCACGCAGAAGGTCAAGGTCTACCACGAGGTGTTCTCGAAGCTGCCGGTCAAGAAGGGCCTGGTCGTCTTCGAGAGCCACCTCGGCAAGCAGTACAGCGACAGCCCGAAGGCCATCTACGAGGAGATGCGGGCCCGGGGCGTGGCCTTCGACGCCGTCTGGTCGTACGCGGGCGGCAAGCCGACCGGCTTCCCCAAGGACGCGGTCCTGGTCAAGCGGTGGGGCTGGCAGTACCTGCGGGCGCTGGCCCAGGCCGAGTTCTGGATCGACAACCAGGGCTTCCCGCTGGCGCTGACGAAGCGGCCGGGGACGACGTACATCCAGACCTGGCACGGCTCCGCCCTCAAGCGCATGGGCTTCGACGAGCCGCGCATCAAGGCCCAGGGCCGCTCCCAACAGGACGGCTTCCAGCGCGCCCTGGACCGCTTCGACCACTTCCTGATCCGCTCCGAGCACGACACCCGCACCCTCGCCAAGGGCTTCCGCCTGAAGGAGTCCGTGCTGCTGCGCACGGGCTACCCGCGCAACGACGCCCTCGTGGCGGCGCACGGCGCGGAGCAGCGCGGCGGCGAACGCGAGCGCGGGAAGCTGGCGGCGGAGCTGGGCATCGCGCCCGAGAAGAAGGTGCTGCTGTACGCGCCGACGTTCCGGGCCTCCGCGGACGGCGCGGTCCGGGGCTTCTCGCTGCCGTTCGACGTGGAGGAGTTCGCCGAGCGCTTCGGCGACCGCTTCGTGCTGCTGGTGCGCACGCACTACCTCAACAACGTGACCCTGCCGCCGTCGGTGCGCGGGAAGGTCGTCGACGTCACCCGCCAGCACGACATCACGCCGCTGCTGACCCTGGCCGACGGCCTCATCACGGACTACTCGTCGGTGATGTTCGACTACGCGCTGCTGGACCGGCCGATGGTGTTCTTCGCGTACGACTACGACGAGTACAAGAACGACATCCGCGGCACCTACTTCGACCTGAAGGAGAAGGCGCCCGGACCGGTCGTGGCCACGGCCGAGGAGCTGTTCGAGACCCTCGACGGCTTCGACGGCACCGATCCCAAGTTCTCCGAGGCCCGCGAGCGGTTCCGCGCCGAGTTCGGCGAGTACGACCAGGGCACCGCGGCCCGGCAGATCGTCGAGAGGTTCTTCCCCCGGAGGGGCAAGTGACGACGCCCAGGAGGGGCATGTGATGACGGAGCAGGCCCCCGCCCCCGCCGACCCGGCCGACGTGCCGGGCGGCCGGGACATCTTCCTCGTCTGCAACAGCGTGGACGAACTCGGCGGGGTGACCACCTGGACCCACCAGATGGCCCGGCTCTTCGCCGGCCGCGGCCACAGCGTCCACGTCATCGGCATCGCGCCGGTCGAGGAGCACCTGCGCCAGGAGCTCCCCGCCGAGCTGCCGTACGGCACCACGACGCTCTACGCGGAGCGACCGCCGAGCATCCCGCCGATGGAGGGCCTCAAGAGCCGGCTGAACGCCGCCGAGCGGGCCCGCCGCGCCGCCCGGGCGAACCTCATGAGGGAGAAGGCCGACCAGCTGTCGGCCCTGTTCCGGGCCGCCCGCCCCGGCGCGGTCGCCGTCGTCACCCAGGTGTGGGCGATGGAGTGGGTGGCGCTGGCGGACACCAAGAACATCACGCTCATCGGGATGAGCCACGAGTCGTTCGAGGCCAGCACGAAGTCCTCGCGCGGCGCCCGGGTGCGCCGCTACTACAAGGACGTCGACCGCCTGCTGGCCCTCACGCCCGAGGACGCGGACAAGTGGATCCGCGCCGGGATGGAGAACACCGGCAGCATGCCCAACCCGCTGCCGTTCCTGCCCGGGGCCCCCGCGCCGCGCACCGCGAAGGTCGTCGCCTGCATCGGCCGGCTCTCGGACGAGAAGGGCGTGGACCTGCTGCTGGACGCCTGGGCCGAGGTGGCGCCCCGGCACCCGGACTGGACGCTGCGCGTCTACGGCGCCGGCGACGACGAGCGCATGCTGCGGGGCCGCACCGCCGAGCTGGGCCTGGACGGGTCGGTGGAGTGGATGGGCCGGACGGCCGACGTCCTGGGCGCCCTGCGGGGCGCGTCGGTGTTCGCCCAGGCGTCCCGCGCCGAGGGCTTCCCGATCACCCTGCTGGAGGCCATGGCGGCCGGCGTGCCCTGCGCGGCCTTCGACTGCGCACCGGGCGTCCGCGAGATCATCCGCGACGGCGAGGACGGACTGCTGGCCCGGGTGGGCAACACCACCGAGCTGGCCGGCCACCTGGAACGGCTGATCTCCGACAAGGCCCTGCGCGACCGGCTCGGCGACGCGGCGTTCGCGAACGTGCGGCGCTACTCCCCCACCGAGATCACCGACCGCTGGGAGGCGCTGTTCGCCTTCCTGCAGCGCTAGCGGACGCCTCGCGGGCGCCGGCCGGGCGCCTTCGACGAGGATCTTTCCGGCAGAGGCGACAGGTCACCACCCGAGGAGTGGTGGCCCGTCGCCCTCGTCCGTAACCTCGGGGTTCAGACAGGCAATCTGGGCCACGAACCCGAGGAAGTACCCGCATGCGCTCGCGCGTCAGTGTCGTCATACCGGTCCACAACACGGAGCGGTACCTGCAGCGCTGCTTCGAGTCCGTCGCCGCCCAGACCCTGGGCCAGGACCGGATCCAGGTCATCGCCGTCGACGACGGCTCCAGCGACGGCTCCGGCGCGTGGCTGGACGCCTGGGCGGCCGGGCACCCGAACACCACGGTGGTCCACCAGGAGGCCTCCGGCGGCGCGGGCAAGCCCCGCAACGTGGGCATCGAGCACGCCACCGGCGAGTTCGTCTTCTTCCTCGACTCGGACGACTACCTCGGCGAGGAGGCCCTCGAGCGGCTGGTCGCCATGGCCGAGGCCGAGGGCTCGGACGTCGTCTACGGGCGGATCGTGGGCATCGGCGGGCGTCCCGCCCCCATCGACCTGCGCACCACCAGCCCCGACGTCAGCATCTTCGACTCGCCGGTCTACTGGACGCTGGCCGCCTACAAGCTCTGGCGCCGCACCCTGATAGAGAAGTACGAGCTGCGGTTCACCGAGGGCTACCTGCTCAACGAGGACCTGCCCTTCGCCGTCCACGCCCTGCTGCACGCGTCGAAGATATCCGTGGTCGCCGACCACGACTGCTACTTCCTCGAGGGCCGCGGCGACGGTACGAACGCCAGCGAGCAGGACGTGGACTGGGTCCGCCAGCTGGCGTACGTCTCCGGCATCCTCGACACGGTCGCCGAGCACGTCCCCGAGGGCGCGGACCGCGACAAGCTCATGGAGCGGCACTTCCACGGCGAGGTGCTCGCCATGTTCGGCACCTCCTACCTCGCCCGCGACGGGGCCGGCCGCCGCGAGATGGTCGAGGCCGCCGCCCCGCTGGTGGAGAAGTGGCTGACCGAGCGGATCACCGCCGCCCTGCCGCCGCGCCTGCGGTTGCGCGCCCACCACATCGGCAACCGTGACCTCGACCGCCTGACCGCCGTCGTCGAGGCCGACACCGGCCGCGAGACCGGCCCCGCCGTGATCGAGGGCGACCGCGCGTACGCCGCCTACCCGGGCTTCCGCGACGAGGCGGCCGGGACGCCCGACGCCCTGTACGACCTGACCTCCCGCATCGCACTGCGCCACGAGCTCACCGGCTACCACTGGGACGGCCCCGTGCTGCGGCTGACCGGACGGGCCCGGCTGGAGGGCCTGGGGGCCGCCACCGAGCAGCGGGCCGGCATCCGGCTGCGCCGCCAGGGCTACACCTACTGGGTGCCGGCCGAGACCGACGAGGACGGCAACTACACCGCCGCGATCGACGTGGGCCGGGCGGCGGACGGCGGGCCGCTGCCGGACGGCATCTGGACCATGCGCGTCACCGCCGCCGCCGGCGAGCTCGGCAAGGACGCCTGGCTGCCGGGTCCGGCGGGCCCCGGGTACGACGCGGCGCCGGAGCCGCGGATCGTGGACCGCGGCCACGGCGCGGGGCTCACGCCCGCGACCGTGTTCCTCTCCGAGCCGCACCGGCACGTCAACCTCGACATCGGCGCCACCCGCTACGCGCTGGGCGGCGACGCCCGCGGGGCGGTGCACCTGGGCCCCCTGGGCCGCACCACCGTGGAGGCCTCCGCGACCGTGCCCGGCTGGCCCGCCGACGCGCCGGTGCGGCTGGTGCTCACCGCGCCGGACCGGGCGCCCTTCGTCACCGGCGGCCGTCCCGGCGGCTTCGCCCCCGACCGGGTCTCGTCGAGCGCCGGGCTGCGCGGGGTGCCGGTGGGGACGTACGAGCTGGGCCTGCGCCTGGAGTCCGGGGCGTACCTGCTGGACCTGCCGGTGCGCGGGGCGGACGGCGGGCCGGTCACGGTGACCGTACGGCCGTCCGTGTCGCGGCGGCTGGCGCGCCGGGCCCGCCGGACGCTGGGCCGGGCCCGCCGCAGCGTGGCGCGCTGAGCAGACGCGAAGGGGCCGCCCGCTCCGGAGGGATCCGGGGCGGGCGGCCCCTGTGCCGTCGGTGTGGCTTCGGGGTCAGAGGACCTCGGAGCCCGCGGGTGCGCGGTGCAGGCCCCAGCCCGCCCACGCGGAGGAGATCATCTCGCGGACGTCGTGGCGGGCCTTCCAGCCCAGCTCGCGCTCGATGAGCTCGGCGGAGGCCACGACACGGGCCGGGTCGCCGGGTCGGCGCGGCGTGACGACCGGCTCGACGGTGTGCTCGGTGATCTCGTTGATGAGGTCGACCATCTCGCGCACGGACGCGCCCTCGCCGCGGCCGATGTTGACGGTGAGGTCGCGGCGGGTGCCGGCCCCCGCCCACTCGGCGAGCTTGCGGGCCGCGGCCACGTGGGCGTCCGCGAGGTCCTCGACGTGGATGTAGTCGCGGATGCAGGTGCCGTCGGCGGTCGGGTAGTCGTCGCCGAAGATCCGCGGGGCCTCACCGGCGTCGAGCCGCTCGAAGACCATCGGGACCAGGTTGAACACGCCGGTGTCGGCGAGCTCCGGGGCGGCCGCGCCGGCCACGTTGAAGTAGCGCAGGCAGGCGGTGGCGATGCCGTGCGCCCGGCCGGCCGCGCGCACCAGCCACTCGCCGGCGAGCTTGGTCTCGCCGTACGGGCTGAGCGGCTGGCACGGGGTCTGCTCGGTGACGAACTCGACGTCCGGCATGCCGTAGACGGAGGCCGAGGACGAGAACAGGAAGTTCTTGATCCCGGCGGCCGCGACCGCCTGCAGCAGGACCGTCAGGCCCTGCACGTTCTCGTGGTAGTAGTACAGCGGCTTCTCGACGGACTCGCCGACCTGCTTCTTGCCCGCCAGGTGCACGACGCCGGTGATGTGGTGCGCGCGGAAGGTCTCGTCGAGGATCAGGCGGTCCAGGACGGAGCCGACCACCAGCGGGACGCCCTCCGGCACGCGGTTCGCGTCGCCCGTGGACAGGTCGTCCAGCACGACGACCTGCTCGCCCGCGAGCAGCATCGCCCGCACCACGTGCGAGCCGATGTAGCCGGCACCACCGGTGATCAGATACGTCATTCGTTACTCCCGTGTCCTGTCCTGCCTGCTGTGCCGCGGGCCGCCCTGGCCATCCGCGCCCGGTCCAGCCGGTTCCTGACGAGGCTGACCACGCCGTGCATCCCGGGGGCGAGCCGCATCGCGAGCGAGCCGCTGGAGGTCGCGTACGACTGCACCAGCAGCACACCGTACCTCCTGCTGGGGACGGCCCTGCGGCTCAGCTGGTTCCCGGTGCAGCGCAGCGCGGCCAGCAGCGAGCCGCCCTCCGCGCACTCCACGCGCAGCCGTACGTCCCAGATCTGCAGGCCGCGGCGGCCGCCGCGGCGGCCTGCGGAGGCCAGCGCGGTGAGGCCGACCGGCAGCAGCGCCGTCCAGGTCCCGTCCGCCTGCGGGGTGAGGGCGACCGGGCGGGCGACCGTCGGCTCGTCACCCCTGCGGGTGGAGAACTCCAGACGGGCGGTGCGCGGGCGGGCCGCGGCCAGGCGCCCGTACAGGTCGTGCACGCGCACCTTGACCTGCCCGTCTATGCCGGTGAGCAGCTCCCCGTCGGCGGTGACGGGCAGGGCGGCCGGCGGCAGCTCGTCGAGCCCGTCGAGGACGGCCCCGGGCAGCGCCTCGCTCCACACCGCGGTGCCGTCGGCGGCGCGCGCGTACGGGGGCACCAGGCGGGGCGGGTCGGCGGCGAACCGCACCAGCCGGTCCACGTCGGCGGGCGGGGTGTCGGTGGCGCGCAGGACGTTCACGATCCAGCGGGCCGAGGCGTCGGCGGCGGCGATCTCGGCCGGCTCGAAGCCCTCCAGGTACGTGCGGGTCAGCGTCCACCACTCGGCCTGGTAGCCGGGGTCGGTGCCGAGCTCGCGGAGGTACATGCGCAGGTCGTACTCGAGGAACTTGACCCGGCAGGCGTGGACCATCGTCTCCGCGTCCGGGGCCCCGGAGCTCCGCAGGATCTCGACGGCGCGGCGGTGGGCCTCGACCCGGGCCCGCCAGTTGCCGATGTCCTTGCGGTCGAGGGAGATGGAGACCTGGGCGGCGCTGCGGCGCACGTGCCAGACGTAGACGAGGTCGGGGACGACGGCGATGCGGGGGGCAGCCGCCAGGACCTGCGCGGTGAAGACGAAGTCCTCGTAGACGAACCGACCGTCGGGAAATCGGATCGCATGCTTGTCCAGGAAGGCCCGCTCGTACAGCTTGTTGACGCACAGGGTGTCGCGGACCAGTTCGGGCATGTCCGCGGGGCGCTCGACCACCATCGGCGCGGCCCGGTACAGGCCCGGCACCCACGGCACGTCGTGCTGCTGGGGCAGCTCCCGGCGCACGCAGGCCCCGACGGTGACGGGGGCCTCGTGCGCGCGCGCGGCGCGCAGCAGGGCCGCGACGGCGCCCTGGGGCAGCACGTCGTCGCTGTCGAGGAAGAGGACGTACGGCGCGGTCGCGGCCGCGATGCCGTCGTTGCGGGGGGTGCCGCAGCCGCCGCTGTTCTCGGTCCGGTGGATCACCCGCACGCGGGGGTGGGCCGCGGCCAGCTCGTCGAGCACCTGGCCGGTGCCGTCGGAGGAGCGGTCGTTCACGGCGACGACCTCGCGGACGTCCGGCCCCTGGGCGAGGGCGGAGCGCACCGCTTCGGCAACGAGACCGGCGTCGTTGTAGGCGATCACCACGACGGCGACGCTGCCGTCCTTACGGGTGGAACCTTCGGTTCCGCCCGGGTGCTGAGGGAGCACGTTACTCACCCGGGGATCCTACGGGAGCAGGGTGAACGCTCGATTCCACCCCTGGGGGCACCTCCCGGCGGTAGCCGGGGGAGGGACGCACGGTGCCCCGACCGCGGGCAGCGGCCGGGGCACCCGTACGACCTGTCTCGAAAGCGCCGTCCCGTAAGGGCCTGTCGGAAGGCGTCAGAAGGGGCGGAACTCGTCGTACTCGCGCTGCGCCGAGTCCCCGCGCTTGGCCTCCTTCTCGCGGCGCCGCTGCACGGCCGGCCGCAGGGCGTCCATGCGGTGGTCCTCACCACGGCGGCCGAGCATCTCGGCACCCGCCTGCATGGTCGGCTCCCAGTCGAACACGACCGCGTTCTCCTCCGAGCCGATGGCCACGCCGTCGCCCGCCCGGGCACCGGCCTTCACCAGCGCGTCCTCGACGCCGAGGCGGTTGAGGCGGTCGGCCAGGTAGCCCACGGCCTCGTCGTTGTTGAAGTCGGTCTGGCGCACCCAGCGCTCCGGCTTGTCGCCGCGCACGCGGTAGACGTCCTCGGCCTCGTCGTAGATGACCGTGAAGCCCGCGTCGTCCACGGCCTTCGGGCGGATGACGATGCGGGTCGCCTCCTGCTTGGGCTGGCGGGCGCGCGCCTTGGCGACGATCTGCGCGAGCGCGAAGGACAGCTCCTTCAGGCCCGTGCGGGCGACCGCCGAGACCTCGAAGACCTTGTAACCGCGCTCCTCCAGCTCCGGCCGGATCATGTCGGCGAGGTCCTGGCCGTCGGGGATGTCGACCTTGTTGAGCACGACGATCCGCGGCCGCTTCTCCAGCCCGCCGCCGTACAGCCGCAGCTCCTCCTCGATCACGTCGAGGTCGCTGACCGGGTCGCGGTCGGACTCCAGGGTCGCGGTGTCGAGCACGTGCACCAGCACCGAGCAGCGCTCGACGTGCCGCAGGAACTCGAGGCCGAGGCCCCGGCCCTGGCTGGCGCCCGGGATCAGGCCCGGCACGTCGGCGATCGTGTAGACCGTCGAGCCGGCGGTGACCACGCCCAGGTTCGGGACCAGGGTGGTGAACGGGTAGTCGGCGATCTTCGGCTTGGCCGCGCTGAGCACCGAGATCAGCGAGGACTTGCCGGCGCTCGGGTAGCCCACCAGGGCCACGTCGGCGACGGTCTTGAGCTCCAGCACCACGTCCTCGGTGGCGCCGGGCACGCCGAGCAGCGCGAAGCCGGGGGCCTTGCGGCGGGCCGAGGCCAGCGCCGCGTTGCCGAGACCGCCGCGGCCGCCCTCGGCGGCGACGTACGTGGTGCCCTGGCCGACCAGGTCCGCGAGCACGTTGCCCTGCTTGTCCATGACGACGGTGCCGTCCGGGACCGGCAGGACGAGGTCCTCGCCGTCCTTGCCGGAGCGGTTGTCGCCGGCGCCGGGCTTGCCGTTGGTGGCCTTGCGGTGGGGGTGGTGGTGGTAGTCCAGGAGCGTCGTGATGTCCTGCTCGACGACCAGGATCACGTCGCCGCCACGGCCGCCGTTGCCGCCGTCCGGGCCTCCGAGGGGCTTGAACTTCTCCCGGTGCACGGAGGCACAGCCGTGGCCCCCGTTACCCGCGGCGACGTGCAGCTCGACGCGGTCCACGAAGGTGGTCATGGGTGTTCCTCCAGCAATGGGTGTGCGTATGTGTGACGTACGGACATACGGGTTGTACGTCGCGTACGGGGCTCACGCGACGTACCCGACGTACGCGGAAGTCCTGCGCCTTACAGACCTGTGTAACGCGCCGAGGGCGGACCCGCTTCCCGACTGGCGCCGGGAAGCGGAGATCCGCCCTCAGAAGTTTCGAACGCTCTGATCAGAAGGTGATCAGGCGGCCGGAACGATGTTCACGACCTTGCGGCCACGGTGGGTGCCGAACTGCACCGCGCCGGCCTGCAGGGCGAACAGCGTGTCGTCGCCACCGCGGCCGACACCGGCGCCCGGGTGGAAGTGGGTGCCGCGCTGGCGGACGAGGATCTCACCAGCGTTGACCAGCTGACCGCCGAAGCGCTTCACGCCGAGCCGCTGGGCGTTGGAATCGCGACCGTTCCGGGTGGACGATGCGCCCTTCTTGTGTGCCATTGCTCAGTCCCTCTTTACTTCGCGGCCGTCGGGATGGACGTGACCTTGATCGCCGTGTACTGCTGACGGTGACCCTGGCGACGGCGGTAGCCGGTCTTGTTCTTGTAGCGCAGGATGTCGATCTTGACACCCTTGTGGTGGTCCACGACCTCGGCCTCGACCTTGATGCCGGCCAGGACCCACGGGTCGCTGGTCACGGCGTCGCCGTCGACCACGAGCAGGGTCGAGAGCTCGACCGTGTCGCCGACCTTGGCGGTGGAAATCTTGTCAACCTCGACGATGTCGCCGACAGCAACCTTGTGCTGGCGACCACCGCTGCGCACGATGGCGTACACGCGGAACTCTCTTTCGCTCGATCCGGAAACCCCTGAAGCCAGCCGATCCCGTCAGACACGGGCGGCCTCCCCCGCGCCGCGAGGCCCGGAGGGTGAGGTGCTCAGTGGCTCGGCATGTACCGAGACATGCCGACGTGCAAGGTTACGCGCCGGAGGTTTAAGAGGTCAAACCGGCCCCGCACCGGCCCGTTCCCAGGCGCCCCGGGCCGCGCCCGCGCCCGATCCGGAGCCGCGCGGGCGCCGTACGGCCGCTGAAGGCCCGGAACGGGCGCGGCCCCGCCGCGGCACCGGAGGGTGCCGCGGCGGGGCCGCAGACGGACCGCGCTCGCGCGTCAGGCGTCGGTGGAGGCCGAGACGGACGGGAGCGTCTGCTCCGCCGCCGCGGTCTTCTTCGCCGCCTTCTTCGTCGTCGTCTTCTTCGCCGTCGTCTTCTTGGCGACCGCCTTCTTCGCGGTCGTCGTCTTCTTGGCGGCGGTCTTCTTCGCCGCCGCCTTCTTGACCGTCTTGCGCGCGGTCTTCTTGGCCGGAGCCGCCTCCTCAGCGGAGACCTCGCCCTCGACGCCCGCAGGGGCCTCGGTGGGCTCGGCCGCCACAGGAGCCTCGGCAACCTCCGCCGGGGCCTCCACCGCCGCAGCGGGGACGACCACCACGGCGGCCTCCGCGGAGCCCACCGGGGACCCGGCGGGGGCGGTGGCCTTGCGGGTGGCCCGACGACGCGGACGCGGCGGGGCCGCCTCCGCCACCGGCTCCGCGACGACGGCCTCGGCCACCGGCGCGACGACCTCCGCGGGCTCCTCGACGACCTCGACCACCGGCTCGGCGACCGGCTCGGCCACGACGGCCTCGACGACCGGCACGACGACCTCGGCCGCGGCCTCGGCGTCGCCCGCCTTCGGCGAGCCCGCCGGAGCGGTCGCCTTGCGGGTCGCGCGGCGCCGCGTACGGCCCTTCGGCGCGGCGTCCTCGACCGGCTCGGCCACCACGGCCTCGACCGGCTCGGCAGCCTGCTCCGCCTCGACCGGCGCCTCGGCGGTCGGCTCCAGCACCGTGTCGGCCGGCGCGGTCACGGGCTCGTCGACCACGACCGGAGCCGCCTCGACGACCTCCACGGCCTCGGCCGTCTCGGCGGCCGGTGCGACCGGCGCGGAACCGACCCGCGGCGCCCCCGCCGGAGCGGTGGCCTTGCGCGTCGCACGACGGCGCGAACGACGGCCCCGTACCGCGGCCTCCGCCTCGGCGACGCTGCCGTACAGCTCCTCGTCCGGCGCGAACGCCGGCTCCGGCAGCGCGACCGGAGCCGCGGCCTCGGCCGCGACCTCCGCCTCGGTCTCCACGGCCTCGGTCCCGCCGGCCTCGGCCACGGCGACCTCGTCGTGCTCGTGCTCGTGAGCACCGCCCCGGCCGCGCTTCTTGGCGCGCTTGCCACCGTTGCCACCGGCCGCGGCCGGCTGCTCCATGTGCACGATCACACCGCGACCGTTGCAGTGGACACAGGTCTCGGAGAAGGACTCCAGCAGGCCCTGGCCCACCCGCTTGCGGGTCATCTGGACCAGACCGAGCGAGGTCACCTCGGCGACCTGGTGCTTCGTACGGTCCCGGCCCAGGCACTCCAGCAGGCGCCGCAGCACCAGGTCCCGGTTCGACTCCAGCACCATGTCGATGAAGTCGATGACGACGATGCCGCCCAGGTCGCGCAGCCGCAGCTGGCGCACGATCTCCTCGGCCGCCTCCAGGTTGTTCCGGGTGACGGTCTCCTCGAGGTTGCCGCCCTGACCCGTGAACTTGCCGGTGTTGACGTCGACGACGATCATCGCCTCGGTCTTGTCGATCACCAGCGAGCCGCCGGACGGCAGCCAGACCTTGCGGTCCAGCGCCTTGGCGAGCTGCTCGTCGATCCGGTACGTCGCGAAGACGTCGACCTCGGAGGTCCACCGCTGCAGGCGGCCCGCCAGGTCCGGAGCGACGTGCGAGACGTAGCCGTGGATGGTGTCCCACGCCTCGTCACCGCTGACGATGACCTTCGAGAAGTCCTCGTTGAAGATGTCGCGGACGACCCGGACCGTCATGTCCGGCTCGCCGTACAGCAGGCTCGGCGACGAGGTCGAGATCTGCTTCGACTTCTTCTTGATCTCCTCCCACTGCGCCTGCAGTCGCTCGACGTCGCGGCGCAGCTCGTCCTCGCTCGCACCCTCGGCGGCGGTGCGCACGATGACGCCCGCGTCCTCGGGAACGATCTTCTTGAGGATGGTCTTCAGACGCGCGCGCTCGGTGTCGGGCAGCTTGCGGCTGATACCGGTCATCGAGCCCTCGGGCACGTAGACCAGGTAACGGCCGGGCAGCGAGACCTGGCTGGTCAGACGGGCGCCCTTGTGGCCGATCGGGTCCTTGGTGACCTGCACCAGCACCGACTGGCCCGACTTCAGGGCGGACTCGATGCGGCGCGGCCCGTTGGCCATGCCCAGCGCCTCGAAGTTCACCTCACCGGCGTACAGGACCGCGTTGCGGCCCTTGCCGATGTCGATGAAGGCGGCCTCCATGGACGGCAGCACGTTCTGGACCTTGCCCAGGTAGACGTTGCCGACGTACGAGGTGGCCTGCTCCTTGTTGACGTAGTGCTCCACGAGCACGTTGTCCTCGAGGACGCCGATCTGGGTGCGCTCGCCGTGCTGGCGGACGACCATGACGCGCTCGACGGCCTCACGACGGGCCAGGAACTCGGCCTCGGTGATGATCGGCACGCGGCGCCGGCCCTGCTCACGGCCCTCGCGGCGACGCTGCTTCTTGGCCTCCAGGCGGGTGGAGCCCTTGATGGACTGCACCTCGTCCGACGGCTCGGCCTTCTCCCGGGCCGGGCGCGGCTCGCGGACCTTCACGACCGTGCGCACGCCGTCCTCGTCGGGCGCCTCGGCCTCGGCACCGCCCTCACCGCTGCGGCGGCGACGGCGACGGCGACGACGGCTGGAGCTGCTGCCCAGGGCGGAGCCGGCCTCGTCGGCCTCCTCCTCCTCGTCGTCCTCGTGCGCCTCGGCGTCGGTCTCGGCGGACTCCTCCTCGCCGGCCTCCTCGGCCGACTCGTCCAGGTCCGCGGACTCGCCACGGCGACGGCGACGGCCACCGCGACGGCGGCGGCGGGTCGGGCGGTCGCCCGACTCCTCGGCGCCCTCGTCCTCGTCCTCGTACTCCGCGTCGGCCTCGGGCTCGGCGTCGGCGGGCGCCTCCTCGACGACCGGGGCGGCGGCCGGGGCGGCGGCGGGCTCGGCCTCGGCGGCCGCACCACGGCGACGGCGACGGCGACCGGCCGGGGCCGGGGCCTCGACCTGCGCGGTCTCCTCGACCTCGACCGGCTCCTCGACCTCCTGCTCGGCGAGCCGGGCGACCTCGGCGGCGTGCGCGGCCGCGGCGGTCTCCGGGGTCTGGAACATCGGCTCGGTGAACACCGGAGCCTGGAACACGGCCACGGCCGGACGGGCCGGGCGGCCGGCACGGCGCGGCGCCTCGGTCTCGGCGGCCGCGGCGGCAGGGGCCTCGGCCTTGCCGGCACCCACGGCGCGGGTGGCACGACGGCGGGTCCGGCCCTTGGGCGCGTCCACGACGTCGGCCACGGTCACGGCGGCGGCACGCACCGGCGCGGGCGCGGCCTCCTCGGCGGCCGCGGCCTCGACGGGCGCGGCGGCCTCGGCGGCCGGGGCGCTCGCGGCGCGGGTGGCACGACGACGCGTGCGCTTCGGCGCGGCCTCCTCGACGGGGGCGGCGACCGGGGCGGGGGCGGCGGCCTCGGCGGCCTGCTCCTCGACCAGGTCCTCTTCCTCCTCCTCGACCTCCGCCTCGACCTCGGGGGTCTCGACGACGGGCGCGGGGGCGGCGACGGCACGGGTGGCGCGGCGGCGGGTGCGCTTCGGCGCGGCCTCGTCGACGGCCGGAGCCTCGACGGCCTCCGCGGCCGGGGCCTCGGCGGCGGTCTCGACGACCTCGGCGGCGGGCGCGGCATCGGCAACCGGCGCAGCGGTGGCACGGGTGGCACGACGACGCGTGCGCTTCGGCGCAGCCTCCTCGGCAACCGGAGCCTCGACAGCAGCCTCCGCC
>NZ_JBIVNX010000040.1:14638-75192 GCF_044753805.1 Streptomyces sp. NPDC093225
CAGCAGGCGCGGCCTCGGCAACCGGCGCAGCGGTGGCACGGGTGGCACGACGACGCGTGCGCTTCGGCGCAGCCTCCTCGGCAACCGGAGCCTCGACAGCAGCCTCCGCCACCGGAGCCTCCACGGCCTCGGCAGCAGGCGCGGCCTCGGCAACCGGCGCAGCGGTGGCACGGGTGGCACGACGACGCGTGCGCTTCGGCGCAGCCTCCTCGGCAACCGGAGCCTCGGCAACGGCCTCCGCGGCCGGCGCGTCGACGGCCTCGGCCGTCACCGGCGTACCGCCGGGCGGCCCCGCCGGGCGGGACGCCGCACGGCGCCGACGGCGCGGCGGCAGGGTGTCACTGGGGCTGTCCGCGGCGTTGCGCTGCGCGGACGCGTCAGTGGATTCGTTCTCGAGCATGCGGGCGGTTCTCCCGTCACGCTCCCGGGCGCCGCGCCTGACTTCCGGTCCCGCACGGCCCGCGCGATGTGCGCGGACCGGCGTCCGGGGCGCGTGCGCCGCACGGGAGCTCTAGTCCAAGCCCGCCGGTTCCGTACGCGCTGGGGCGTACGGCCTGGCGGAAGTCTTCAGGTCAGTGCGCCGCCCGACCCAGGTGGCTCCCGAGTGCCAGGGCTGCGCATCGACGACCTTCCCTGCGCGGGACCTCCTCCGGCGCCTACGCGCTGGCAGGTTCGGCGGCCGTAGGTGGGGCGGCCGTGACTGCCTCGCGGTCGGGCGCGAGCGGGTCGGTCACCGTGCCGGACTCCTCGTCGAAGAGCCCCTGCGCCAGCCTGGTCACCGCTGCGGGGACCGGCGGCGCCAGGTCGGCCACAGCTCGGAGACCGGACAGGACGTCGTCGGGTCGCACGGCAGGTGTCACGTGCCGAACAACCAGCCGCAGTATCGCACAGGCGTCGTCCGCCGGCCTATCAGCCGGGGCAGGAAGCGCCTCGAGGCTCACTACGGCCTCACGTGCGTCGAACTTGCGCAGTCCGTTCTTCGTACGGCGTTCCACCTCGACGGTGTCGGCACCGAGGAACGCGGCCGCGGCCCGCTCGGCCTCGGTGAGCTCCACGCCCTCCAGCCGCAGCTCCCAGATGGAAGCGGTCAGCCGGTCGGCGAGCCCCGACGTGCGGGCCTCGACGGCGTCGGTGATGTCCAGCCCGGCCGGCAGGGACTCGTCGAGCAGCGAGCGCAGCATCTCCGGGTCGCGGACCTGGGTGAGGGCGATCTCGAGGTACTCGGCCTCGGAGCCGGTACCGGTGGGGGCGGCGTTCGCGTACGACACCTTCGGGTGCGGCGTGAAACCCGCCGAGTACGCCATGGGCACCTCGGCCCGGCGCAGGGCGCGCTCGAACGCGCGCTGGAAGTCGCGGTGGCTGGTGAACCGGAGGCGGCCGCGCTTGGTGTAGCGCAGGCGGATGCGCTGCACCGCAGGTGCGGGCGGCGGGCCTTCGGGCTGTCGCTTGCCCAGTGGTTCTTCTCCTTGTGCGGGGCGCGAGCCCTCCGGCTCCGCCCTCTGACGTCTTTCGCAGCGGGGGCGGCTACGGGGCCGCGCCGACAGCTGTCGTACCCCCAGGGTACGCGCCCCTCACTTCCCCCCTTCCTTCAGCCGCTGCCCGGGGGGACGCCCGAAGGCCCCCCTTCCGGTTGCAGGCCGGGGAGCCCCGCCGGATCCCGGGTCAGAGCCGGCGGACCCGCTCCGGGTGGCGCGGCTGCGGGGAGGGGAGGTCGAACGCCGCGTTCCGCAGCGCCCGTCCCATGACCTTCGCGAGCGGCCGCTCCAGGAACCGCTGCACCAGGTACGACAGGACGATCAGACCGGCGACCGTGACCCCGACCAGCACCCAGGGGTCCACCCGCGTGCCGTACCGGTGCGCGACCGTCATGCCGATGACGTCGTGCAGCAGGTACAGCGGGAAGGTCAGCGTCCCCGCGACGGTCAGTCCGCGCCAGCGGATCCGCCGCGTCCAGCCCAGCGCGATGGCGGCGACGAGCAGGAAGATCACCGTGACCGCCAGCACCAGCCAGCCGCGCCACGGCGACCAGGTGGCCCAGTTGTTGCGGCCGTGCGGGTTCAGCAGGAAGTGCAGCGACAGCAGCCACGACATGCCGACGATGCCCCACAGGACCGGGGTCGGCCGGAACCGGTGCATCAGGTAGAAGGCCATGCCCGCGATGAAGTACGGCGCCGACGTCGGGTTGACCAGCAGGGTCAGCAGCGGCATGTGCGCTGCCGGCGCCAGCACCGTGGCGACCGTCCACACCCCGCAGAAGAAGACCACGCGCTGGTAGGTGAGGCCCTTCCACACCACGACGGCGAACGTCAGGTAGAAGCACAGCTCCGGCCAGAGGGTCCAGTAGACCGGGTCCAGGCTCTTGATGCCGAGCGGCACCTGGAGCATCGTGAAGTTGGCGAAGAGCACCCGCGGATTGGGACGGCCGAACGGCGTGTCGACCGCGTAGACGACGCACGCCGACACCACGATCGCGATCCAGTACATCGGGTACAGCCGGGTCACGCGGGAGATGAAGAAGTCACGCGGTGAGCGCCCCCACGCGCTCATGCAGATGACGAACCCGCTGATCAGGAAGAACAGGTCGACCCCGAGCCTGCCGAAGGCGAAGGACTCGTGCGCCTCGGGGAACAGGTTCTGGTACGGCCGCCCCCAGATGTCGACCATCGCCCACGGCGTCTGCCCGACGAAGTGGAACATCACCACGGCCAGCGCGGCCAGGAACCGCAGCCCGTCCAGCGCCGCGAGCCGGTCCCGGCGGGCGGACGGCAGCGCCACCACTCGCGGCGCGACCGCCTGGTCGGCCCGCCCCGTGGCGGCACCGACCGCCACCCTCTGCTTCGCCTGCATCATCCATCCCCGTTCGGCGTCCCCGTCATCCACCGCCCCTGCTCGGGGCTGCCCGCCAGCCCTGAGGACAGGGCGCGCCGTGGAAGTAACGGTCGTTCGACCGTCGAACATACGAAATGGTTGTGCGATGCATCGTGTGTGCCCGGCCACGGGGTTCGTGGCGCACGCGCATCGGCCCCGTCCGGTGTGGACGGGGCCGACGGGGCGGGCGGTGCTACTTGTTCACGACCGACAGCGGCAGCAGCTTCTTGCCGGTGGGGCCGATCTGAATGTGGGTGTCGAGCTGCGGACAGACGCCGCAGTCGAAGCAGGGGGTCCAGCGGCAGTCCTCGACCTCGGTCTCGTCGAGGGCGTCCTGCCAGTCCTCCCACAGCCAGTCCTTGTCGAGGCCCGAGTCGAGGTGGTCCCACGGGAGGACCTCCTCGTACGTGCGCTCGCGCGTGGTGTACCAGGCGACGTCCACGCCGAACTCGGGCAGCGCCTTCTCGGCGGCCCGCATCCAGCGGTCGTACGAGAAGTGCTCGCGCCAGCCGTCGAAGCGGCCGCCGTCCTCGTACACGGCGCGGATGACCGCGCCGATGCGGCGGTCGCCGCGCGAGAGCAGGCCCTCGACGATGCCCGGCTTGCCGTCGTGGTAGCGGAAGCCGATGGAACGGCCGTACTTCTTGTCGCCGCGGATCTTGTCGCGCAGCTTCTCCAGGCGGGCGTCCGTCTCCTCGGCGGAGAGCTGCGGCGCCCACTGGAAGGGGGTGTGCGGCTTGGGGACGAACCCGCCGATCGAGACGGTGCAGCGGATGTCGTTCTGGCCCGAGACCTCGCGGCCCTTGGCGATCACGTTGATCGCCATGTCGGCGATCTGGAGCACGTCCTCGTCGGTCTCCGTCGGCAGGCCGCACATGAAGTACAGCTTCACCTGGCGCCAGCCGTTGCCGTAGGCGGTGGCGACCGTGCGGATCAGGTCCTCCTCCGAGACCATCTTGTTGATGACCTTGCGCATGCGCTCGGAGCCGCCCTCGGGGGCGAAGGTCAGACCGGACCGGCGACCGTTGCGGGTCAGCTCGTTGGCCAGGTCGACGTTGAAGGCGTCCACGCGGGTGGAGGGCAGGGAGAGGCCGATCTTGTCTTCCTCGTACCGGTCCGCCAGGCCCTTGGCGATGTCCGCGATCTCCGTGTGGTCCGCGGAGGACAGCGAGAGGAGGCCGACCTCCTCGAAGCCCGTGGCCTTCAGGCCGCGGTCCACCATCTCGCCGATGCCGGTGATGCTTCGCTCCCGCACGGGGCGCGTGATCATGCCGGCCTGGCAGAAACGGCAGCCGCGGGTGCAGCCGCGGAAGATCTCCACCGACATCCGCTCGTGCACGGTCTCGGCGAGCGGGACGAGCGGCTGCTTCGGGTAGGGCCATTCGTCGAGGTCCATGACGGTGTGCTTGGACACCCGCCACGGCACGCCGGAGCGGTTCGGCACGACGCGGCCGATGCGGCCGTCGGGCAGGTACTCCACGTCGTAGAACCCCGGGATGTACACCGAACCGGTCTTGGCGAGGCGGAGCAGGACCTCCTCGCGGCCGCCGGGCCGGCCCTCGGCCTTCCAGGCGCGGATGATCTCGGTCATGTCGAGCACGGCCTGCTCGCCGTCGCCGATGACCGCCGCGTCGATGAAGTCCGCGATCGGCTCGGGGTTGAAGGCCGCGTGGCCGCCCGCGAGGACGATCGGGTCGTCGATCGTGCGGTCCTTGGACTCCAGCGGGATGCCCGCCAGGTCCAGGGCCGTGAGCATGTTGGTGTAGCCCAGCTCGGTGGAGAAGCTGAGGCCGAAGACGTCGAAGGCCTTGACCGGGCGGTGGCTGTCGACGGTGAACTGCGGCACGTGGTGCTCGCGCATCAGCGCCTCGAGGTCCGGCCACACGCTGTACGTGCGCTCGGCCAGGACGCCCTCGCGCTCGTTGAGTACCTCGTAGAGGATCATGACGCCCTGGTTGGGCAGGCCGACCTCGTACGCGTCCGGGTACATCAGCGCCCAGCGCACGTCACAGGACTCCCACGGCTTGACCGTGGAGTTCAGCTCTCCGCCGACGTACTGGATGGGCTTCTGCACATGCGGGAGCAGGGCCTCGAGCTGTGGGAAGACCGAGTCAGTCATGGGGGACGAACCTTCGTGAGCTGGCAGGGGTGACCATCAAGCGTAACCCGCTCGAAGGGTGCTCCGGTCCGCCTCGTGGTCATCGCCCGCCCGGTACCCGGGCCCGCCGCCGTCGCGGCGGGCCCGGGTACCGGTCTCACCACGCCGGCCGCTCGACCTCCGCCCACGTCTGCGGCAGCTCGCGCTCGCGGCGTTCGGCGACGGCCTCCTCGCGGCCGTACAGCAGGCCCCAGGTGAAGGCGGACTCGCCGGCCGCGTGGGCCTGCACGGCCAACAGGCGCAGGGCCTCGCGGGCCACGACGCTGTCCTGGTGGTCGCCGAGCAGGCTCTGCACGGCCTTGACCTGCTTGGCGAAGCGCTTGGCGGGCGGGCCGAGCACGGGTACGGCGCCCTCGGCGGCGTACCGGGTGCGCTTGGCCGCCTTGCGGGCCTCGTGCAGGGCGAGGTCGCGGTCGGGACCGGCGTCGAGGGAGAGGGCGTGGCCGACCCGCCGGGCGAGCCGGTCGTGGTCCCGCCGGACGGCCTTGCCGAAGGCCTTGGCGGGGTCCTTCGCCGCGCCGGGCAGCAGGGGCGGGTCGGCGAGCAGGGCGTCGAGGGCGTCGAGCAGGGCCAGGTAGCGCGGGCCGTCGAGGACGGCGAGGGCGCGGCGGCGGGAACCGGCGCGGCGGGCGGTGTTCCAGATGCGCAACCGGCCGCGGACGGGACCGAGCTGCAGGGTGCGCGGGAGTTCGCCGAGGTGGTCCTGGAGGCGGTCCATGAGGACTTCCTGGTCGCGGTCGACGCCGAGCTCGGCGGCGAGCCAGCGCAGCTCCTCGCCGATGGGGTCGGTGACGGTGCGGTCCAGGACGCGCTTGTGGGTCTTGAAGGCGCTGCGCAGCCGGCGGGTGGCCACGCGCATCTGGTGGACGGAGTCGGGCAGGTCGCGGCGGACGGCGGGGTCGTGGGCGACGAGGGCGGCGACCTGTTCGCGTACGTACGCCAGGACGTACGCGCCCGCGCTGTCGAGGGGCGGTGCGGGCTGCGGCGGGCGGGCGGACCCGGTTTCGGCGAGCGCGCGGGCGAGCTTGGAGGGGGCGTCGGAGACGCGCAGTCCTGCCTTGCGGAACTTCTGCTCGATGGTGTCGAGGAGGTCGGGATCGACCCCGTCGGCGAGTTCGGCCTCGACCTCCGTCCAGTCGGCGGCGGCGGGCGGGTCGGCGAGCCGTTCGGCGCGGACGGTGTCGGTGCTGAGTTCGGCGAGGAGGTGTCCGTCGGCGTCCTTGAGGTGGACCACGTCGCGCGAGGAGAGCAGGCGGACGAGGGGCACGAGGTCGGCGCCGCGGACGCGGGACCGGACCAGGGCGGCGAGCGGACGGGGGACCGCGTCGGAGAGCGGGGCGGTGATCTCGTCGCGGACGCCGGGGGCGACCGGGAGCTTGAGGTGCCAGCCCGCGTCGGCGCCACCGGTCCGGCGCCGGAGGGTGAGCCCGTCGGCGGCGAGCCGCTGGTCGGGGGTGTCGTAGTAGACCGCGTCGAGCTCGACCGTGCCCTGGGGTTCGGAGGCGGCGACGGGCGCCGTGCCGCTCAGGTCCGGCAGCCGCCGAGTGTTCTTCTTCGGCGCCTTGCGACCGTTCTTGCCCGCTTCCGGGCTCGTATCGAACTCGAACTTCCGCTCAATCTCGCGCTTCGCGTCCGCCATAGACCGAACTTAGTCTTCATCAGCTCATCATGTGAGTGTTACCCGACATCCGGCCCCGCATCCGTCCGAGATCCGACGGATGCGCTCCCCTCATGAGGGCAGCAACCGCCGAAGCCCCCGTCAGGCCGCCCCGTGGTGTGTGGGGCAGCCTCTTGAGGCGCCATGGCAGGCTGGTCCGGAGGCAGGCCCGGGCCGAGGGGGGCCGCAGGCCCGGGCGAAGCCCCGAAGCCCTCGGGGTGGGCCTGCCGCAGGGCCTGCAGGCCATGGCGGGTCAAGAGGCGAGGGGACCCACACACCACGGGGCGGCCCCACGAAGCGAGAGCAAGCCCCGACACCGGCCCCCACGCCCGACCCGCCGAGCACCGACGCGGCACACCACGGACCGACCCCCGAAGCGAGCTCCCCTGGCTAGGCGGACAACGGCCGCTGCACCCGAATCGACTGCAGCAACCCGATCGCCACCCACACCGCGAACATCGACGACCCGCCGTACGACACGAACGGCAGCGGGAGCCCCGCCACCGGCATGATGCCGAGCGTCATCCCGATGTTCTCGAAGGCCTGGAAGGCGAACCAGGCGATGATCCCGGCCGCGACGATCGTCCCGTAGAGCTCGGTGGTCTCGCGCGCGATGCGGCAGGCCCGCCACAGCACCACCCCGAGCAGGAACAGGATGAGACCCGCCCCGACGAAGCCCAGCTCCTCCCCCGCCACCGTGAAGACGAAGTCGGTCTGCTGCTCGGGCACGAACTGGCCGGTGGTCTGCGAGCCCTTGAACAGCCCGGTGCCCAGCAGCCCGCCCGAGCCGATCGCGATGCGCGCCTGGTTGGTGTTGTAGCCCACGCCCGCCGGGTCCAGGTCGGGGTTGGCGAAGGCGGCGAAGCGGTTGATCTGGTACTCGTCCAGCACGCCCAGCTGCCAGATCGCGATGGCGCCCACGACGCCCGTGCCCAGCAGTCCGAGCACCCACCGGTTGGAGGCGCCGGAGGCCAGCAGCACGCCGAGCACGATGATGACCATGACCATGACCGAGCCGAGGTCGGGCATCAGCATGACGATGCCCATGGGCGCGGCGGCCAGGCACAGGGCCTTGACGACCGTGCGGTGGTCGGGGTGCGCCAGGTCGCCGGCGTCCACCCGGGTGGCCAGCAGCATCGCCATCACCAGGATGATGGTGATCTTGCAGAACTCGGAGGGCTGGAGCGAGAAGCCGCCGCCGATGACGATCCACGCGTGCGCGCCGTTGATGGTCGCCCCGAGCGGGGTGAGCACGGCGAGCACGAGCAGGATCGAGAGCCCGTACAGGAACGGCACCGCGCCGCGCAGGGTGCGGTGGCCGAGCCAGATCGTGCCGACCATCAGCGTGAAGCCGATGCCCGTGTTGAGCAGGTGGCGCAGGAAGAAGTAGTACGGGTCGCCCTGGTTGAGCGTGGTGCGGTTGCGGGTGGCCGACCACACCAGCAGCGAGCCGATGAGGGACAGCGCGAGCGCCGAGAACAGCAGCGGCCAGTCGAGCCGGCGCACTATCGAGTCGCGGGCGGTCAGCCGGGCCAGCGGCCCGCGCCGGGGGGCGTAGCGGGCGACGGAGAAGTTGCTGGCGGCCATCAGTCCCGCCACCTCGCGTCGCGGTGCGTCGGCCGGGTCGCCGGCTTCCCGGGCGGTCCGGCGAGGGCCGGCTCGGGATCCTCCTTGGGCTCGTCGGGGACGTAGGGGTGGATCTCGGGGGCGTCGATCGAGCCGTCCTTCTGGATCCTGGGCAGGGTGCTCTGGGGGTGCGGCAGGAGGGCCTTCCGCAGGTCCTGCTTGCCCTCCATGTCGAGGCCGTACAGGGCGTTGTAGATGTTGCGGACGAAGGGCCCGGAGGCTCCGGAGCCGGTACCACCCTGGGAGATGGTCATGACGATCGTGTAGTCCGAGGTGTAGGTGGCGAACCAGGAGGTGGTCTGCTTGCCGTAGACCTCGGCGGTACCGGTCTTGGCGTGCATGGGGATCTGCTTCTGCGGCCAGCCGCCGAACCGCCAGGCGGCGGTACCGCGGGTGGCGACGCCCTCGAGCGCCCCGTTTATCTGCGCCCTGGTCCGGGCGTCCATGGGCAGCCTGCCGTGGGCCTTCGGCTTGATCTCCTCGACGCGCTTCCCGTCGGCGCTGATGATCGCCTTGCCGATGGTGGGGTTCCACATGGTGCCGCCGTTGGAGATGGCCGCGTAGATGGTGGCCATCTGGATCGGCGTGACGAGGGTGTCGCCCTGGCCGATGGAGTAGTTGACGGAGTCACCGGCGCGCATGAGGTTGCCCTCGAGGCAGTTCTCGTAGGACAGCTGCTGGACGTACGTGCCGCCGCGCTTGCCGGTGCGGCACCACCAGTCCTTGTTGGCCTCCCAGAAGCGCTGCTTCCACTGGCGGTCGGGGACGCGGCCGCTGACCTCGTTGGGGAGGTCGATGCCGGTCTCCTTGCCGAGGCCGAACTGGTGAGCGGTCTTGTAGAAGATGTCGGCGGGGTTCTTCTTGGGCTTGAGGGCGCCGTCCCTCTGCCACTGCTGGTGGGCCAGGGCGTAGAAGACGGTGTCGCAGGAGACCTCGAGGGCCTGGCCGAGGGTGATGCTGCCGTGGCCCTGGGACTCGAAGTTCTTGAAGACCTGGCCGCCGATGGAGTACGAGCTGGGGCAGGGGTACTTGCCGTCGAAGGCGTACCCGGCGTTGACCGCGGCCGTGGTCGGGATGACCTTGAAGATGGAGCCGGGGGCGGCCTGGCCCTGGATGGCCCGGTTGAGGAGCGGGTAGTTGGAGTTCTTGCCGGTGAGCCGGGCGTAGTCCTTGGCGGAGATGCCGCCGACCCAGACGTTCGGGTCGTAGGTCGGGTTCGAGGCCATGGCGACGATGCGGCCGGTCTTGGACTCCATGACGACGACGGCACCGGCGTCGGCCTTGTAGTTCTCGCCGGTGTTGCGGTCGACGATCTTGCGCGCTTCCTTCATGGCCGTGTCGAGCTGGTACTCGGCCACGGCCTGGACGCGGGCGTCGATGCTGGTGACGACGTTGGCGCCGGCCTCGGCGGGGTCGGCGGCGGCCTGCCCGATGACCCGGCCCAGGTTGTCGACCTCGTACCGGGTGACGCCGGCCTTGCCGCGCAGTTGGCGGTCGTACGTGCGCTCCAGGCCGGAGCGGCCGACCTGGTCGGAGCGCAGGAGCGGCGAGCGGGTGTCCTTGGCCTGCTGGATCTCGTCGTCGGTGACGGGCGAGAGGTAGCCGAGGACCTGGCCGGTGTTGGAGCCGCCGGGGTCGGGGTAGCGGCGTACGGCGGTGGGCTCGGCGGTGATGCCGGGGAAGTCCTCGGCGCGCTCGCGGATCTGCAGGGCCTGCTGGGTGGTGGCCTTGTTGGTGACCGGGATCGGCTGGTACGGGGAGCCGTTCCAGCAGGGCTGCGGGGTCTGGGAGTCGCAGAGCCGGACCTTGTCCATGACCTCCTTGGGGGTCATGTCGAGGACGTCGGCGAGCCGGGTCAGGACGCCCTTGCCGCGGTCCTTCATCTTCATCAGCTCGGTGCGGCTGGCGGAGACGACCAGGCGGGTCTCGTTGTCGGCGAGCGGGATGCCGCGGGCGTCGAGGATCGAGCCGCGCACGGCGGGCTGGACGACCTGCTGGACGTGGTTGTTCTTGGCTTCGCTGCTGTACTCGTCGCCGTTGCGGATCTGGAGGTACCAGAGGCGGCCGCCGAGGGTGAACAGGAGGGAGAAGACCAGCACCTGGATGATGACGAGCCGGATCTGCACCCGGGGGGTGCGGCCGGTCTCGGGAATGTTGGTCACGCCTCCCCCTCGTTGGTGTGCGCCTGCTCCGCCGGGGCCGTCACAGCTTCCTGCCTCCCTTGAGGCGCGGCGTCTTCACGGACTTGACCGCCTTGACGCCCTTGACGCCGCCGGAGACGCCGATGCCCTTTATGCGGCCGGCCTTCTGGGCGCGGTTGCGGGCGGCCTTGACGCGCATGCTGTTGCGGGTGCCGCCGACGGTCAGGCCGGTGCCGCCGGAGAGCCAGCCGGCGGCTACGTCGGCGCCCTGGGCGGGGCCGCCGGCCGCCTCGACGGCCATGACGTCGTTCTCGGCGCGCCGGGCCAGCATCATGACGAGCGGCACGGCGAACGGGGCGAGCAGCAGGTCGTAGACGGCGGCGCTGAACAGCAGCCAGCCCAGCCCGACATGGCGGGCGGCGGTGTCGCCGACGAGGCCGCCGACCAGCCCGTACAGGAGGGTGGAGCCGAGGGCGGCGGCGACCACGGTGACCAGCGGGCCCCAGGCGGAGCGGAACCGGCCGTCGGCGGGGCGGGCGAGCCCGCACAGGTAGCCCACGACGCACAGGACGAGCGCGTAGCGGCCGGCGGCGTGGTCGGCGGGCGGGGCGAGGTCGGTCAGCAGGCCGGCGCCGAAGCCGATGAGGGCTCCGCTGGTGTGCCCGTAGACGAGGGCCAGGGCGACGACGGTGAGCAGCACGAGGTCCGGTACGGCGCCGGGCAGTTGCAGTCGGCCCAGGATGGTGACCTGGATGACGAGGGCGACCACGACGAGGGTGGTCGAGAGCAGGATCCGGTTGAAGCGCATGGCGGTCTCCTACTCGTCGGCCGGCTTGGCGGCGTCCCCGGAGGGGCTGGGGGCGACCGTCACGGTGACCGTGGGGATGGGCTTCGGCTTGGCGGGCCTGGGCGGCAGGACGGTGTCGCGCGGGTCGGTGCGCGGGGGCATGACGACGACGCCGACGATGTCGAGCCGGGAGAAGCCGACGTACGGGTCGACGTAGACGGTGCGGGTGAGGCCGCCGCCGGCCGGGTCGACGCGGACGACCTCGCCGAGCGGGACGCCGGGCACGAAGGGCTTGCTGCCGCGGGAGCCGAAGGTGACGAGCCGGTCGCCGGCCTTGATCTTGGCCTTGCCGTTGAGCATCTGGACGGCCAGCGGGCGGTCGCCCTGGCCGGTGGCGAAGCCGAGTTCGCCGGTCTTCTCCAGGCGGGTGCCGACGGTGAAGTCGGGGTCGTTGGCGAGGAGCACGGTGGCGGTGTCGGGGCCGACGGTGGTGACGCGGCCGACGAGTCCGTCGCCGTTGAGGACGGTCATGTCGCGCGCGATGCCGTCCTTGCTGCCGGCGTCGATGGTGACGGTCCAGGAGAAGCCCTGGGCCGCTCCTATCGCGATGACCTCGGCGCCCTTGATGCCGTACTGGCCGGCGCCGGCACTCTTGAGCATGCCGTCGAGTTCGCGGATGCGGCTGCGGTTGCGGTCGTCGCTGCCGAGCTTGGCCTTGAGGGCCGCGTTCTCGCGTTCCAGTGCGGTGATCCGGTTGTGGCGGTCGCCGGAGTCCCGTACCGCGCCTATGGCGTTGGCGACCGGGTCGACCGCGGTGGCCACACCCTTCTCGACCGGGCCGAAGACCGTGGCGGCGGCCCGGCGGGCACCGTCGACCGGTGACTCCTCGCCCGCCCGGATGTCCACCGTGATCAGCGCGAACGCGATGGCGACCAGCAGTACCAGGAGCAGCCGGCTCTCTCGTGTGTCCCTCACGTGCGGCGGCCGTGCCTTCCTTCTGGGAATTCTCTTTGCCTGTATATCAACGATCCGCCGCACGGGCGCGGCAGCACCCGTACGGCGGATCTCTGTGTTTCCGCTATCCCCTGAAAGGGGGCATTGTCAACGGCGTCCCGGCCGTGGGGCCGTGCCGACGGCGGCCCGCCGGCGCGCGGGTCGGCGTCAGCGGCGCGTGCCGGCGGCGGGGCGTCGTCAGCGGCGGGGCTGGGCGTCCAGGACCTGCTGGAGCGCCTCGAACTCCTCGACGCACTTGCCGGAGCCGAGGGCGACGGAGTCCAGCGGGTCCTCGGCGATGTGGATGGGCATGCCGGTCTCGCGGCGCAGCCGCTCGTCGAGGCCGCGGAGCAGGGCGCCGCCGCCGGTGAGGACGATGCCGCGGTCCATGATGTCGCCGGAGAGCTCGGGCGGGCACTTGTCGAGGGTCGTCTTGACCGCGTCGACGATGGCGTTGACGGGCTCCTCGATCGCCTTGCGGACCTCGGCGGCGGAGATGACCACGGTCTTGGGCAGGCCCGAGACGAGGTCGCGGCCGCGGATCTCGGTGTGCTCGTCCTTGTCGAGGTCGAAGGCGGAGCCGATGGTGATCTTGATCTGCTCGGCGGTCCGCTCACCGAGGAGGAGGCTGTACTCCTTCTTGATGTGCTGGATGATCGCGTTGTCGAGCTCGTCGCCGGCCACCCGGATCGACTGTGCCGTGACGATTCCGCCGAGGGAGATGACGGCCACCTCGGTGGTGCCGCCGCCGATGTCGACGACCATGTTGCCGGTGGCCTCGTGCACGGGCAGGCCGGAGCCGATGGCCGCGGCCATGGGCTCCTCGATGATGTGCACCTGACGGGCGCCAGCCTGGGTGGAGGCCTCGATGACGGCGCGGCGCTCGACCCCGGTGATGCCGGAGGGGACGCAGACCACGACGCGGGGACGGGCCAGGTAGCGGCGCTTGTGGATCTTGAGGATGAAGTACCGGAGCATGCGCTCGGTGATCTCGAAGTCGGCGATCACGCCGTCCTTGAGGGGGCGAACCGCGACGATGTTGCCGGGCGTCCGGCCGATCATCTTCTTCGCCTCGGAACCGACCGCGAGGATGCCACCGGTGTTCGTGTTGATGGCGACCACGGACGGCTCGTTCAGGACGATCCCCCGGCCCCTCACGTACACCAGCGTGTTGGCGGTCCCGAGGTCGACAGCCATGTCACGGCCGATGAACGACATTGAGTTCCCCTTGTTCCCCATGAGGAGCGTCTGGCCTTCCCAGTTGATAGCGGCTGCTGTCAGGACGGCGAGTCGGGTATGTGGGTGGAGGCCCCATCGTAGTGCCGGAGGTACGAACACCGCGCGACGGGACTCCGACCGGCCGGCCGGAACGGGTACCCGCCTCTCTTGATGGTGACGACAGGTCCGTCCCATGCGTTCCCGGCCATGGTGATCTATACCAAGGGGCGACCGAAATTACTTCGGTCGCCCCAGGCGGTGAGCGCTATATGGCTGACGCGACGTCAGACGGCGTCAGACGAGAGCGGGGAAGAACAGCTTCAGCTCGCGCTCGGCGGACTCCTCGGAGTCGGACGCGTGGATGAGGTTCTCGCGCACGATGGTGCCGAAGTCGCCGCGGATCGAACCGGGGGTGGCGACGATCGGGTCGGTCGGGCCGGCCAGGGTCCGCAGGCCCTCGATGGCGCGCTCGCCCTCGACGACGAGGACGACGACGGGGCCGGAGGCCATGAAGCCCATCAGGGGCTCGTAGAAGGGCTTGCCCTTGTGCTCGCCGTAGTGCTGCTCCAGGGTCTCCTGGTCCAGCGTGCGCAGCTCCATCGCCGGGATGGTCCAGCCGGCCTTGCGCTCGATACGGCCGATGATCTCGCCGATCAGGCCACGACGGACGGCGTCGGGCTTGAGGATGACGAGAGTGCGCTGGGTCATGGTGCGGCTCCTTGCGGCATACGGGTGCGGTGCGGAAAGGCTACAGGTGCGGTACGGACCGCCGTCACGCAGCGTCAGCGGCGGACGCGGCGGCACCCTGCGCCGCCCAGCGGGCCTTGGCCTCGTCGATCTTGCGGCCGTAGTGGACGGAGGCCCACCACAGGCCGGCGAAGACCGCACCGAGGAAGAACATGGTGGGGACGACCAGGCCGCTGGCGATCAGGCCGATCTGGAGCGCCCACCCGACCGTGACCGCGCCGGGGCGGGAGAGCATCCCGCACAGCAGCACGGTGAGCAGCATGGCGATCCCGCACACCGTCCACACGGTGGCGGTGGACAGGTCGCCCTTCATGGCGACCAGCCCGGCGAAGCCGATGACGAAGAACTCGCCGATCAGCGTGGAGGCGCACAGCGTCCGCATGGTGGGTCCCTCAGTTCTTCTTCAGCAGCAGCCGGGCCTCGCCGACCGTGAACACCGAGCCGGTCACCAGGACGCCGGCCCCTCCGTACTCGGCCTCTTCCTCGGCCAGGGTGATCGCCGCCTCGATGGCGTCGTCCAGGCGCGGCTCGACCTGCACGCGGTCGCCGCCGAAGACGTCGACCGCTATGGCGGCCAGTTCGTCGGCGCCGATCGCGCGGTGGGTGGAGTTCTGGGTGACGACGATCTCGGCGAAGATCGGCTCGAAGGCCTCCAGGACGCCGCGGACGTCCTTGCCGTCGCTGGCGGCGAACACGCCGACCAGGCGGCTGAAGCCGAAGGACTCGGTGACCGCCTCGGCGGTCACGCGCGCGCCGGCCGGGTTGTGCGCGGCGTCCAGCACCACGGTGGGGCTGCGCCGGACGACCTCCATGCGGCCCGGGGAGGTGACGGTCGCGAACGCGCGGCGGACCGTGTCGATGTCGAGCGGGCGGGCGTGCTCGGCGCCGATGCCGAAGAACGCCTCGACCGCGGCGAGGGCCACGGCGGCGTTGGCCGCCATGTGGGCGCCGTACAGGGGCAGGAAGACGCCCTCGTACTCGCCGCCCAGCCCGCGCAGGGTCAGCTGCTGGCCGCCGACGGCGACCTCGCGGGAGACCACGCCGAACTCCATGCCCTCGCGGGCCACGGTGGCGTCCACCTCGACGGCCCGCTTGAGCAGGACCTGGGCGGCGTCGACGGGCTGCTGGGCGAGGATGACGGTGGCGTCCTGCTTGATGACCCCGCCCTTCTCGGCCGCGATCTCCGCGTGGGTGGTGCCGAGCCGGTCGGTGTGGTCGAGGCTGATCGGGGTGATCACGGCGACCGAGCCGTCGATGACGTTGGTGGCGTCCCAGGTGCCGCCCATGCCGACCTCGACCACGGCCACGTCGACCGGCGCGTCGGCGAAGGCCGCGTACGCCAT
Source organism: Streptomyces sp. NPDC093225 (assembly GCF_044753805.1). NCBI lineage: Bacteria > Bacillati > Actinomycetota > Actinomycetes > Kitasatosporales > Streptomycetaceae > Streptomyces > Streptomyces sp. NPDC093225. Next base: position 30,177 of record NZ_JBIVNX010000040.1, read on the forward strand.
GCCCGTCATGACCTCGAAGAACGACAGTCGGATGTCCTCGCGCTCGTCGACCAGCTCGATGTACGGCTTGATGTCCCGGTAGGTGTCGACGAACCGCTCGGCCTCGATGGGGGCGCCGTCCAGGCTGATGCGCTCGGTGATCAGCTGCACGTGGGGGCTGGTGTAGCGGCCGGTGCGCAGGTCGAAGGCGGAGAGCAGGGCCTCGATCATGCGGGCGGTGCTGGTCTTGCCGTTGGTGCCGGTGACGTGGATGGAGGGGTACGCGCGCTGCGGCTCGCCGAGCACGTCCATCAGGGCGGTGATCCGCTTGACCGAGGGCTCGAGCTTGGTCTCGCCCCAGCGGGTGGCGAGCTCCGCCTCGACCTCGTGCAGGGCCTTGTCGACCTCGGGGTCCTGGGGGCGGGTGGGGATCGGGTCCCCCTGGGGCGGACCGGCCATGGCGCGCAGGGTGCGGCTGCCGGCCTCGATCACCGCCAGGTCGGGGTCGCGGTCCTGCTCCGCGTCGACGATGTCGTCGAACGCTCCGGTGTCGTCGAAACGGTCGTTGGGCTCGGGCTGCTCACTCACAGACCCAGTCTACGAGCGGGGCCGACGGGGGCGGGACGGGAGCAGGACGGGAGCGGGACGGAGGGCGGTCACTTCCACTCGTAGACCTTGGCGGAGATCTTGCCGTCGGGGTCCGTCTCGAATTCGAAGACGGCCGCGATGCCGTTCAGCTGGGCGAACCGATCCCCGGTGGTCTCGTAGAAGAGGGCGCCGCGCCAGCTGACACCGCCGGATCCGGTGAGGTGGCCGACTCCGGAACCGTGCCAGGTGAGGGTGTCGCCGTCCGCGGTCATGGCGACGCCCTCACCCTCGCCGAACAGGGTGCCGTCGGCCCGGTTGGCGGAATGGTAGGTGCCCAGGTCGCTGACGGACGCGCCCAGGAGCGTGCCGGACGCCCGGTACGAGGACTCCAGGACGGCGTGGCCGCCCTCTGCGGAGAGCACGCGGACGCCGGTGACCTCGCCGATTTCCTCACCGATGAGTTCGCCGAGCATGACAGGGACTCCTCTCGTCCCCGAGGTTCGTCGGACGGGTCCCCTCTTCCGGGGTACGCCCCCCGGTGGGCGTACGCAAGTCGCGGCGGCTCCCGGGGCGGTCGGCCCGGGGGCGGTGGCTCCCGGGCCGGGTCCGTCGGGGAGGGCGCGGCCCGATCGGGTTGTGGCGGAGCTCGCACTTGCGCGAATGGCGGAACCCGAATCCCGAATTCGGACTCTCCTTCGTCGGACCGTTCCGTTCGCCCGCGACGGAGTCGTTCTCGCCCTGATCGTTACCGAATTCGGTCATCGGCTCATCTGAGCACTTCATAGGATGAGCGTTTGGGATTCGGCGCTCACGGGCGGCCGAATACCGGACATTTCAACAGGGATTCACGGGGATTCGTCAACATGACCACGCCAGCCACCGCCGCACCGCCGACCCGTGCGCCCGACCGGGCCGGCGGGACCACCGCCCGGCCCGGGCCGCTGACCCGGCTGCGTGCGTCCGGTACCGCCGCCGCGGTCACCTCGGCGGTCATGGCGATGACCGCCTACTGCCTCGGCATGGCGGCCCACGGCACGTACCCGTTCGGCCAGGGCGCGCGCGCCGTGAACGACCTCCGCCACCAATACGTCCCCTTCCACGCCCACTTGTGGGACCTCCAGCACGGTGCCGCCCAGGGCGACCTGTTCTTCAACTGGCAGAGCGGCTACGGAAACGGTTTCCTCGCCGAGTTCTTCACCTACCTCGGCAACCCGTTCTCCTGGCTGACCGGCCTCTTCCCCCGCGAGTACGCCGACTTCTCCGTCTTCCTCGTCACCCTCCTCAGCATCGGCCTCGCCGCCGCCGTCATGACCGCCTTCCTCGGCCGGCTGCGCCCCGGCTCGCCCTGGCTGCGCGCCGTGCTCGCCACCGGGTACGCCGTCTGCGGCTGGAGCCTGCTCGAAGGCGGCATCGTCCCCATGTGGATGTGGGGCCTGGTGGCGTTCCCGCTGCTGTGCCTGGCCGCCGACCACTGCCTCACCGGCCGCCGCTGGGTGCTCGGCACCCTCTACTTCGCCCTGTGCTGGTACGCGAACTTCTACACCGCGGCCATGGCCACCCTCGGCGCCGCCCTCGTCCTGCTCCTGCGCCTGGCCGTCACCGACCTCCCCTGGCGCGCCCGCGTCCGGGCCCTGTGGCGGGCCGCCACCATGACCGTCACCGGCCTGCTGCTGGCCGCCCCCGCCGTGACCGTCTCCGGCCTCGCCAACGCCCAGTCCCAGCCCAGCGACAGCTACGTCGTCAGCGTGGCCACCGAGCCCCTGACCTACCTCGGCCTCTTCCTGCCCGGCAGCGTGCCCGAACCCGCCGCCCCCAACGTCTTCACCGGCGTCCTGGTCCTGCTCCTCGTCCTCGCCCTGCCCTTCCAGGGCAAGGTCCGCGTCCGTGAGCGGATCGGCTGGCTGCTGCTCATCGGCCTGGTCGCCGTCTCCTTCGTGTACACCCCGACCGCCCAGCTGTGGCAGGGCTTCACCCTCCCGCACGGCTCGCCCTTCCGCGAGAGCTTCGTCCTCAGCGGCCTGCTCGTGATGGCCGCCTGGATCTGCCTGTCCCACATGCCCAGGGCCCTGACCCTGGTCGGCGGCGCCGCGCTGACCGCACTGCTGGTCTGGGCCGCCCGCGACACCCAGCCGGCCAACGACTACGCCCTGCGCTGCACCGCCCTCGGCGGCGCCGGCACCGTCGCCCTGCTCCTGCTGTACGCGCGCGGGCTGCGCCGCACCGCCCGGACCGCCGTCGTCGCCGCGCTGGCCGCCTGCACCCTGGCCACCAGCACCTACGCCGTCTTCGCCACCCACACCCTCTTCGACCCGGCACTGCGCGGGTACACCGAGAACATCACCATGGACGCGCTGGCCGAGAACGCCCACCGGGCGGCCGTCGACCACGCCGACTGGCCGCGCTCGCGCACCGGCATCGACCCGAGCCTGTTCGTCGCCAACAACGACCCGCTGCTCTTCGGCGTCCAGGGCGGCAGCTACTACAGCAGCTACGTCACCAAGGAAGCCGCCACCGGGCTGCGCGCCCTCGGCGTCGGCTACGCGATGGGCGGCCGCAGCCTGTTCCGGACCGGCGACCCGTTCTTCAACGCCCTCATGGGCATCGGCACGCTGCTGGAACGCCCCGGCGACGGGCCCGAGGTCACCGCCCGCACCCTCACCGGCCTCCCCCTGGTCAGCCTGCGCGGCCCCGGCGCCGACCGGGCGTACGGGGCGCCGGCCGGCTCGGTCTGGGCCCGCCGCAACGCCGCGCTGGGCGCGCACGTGTACGACGTACCGAAGTTCAGGTACTCGCACGGGCCGGTCGACGGCCGCGGCCCGGCGGGCTTCGCCCTGGGCCTGGCCGAGTCGGGCAAGGCCTGGAGCAGCTTCACCGCCCGGTGCCGGCCCGGCGACCAGGCCTACCTGTACGCGCCGGAGCTGTTCGGCGTGGCCGTCGGCTCCGGAGCCACCGAGCCGACCAGCAGCTCCGCCCGGCCGCCGGCCGTCCTCATGCCGGTCCAGCCGCTGGGCACCGTCCCGGCCGACGGCAGGCTGAAGTTCGCCGTCGGCGCGACCCGGCCCGGCCAGGTGCTGCCCTACGACGCGGTCGGCTGCCTGGGGCCGAAGGCCTTCCACGGCGCCGTCCAGGCCGTCCGCTCGGCCGGACCCGCGCACCTCGACGTCGGCGGCCACACGGTCCGCGCCACCTTCCCCAAGGGCTCCCGGGGCACCGCGGTGGTCGCCGCCCCGGCGATCCAGGGCTGGGCGTGCTCGGTGGACGGCGGCCCGTCCGCGCCGCCGGTGTCGTACCAGGGGCTGCTCGGCATCCCGCTGGGCGCGGGCGCGTCCACGGTCTCCTGCTCCTACACCCCGCCCGGGCTGAACCCGGGCCTGGCCGCGACCGGCGTCGGGACGCTGCTGGTCGGCGGCGTGCTCCTGTACCCGATGGTCCGGCGGCGGTGGGGCGTCCGCCGCGGCTGACCCGCCACCCCCGGGGCACGCATGCGGAAGGCCCCCGCACCCGATTCGGGTGCGGGGGCCTTCTGTCGGCCGGGGCCGGATCAGGCGGCGGGCAGACCCGCCAGCTGGGCCTCGATGCGGGCGATGTCCGCCTCGGCCTTGGCCAGCCGGCCCTTGATCTTGTCCACGACGTTGTCGGGGGCCTTGGCCAGGAAGGCCTCGTTCCCGAGCTTCGCCTCGGCCTGCTGCTTCTCCTTCTGCGCGGCCGCCAGGTCCTTGGCCAGGCGCTTGCGCTCCGCGGCCACGTCGATGGTGCCGGACAGGTCGAGGGCGACCGTGGCGCCGGCCACCGGAAGGGTGGCGGTGGCGCTGAAGCCCTCGCCCTCCGGCTGAAGGCGCAGCAGCTGGCGGATGGCGCCCTCGTGGGCGGCCAGCGGCGTGCCGGCCAGGTCCAGGCGGGCCGGGACCTTCTGGCCCGGCTGCAGGCCCTGGTCGGCGCGGAACCGGCGGACCTCGGTCACGACCTGCTGCAGGTTCTCGATCTCGGCCTCGGCGGCCTCGTCGCGGAAGCCCGAGTCGGTCGGCCACTCGGCGACGACGATGGACTCGCGGCCCGTGAGGGTGGTCCACAGGGTCTCGGTGACGAACGGGACGACCGGGTGCAGCAGGCGCATCAGGACGTCCAGGACCTCGCCGAGGACGCGACCGGAGGCCTTGGCCCCCTCGCCGCCCGCGAAGAACGTCGTCTTCGACAGCTCGACGTACCAGTCGAAGACCTCGTCCCACGCGAAGTGGTAGAGGGCGTCCGACAGCTTCGAGAACTGGTAGTCCTCGTAGAACGCGTCCACCTCGGCGACGGTCTTGTTCAGGCGGGACAGGATCCAGCGGTCGGTGGCCGACAGCTGCTCGGCCGGCGGCAGCTCGCCCTCGATCGTGGCGCCGTTCATGAGCGCGAAGCGCGTGGCGTTCCAGATCTTGTTGGCGAAGTTGCGGGAGGCCTGGACCCAGTCCTCGCCGATCGGGACGTCCACGCCCGGGTTGGCGCCCTTGGCCAGGGTGAAGCGGACGGCGTCGGAGCCGTACTTGTCCATCCAGTCCAGCGGGTTGACCGCGTTGCCGAACGACTTCGACATCTTCTTGCCGCGCTCGTCGCGGACCATGCCGTGCAGGGCGATGGTGTGGAACGGCGGGACGCCGTCCATCGCGTACAGGCCGAACATCATCATCCGGGCGACCCAGAAGAAGAGGATGTCGTAGCCGGTGACCAGGACGGAGTTCGGGTAGAACTTCGCGAGGCTCTCGGTCTGCTCCGGCCAGCCGAGGGTGGAGAAGGGCCACAGGCCGGAGGAGAACCAGGTGTCGAGGACGTCGGTGTCCTGGCGCCAGCCCTCGCCGCTCGGCGGCTGCTCGTCGGGTCCGACGCAGACGACCTCGCCGTTCGGGCCGTACCAGACCGGGATGCGGTGGCCCCACCAGAGCTGGCGCGAGATGCACCAGTCGTGGAGGTTGTCGACCCAGTCGAAGTACCGCTTCTCCATCTCCTGCGGGTGGATCTTGACCTTGCCGTCGCGGACCGCGTCGCCCGCGGCCTTGGCGAGCGGGCCGACCTTGACCCACCACTGCATCGACAGGCGCGGCTCGATGGTGGTCTTGCAGCGCGAGCAGTGGCCCACGGAGTGCGTGTACGGGCGCTTCTCGGCGACGATCCGGCCCTCGGCGCGCAGCGCGGCGACGATGGCGGAGCGGGCCTCCAGGCGGTCCAGGCCCAGGAAGGGGCCGTGCGCCGTGATGACGGCGTGCTCGTCCATCACCGCGATGGCCGGCAGGTTGTGGCGCTGGCCGATCTCGAAGTCGTTCGGGTCGTGCGCCGGCGTCACCTTGACGGCACCGGTGCCGAACTCGGGGTCGACGTGCGCGTCCGCGACGACCGGGATGCGGCGGCCGGTCAGCGGCAGCTCGATCTCGGTGCCGACGAGGTGCTTGTAGCGCTCGTCCTCGGGGTGGACGGCGACGGCCGTGTCGCCCAGCATCGTCTCGGCGCGGGTCGTCGCGACGACGATGGACGCGTCGCCCTCGCCGTACCGGATGGAGACGAGCTCGCCGTCGTCGTCCTGGTACTCGACCTCGATGTCGGAGATCGCGGTCAGGCAGCGCGGGCACCAGTTGATGATGCGCTCGGCGCGGTAGATCAGCTCGTCGTCGTAGAGCTTCTTGAAGATGGTCTGGACGGCCTGCGAGAGGCCCTCGTCCATGGTGAAGCGCTCACGGGACCAGTCGACGCCGTCGCCGAGGCGGCGCATCTGGCCGGAGATCTGGCCGCCCGACTCGCCCTTCCACTTCCAGACGCGCTCGACGAACGCCTCGCGGCCGAGGTCGTGGCGGGACTTGCCCTCCTTGGCCAGCTCGCGCTCGACGACGTTCTGGGTCGCGATGCCGGCGTGGTCCATGCCGGGCTGCCACAGCGTCTCGAAGCCCTGCATGCGCTTGCGGCGGGTGAGGGCGTCGATCAGCGTGTGCTCGAAGGCGTGGCCCAGGTGCAGCGAGCCCGTGACGTTCGGCGGCGGGATGACGATGGTGTACGCCGGCTTGTCGCTCTTGGCGTCCGCCTCGAAGTAACCGCGCTCTACCCAGCGCTCGTAGAGCTTCCCCTCTACCTCGGCCGGCGCGTACTGGGTCGGCAGTTCGGAGTTCGGGGCGCTTGGCTGCTGCTGAGTGTTCTCGGTCACGGGGCACAGTTTAGAGGTGTCACGGCTTGGTACTGAAACCGAATAGGCGTGCCCCCGGCGCCCCGGCGCCCGCCTTGATCCGCCAGGATGTCAGAAACACATAAAGGCATCCTGGAGGGGAACGCAGGAGATGAGCTACAACCAGCCGGGACCGTACGGCGGCCAGCCGCAGCAGCCCGGGCCGTACGGCCAGCCCAACCCGTACGGACAGCCCCAGGGCGCTCCGCAGCCGGGTTACGCCTACCCGCCGCAGCAGGCCGGCCAGGGCGGGCCGGGGTACGGCTACCCGCAGCAGGCCCCGCAGGGCGTGCCCCCGCAGCAGCCGCAGCCGCAGCCGGGTTACGCCTACCCGCCGCAGCAGCCCCCGTTCCCTGGTCAGCCGCAGCCGCCGTACGGCATGCAGCCGCAGGCCCCGGCGAAGAAGGGCAAGGGCGGCTGCCTCGTCGCGGGCGTCCTCGTGCTGGCCCTGGCCGGCGGCGGCGCCTGGTGGTTCCTGAAGGGCAGCGGCGCCGACATCTCCGACGCGACCAAGGGCTACAAGCTGAAGTTCCCGGCCGCGGTGGACGCGTACAAGAAGCCGGCGAACGCCCAGGAGCCGCCGGAGCAGGAGATCAAGCCCGAGGCGAAGGCCAAGGCCGAGGCCAACGGCGTCAAGGACGCGCACCAGGCCGGTTCCGCCTACAAGAACGGCGAGTTCAAGGACCCCAAGGCCAAGCAGCTCACGGCCAGTGGCTTCTGGGGCCAGATCGACGACCCGGAGAAGGCGGTCGACACTTCGTTCGACAACTACTCCAAGAGCAACGAAGCCATGGCGAAGGAAGGCTTCGAGATGGAAGTGGTCGGCAGCCCGCGGGAGTTCCACCCGGATGGGTTCTCCGGCGCCGTGATGAAGTGCGCGAACATCAAGGTGAAGAACACCAAGCCCACCACCAACCCGAAGGAGCCCAAGGAAGGGCAGATCCCTGTGTGCATCTGGGGTGACTACTCCACCCTGGCCTCCGTGAACGTGGTTGACCCCGCGGTGATGATGCTTGGCGGCACGGGTGCTTCGCTGGAGGACGTCTCCGCCCTCGCCGGGAAGCTCTACAACACCGCTCGCACCAAGGCCTGATCAGCGCCCGGTGCGGTACGGCCCGAGAGCTGCCGCACCGCACCGGGACGCAGTTCAGCTGGGTCGGCTCGCCTGGTAGCAGGCCACCTCCACATGCTGCGTCCTCACACCGAGGAGGATCAGCTCGTAGTTGCACTGCCAGCGGTCGAGCGGGAAGCCCGCTCCAGCGGTGCAAGCAGAATTCACCCCGGGCCCGACGCGGTAGCCCATGTTGCGCAAGTACTGGGTGCAGTCGCCCACAGTGGCCGAGGCCGGCGACGCAGCGACCACCGGCAGGGTGACCGCAGCAAAGGTGGCCGCGAGCACCCCGAGCGTACGCTTCTTCCTCATTCCTCATCCCCTCACAGAAGAGCTCCAGAGGAGAAGTTGATCAAGGATGGAAGTCTTCCATCAGGCGATATAGAACATTTGACCGAAGGTCTGGCGTTAATGTCCGGATTGCACGACAGAGGGGACGCTCCACTCGGGAGCGCCCCCTCTGTAAGTGCCACGGACCGGCTTACGCCGACTTCTCGTGCGGGCCCTGGTCCTTGGGGACGATGCGGGGGACGAGGGTCGGGTTGACGTTCGAGCGGACCACGTCGGCGGTGATGACGACGCGGGCGACGTCCTTGCGCGACGGGACCTCGTACATCACCGACATGAGGACCTCCTCCATGATGGCGCGCAGGCCGCGCGCGCCCGTCTGGCGGAGGATGGCCTGGTCGGCGATGGCTTCGAGCGCCTCGCGCTCGAAGTCCAGCTCCACGCCGTCGAGTTCGAAGAGCCGCTGGTACTGCTTGACCAGCGCGTTGCGCGGCTCGACGAGGATCTGGAGCAGGGCCTCGCGGTCCAGGTTGTGGACCGAGGTGATGACGGGCAGACGGCCGATGAACTCGGGGATCATCCCGAACTTCACCAGGTCCTCCGGCATGACCTCCTGGAACTGGTCGCTGGCCTCGATCTCCCGCTTCGAGCGGATCGTGGCACCGAAGCCGATGCCCTTCGCGCCCGCCCGCGCCTCGATGATCTTCTCGAGGCCGGCGAAGGCGCCGCCCACGATGAAGAGCACGTTGGTCGTGTCGATCTGGATGAACTCCTGGTGGGGGTGCTTGCGGCCGCCCTGCGGCGGAACCGAGGCGGTGGTCCCCTCGAGGATCTTCAGGAGCGCCTGCTGGACGCCCTCGCCCGACACGTCGCGCGTGATCGACGGGTTCTCGCTCTTGCGGGCGACCTTGTCGATCTCGTCGATGTAGATGATCCCGGTCTCGGCCTTCTTGACGTCGTAGTCGGCCGCCTGGATCAGCTTCAGCAGGATGTTCTCGACGTCCTCGCCCACGTACCCGGCCTCCGTCAGCGCGGTGGCGTCGGCGATCGCGAACGGGACGTTCAGCATGCGGGCCAGCGTCTGGGCCAGCAGCGTCTTGCCCGAGCCGGTGGGGCCGAGCAGGAGGATGTTGGACTTGGCGAGCTCGATGGCGTCGTCACGTCCCTGCGCGCCGCCGTTCTCGCCGGCCTGGACGCGCTTGTAGTGGTTGTACACAGCGACGGAGAGCGCCTTCTTCGCGGGCTCCTGCCCGACGACGTAGCTCTCCAGGAACTCGTAGATCTCGCGCGGCTTGGGGAGTTCCTCCCACCGCACCTCGCTGGTCTCCGCGAGCTCCTCTTCGATGATCTCGTTGCAGAGGTCGATGCACTCGTCGCAGATGTACACACCGGGACCTGCGATGAGCTTCTTCACCTGCTTCTGGCTCTTTCCGCAGAACGAGCACTTGAGCAGGTCGCCGCCGTCACCGATGCGTGCCACGAGGTGCTTCCCCTTCGCCTGGGAGACGCTTGGTTCAGCGCTCCTGGTGCCTCATATCCGACGGTACCTTGCCGGGACCCCATCTCGGGGCCCCCTTGACGCGGTTCACATCGCCGAAAGGGGCGAGCGGACCGCGTCAAGGGACCGCAAGGATCAGACGTTGTTCATCTTCCGGGTGGAGATGATCTGGTCGATCAGGCCGTAGGCCAGCGCGTCCTCGGCGGTGAGGATCTTGTCGCGCTCGATGTCCTCGCGGATCTTCTCGATCGGGGTCGAGGAGTGCTTGGCCAGCATGGACTCCAGCTGGTCACGCATCCGGAGGATCTCGTTGGCCGCGATCTCCAGGTCGGAGAGCTGCTCACGGCCGGTGCCGCCGGACGGCTGGTGGATCAGCACGCGGGCGTTCGGCAGGGCCATGCGCTTGCCGGGCGTACCGGCGGCGAGCAGGACGGCGGCGGCGGAGGCGGCCTGGCCCATGCAGACCGTCTGGATGTCCGGCTTGACGAACTGCATCGTGTCGTAGATCGCCGTGAGGGCGGTGAAGGAGCCGCCCGGGCTGTTGATGTAGATCGAGATGTCGCGGTCGGGGTCCATCGACTCCAGGCACAGCAGCTGCGCCATGACGTCGTTGGCGGAGGCGTCGTCGATCTGCACGCCGAGGAAGATCACGCGCTCCTCGAAGAGCTTCGCGTACGGGTCGTACTCGCGCACGCCCTGCGAGGTGCGCTCCACGAAGCGCGGGACGACGTACCGGTTGTCCACCTGCGCGCCGGTGTAGAGGCCGCTCGCGGAGAGGTTGTTCTGCATCTGGGTGTTCACCATCCTGGTGGCGTTGTGCCTGTGGCTGCGGGCTGTGTCGGCTGGGCTGCCGTACGGGCCGGGCCCGTACGGGCTGTGGGCCTGCCGGATCAGGCCCCGGTGCCGCCGCCGCCCGGCACGTTGGACGCGGCAGAGATGATCTCGTCGATGAGGCCGTAGTTCTTGGCCTCCTCGGCGGTGAACCAGCGGTCGCGGTCGCCGTCGCGGATGATCGCCTCGACGGTCTGGCCCGAGTGGTGGGCGGTGATCTCGGCCATGCGCTGCTTGGTGCGCAGCAGGTACTGGGCCTGGATCTTGATGTCGGAGGCGGTGCCGCCGATGCCGGCCGAACCCTGGTGCATCAGGATGTCGGTGTTGGGCAGGGCGAAGCGCTTGCCCGGGGTGCCGCCGGTCAGCAGGAACTGGCCCATGGAGGCGGCCATGCCCATGCCGATGGTGACCACGTCGTTCGGGATGTACTGCATGGTGTCGTAGATCGCCATGCCCGCGGTCACCGAGCCGCCGGGGCTGTTGATGTACAGGTAGATGTCCTTCTCGGGGTCGGCCGCGAGGAGGAGCATCTGAGCCGTGATCTTGTTGGCGATGTCGTCGTCGACCTGCTGGCCGAGGAAGATGATCCGCTCGTTGAGCAGCCGGTTGTAGACATGGTCGCCGAGGCCACCACCGATGGACGGCTCACCGGCGAGATAAGGCATCAGATTCGTCACGTATCCACCTGCTCGTCTCCGACGGCCCCGGACCGGGCCGTCTCAGCGTCTCGTTCAGAGGGCAGTGCCCTCGTATTCATGGACCCTAACGCGCAGGTCGGACAACGCCATCCCGCTTCCCCAACTGTTCGCTGGGAGCGCAAGGTGCCCGGAGCCCCCTCGCGGGCCCCGCACAGCCCGTGCCAGGGCCCGGCACGGGGCCCGCGGAGCGGTCCGCGCCGAGCCTCCGCGCCCGGGTACGCCGGAGGGCCCGGACGCGGTTGCGTCCGGGCCCTCCGTACGGGCTTGCGCGGGGCCGCGGGCGGCCCCGTGGCCTGGTAGGGCCAGAGGGGCCTTACTTGGCCTCGTCCTCGTCGGCAGCGCCCTCGGCGGCCTCGACGACGTTCTCGGCGATCTCGTCCTCGTCCTCGTCGGACAGGTCGACCTCGTTGCCGTTGGTGTCGGTGACCTTGGCGGACTCGACGACGACCGCGAGGGCCTTGCCGCGGGCGACCTCGCCGACCAGCATCGGGACCTGGCCGCCCTCGACGACGGCCTGGGCGAACTGGTCGGGGGACATGCCGGAGGAGGCGGCGCGACGCATGAGGTGCTCGGTGAGCTCCTCCTGGTTCACGTTCAGCTTCTCCTTGTTGACGAGCTCGTCGAGGACGAACTGCGTCTTGATGCCCTTGACCGCGGCGTCCTTGGTCTCGGCCTCGAACTCCTCGACCGTCTTGCCCTGGAACTCGAGGTACTTCTCGAGCGTCAGGCCCATCTGGCCGAGCTGGTGGTGCTCCAGGTTGTGCTTGCGGGTGTTGATCTCGTCCTCGAGGAGCTTCTCGGGGATCGGGACCTCGACCAGCTCGAGCAGCTTCTCGAGCACGCGCTCCTGGGCCTGGGTGGCCTGGTCGTACTGCTTCATGTTCTCGAGGCGCGTACGGCTGTCGGCCTTCAGGTCCTCGAGGGTGTCGAACTCGCTCGCCAGCTGGGCGAACTCGTCGTCGAGCTCCGGGAGCTCGCGGGCGGCGACCTGGGTGACCTTGACGGTGACCTCGGCGTCCTTGCCCTCGGCGGAGCCGCCCTTCAGCTGGGAGCTGAAGGTGGCCTCGCCACCGGCCTCCAGGCCCGTGACGGCCTCGTCGATGCCGTCGAGCAGCTCGCCCGAGCCGATGGTGTACGAGACGCCGGAGGCGACGCCGTCGGGCAGCACCTCGCCCTCGACCTTGGCCTCGAGGTCGATCGTGACGACGTCGCCCTCGGCGGCGGCGCGCTCGACCGGGTTGGTGGAGGCGAAGCGGCTGCGCAGCTGCTCGACCGACTTCTCGACGTCCTCGTCGGTGACCTCGACCGCGTCGACCTCGACCTCGATGCCGGAGTAGTCCGGGATCTCGATGGTCGGGCGGACGTCCACCTCGGCGGTGAAGTTCAGCGTCTCGCCGTCCTTCAGCTCGGTGATGTCGACGTCGGGCTGGCCGAGGGGGTTCAGGTCGGCCTCGTTGACCGCGGCGGTGTAGAACTTCGGAAGCGCGTCGTTGACGGCCTCCTCCAGGACGGCACCGCGGCCGAAGCGCTGGTCGATGACCCGGGCCGGGATCTTGCCCTTGCGGAAGCCCTTGACCGTGACCTGCTGGTTGATCTTCTTGTACGCCGCGTCGAGGCTGTCCTTGAGCTCCTCGAAGGGCACCTCGACAGTGAGCCGAACCCGGGTCGGGTTCAGGGTCTCCACGGCGCTCTTCACGGTTCGGTCTCCTTGTGGCTGACTTCTGGGGTTCTGCCGATGCTGCGTGGTCGCGGATCAGCGGATCGGGCCCGGCACATCAGACACACGGGCACGCAGCTTGCATAGTAACCGCACGGTGGAGTCAGCCGACAACGCGATCATGGCGAGCGGCGCACGGATCGTGCGGGGTCGCGCGCGCGGGACAGCGGGCCGTACTGGTCGGGGTGGCCGGATTCGAACCGACGACCTTCCGCTCCCAAAGCGGACGCGCTACCAAGCTGCGCCACACCCCGTCGGTGCGACACGTAGGGTACATGCCCGGAGACGGTCCGACACGCGCGTTTCGCGGCCCGGAACGGCCGGTACGCGCCGGAGCCGCTCGCCGGTGGGAATGTGGTGTGCGCCGCGGGGCGCCGACCCGCTAGGATGCTCTGCGTGCCGCGGTCTCCGTGACCTGCGGTGCGCCACTCGCGGGCGTAGCTCAATGGTAGAGCCCTAGTCTTCCAAACTAGCTACGCGGGTTCGATTCCCGTCGCCCGCTCTGCATGTGCCGAGGAGCCGGTCCCCCCAGGGGGACCGGCTCCTCGCGTTCGTGCGCGGGTGCGGTGGGCGGGCGGGGCCGCGCGGGGCGGCTCGGGCCGCTGCACGCCGTCAGAGCTTGATGCCGGAGATCGTCTGGGCCAGGGACGTCAGGAAGGCGTTGACGTCGCCGGCGATCGAGCTGGAGGCCAGGAAGAAGCCGAACAGGACCGCGACGACGGCGGGCCCGGCTTTCAGGTTCCCGCCCCTGATCAGCACCACCATGATGATCGCCAGCAGAACCACCACTGACAGCGAAATGGCCATTCCTCATCACACCCCTCGGTCGTCCCTGGTCGGCCCGGGGCATACGGCCGCGCACACCCCCATGCCCTCAATCGTGCCACCAAGTGAGGGGTGGTATCCGCCCCGTGACGAATCGTCGGTGATTGATTCCGGCCAACTGCCCGCGCAGGAGGCATATTTCGGTCGGACAGCAGGTCCGGCGGAGCCTTTACGGGGCCCCGGTCAGGCCGAGGAGGGCGCGGACCCCCGCGTACTTCGCCGCCAGCCGGTCGCGGGTGGCCCCGTCGAGTACGGCGAGCCTGGCGGGGTCCGCGTTGTGGGCGAGGTCCGCCTCCTTGACGAGCAGCGCGCCGGGGGTCGCCAGGATGCGGGCGGCGTACTCCTCGACGGGCTCCCCGGGCCGCTTCGTGACGGCCAGGACCATGGCCTTCACCTCGTCCGGGAGGGCGGCTGATTCCAGCCACCGGGAACTGAGCGCCGCGTCCTCGACCGCGTCGTGCAACCAGGCCGCCGCCTGCTGTTCCTCGGTGCCGCCGCGCTCGCGCACCCCGGCGGCGACGGCCGCGAGGTGCTCGGCGTACGGGCGGCCCGCCTTGTCGGTCTGGCCCTCGTGCGCCGTGCGGGCGATCCGCTCGACCTCGGCGAGGGTCAGGCGGGCGTCGTCCGCCGCGGGGTCCGCGGTCGTGTCGGTGTTCATGGTCGGTGGAATTCCCTTCCCCTTCGGGCGGGCCCGTCCCGGCCGGGCTCGGTGCCGGTCAGGCGGGCTCCAGTGCGGCGGCCGCGTCGTGCAGGGCGCGCGCGGTCAGCCGTACGTCGTCGTCGGTGGTCCGCCAGTTGGAGAACGCCGCCCGCAGCGCCGCGGTTCCGTCGTACACCGTCGGGGTGACGAACGCGTGGGGCGCGGCGGCCTCCCGCAGGGCGGTCAGGCGTTCGGGGGTGGGGTCCTCGGCGAGGGTGAAGCAGACGACGTTGAGGCGTACGGGGGCCAGGAGGCGGAAGGCGCCGCCGGCCGCCAGCTCCTCCCCCAGGGCGCGGGCGCCGGCGATGTTGCGCTCGACGATCTCGCGGTGCCCGGCGCGGCCGTAGGCGGCGAGGGTGAACCAGGCGGCCAGGGCGCGCAGCCGGTGCGAGTTCTCGGGGGTGAGGTGGACCAGGTCGGGGCGCTCGCCGAGCGGGCCGAGGTAGGCGGCGGCGTTCTGGAAGACGCGGGTCTGCAGGTCCTGGCGGCGGGTGAACTGCACGGCGCTGTCGTAGGGCACGTTGAGCCATTTGTGCAGGTCGATGCAGACGGAGTCGGCGAGGTCGAGGCCGTCGACGAGGTGGGCGTGGGCGGGCGAGAGGCCGGCGAAGGCGCCGAAGGCGGCGTCGACGTGCAGCCAGAAGTCGTACCGGTCCTTGAGGGCGGCGACGGCGCGCAGGTCGTCGAAGTCGACGGTGTTGACGGTGCCGGCGTTGGCGACGACCACGCAGGGCCCGTCCTGCTCGGCCAGGGCGGCGGCGAGGGCGGCGGGGTCGACGGCCTCGCGGCCGGGGAGGAGGGGGACGGGGACGATCGCGTTGCGGCCGAGGCCCAGCATCGACAGGCCCTTGGCGACGGAGGAGTGCGGGCTGCCGGACAGGACGCGTACGGGCCCCAGGGCGGCGGCGCCGTCGGCGGCCACGTCGACCCCGCGTCGCTCGCCGAGCCACTCGCGGGCGATCGCGAGGCCGACGGTGTTGGAGAGGGTGGCTCCGCTGACGAGCGTGCCCCGGTGGGCGTCGGTGAGGCCGAAGAGGTCGCGCAGCCAGGTGACGGTCTCGGTCTCGAGGTGGCGGCCGGCGTCGTCGTAGGCGGAGGTGGGGTTCTGGTCGTAGGCGGCGGTCAGCCAGTCGCCGGCGAGGGCGGCGGGGGTGGTGCCGCCGGTGACGAAGCCGAAGTAGCGGGGGCCGGCGCTGGCGGACAGGCGGTCCGCCCAGCGGGTCTCGAACGTCGCCAGGGCCTTGGCCAGGCCCTCCCCCTCGGTCGGGAGGGGGGTCGGCTCGGGGGCCCGGTGCGGTGGGACGACCGGGCGGTCGGCGAGGGTGTCGAGGTACGTCGCGGCGTGCGTGCGGACGGCTTCGAGGAGGGTGGGGAGGTCGGCGAGGTCCTGGGCGAGGCGGGGGTCCATGCGGGCACGGTAGGCGGGGTGCGGGCCGGGGGGACCGGGCCAATCCGGTACCGGTGGCCGGGCTCGCCCGTTCGGCCCGGAATCGGCCCGGGTCAGGGGGAGCGGCGGATCAGGAGGAGGGCGCGGTCGTCGTTGACGTCCTTGGCGACCTTTTCGATCAGGTGCCAGGCGGCGCCCTCGAAGCCGGAGTGGACGTAGCGGTCGGCCTCGCCGGTGAGGCGGTCGATGCCCTCGCTGATGTCGCGGTCGGCGGTCTCGACGAGGCCGTCGGTGAAGAGCATCAGGACGTCGCCGCGGCGCAGGCTGCCGCGGACCGGCTCGAACTCGGCGCCGTCGTAGACCCCGAGGAGGGGGCCTTCGGCGGCCTTCTCCGCCCAGCGGCCGGTGCCCGCGCAGAGCTGGAGCGCGGGCAGGTGGCCGGCGGAGAGGAGCTCGTAGTCGCCGGTCTCCAGGTCCAGGACGAGGTGGACGGAGGTGGCGAAGCCCTCGTCCCAGTCCTGGCGGAGCAGGTAGCCGTTGGCGGCCGGCAGGAAGTCCTGGGGCGGGAGGGAGCCCAGCAGGCCGCCGAAGGCTCCGGAGAGGAGGAGGGCGCGGGAGCCGGCGTCCATGCCCTTGCCGGAGACGTCGGTGAGGACGACCTCGAGGGTGCGGCCCCCGTGGGTGCGGGCGGCGACGACGAAGTCGCCGGAGAAGGACTGGCCGCCGGCCGGCCGCAGGGCCATCTCGCGGTGCCAGCCGGGGGGCAGGGCGGGCAGCTTGCTCTGGACCCGGATCCGCTCGCGCAGGTCGAAGAGCATGGTGCCGCCGCGCCGCCAGGGCACTCCGACGCGGCTGCGGAACTGGGCGATGATCAGGCCGAAGAAGCCGCAGGCGGCAACGACGAGGACGGTGCCGGGGGTGACCCGGGCCGGGCCCTGCGTGTACGGGCCGAGGACGACGGACTCGACGATCAGGGCGGTGGCCGCGGCGGCGTACAGGCCGAGCAGGGAGGCGGGGCGCAGCAGCAGGCCGCCCGCGACGATCGGCAGGACGAGGGCGGAGGGCGAGAACCAGACGGGCAGCATCAGCGTCCCGCAGGTGATCGCGGGGACGGTGATCAGCAGTCCGGTGAGGGCGAGCCAGTCGGAGGCGTCGCCGCGGAAGTAGTCGACCGCCGACCGGCGCAGGGCGGTGCGGGCCCGGTGCACGCCCTTGCGCATCCGTGCCACGAGCGGTTCGGTGCGTGCTCCGGCCATTGCTGGGGACCCTATCCATCGATCCTGTGCTCGCGCAGGGGTACCCCCGCACATCCGTGGATCAGCCGCTCAGCGGCGTTGGCAGGCGGGGCACCAGAAAAGGTTGCGGGCGGCGAGGTCGGCGGTGCGGACCTCGGTGCCGCAGATGTGGCAGGGCTGGTCGGCGCGGCGGTAGACGTACACCTCGCCGCCGTGGTCGTCGACGCGCGGCGGGCGGCCCATGGCCTCGGGCGTGTGCTGGGGGCGGACGGTGTCGATGCGGTTGTTGCGGACGCCCTCGCGCATGAGTGCGGCCAGGTCGGCCCACATGGCGTCCCATTCGGTGCGGGCGACGTCCTTGCCCGC
Source organism: Streptomyces sp. NPDC093225 (assembly GCF_044753805.1). NCBI lineage: Bacteria > Bacillati > Actinomycetota > Actinomycetes > Kitasatosporales > Streptomycetaceae > Streptomyces > Streptomyces sp. NPDC093225. The sequence goes on from NZ_JBIVNX010000040.1 coordinate 47,584, forward strand.
CCGGTACGGGTCGACGCCGTGCCGGAAGAGGACCTCGGCGCGGTAGACGTTGCCGACGCCCGACACGACCTTCTGGTCCATGAGGAGGGCGGCGATGGTGGTGCGGCTGCGGGAGATGCGGGCCCAGGCGCGGTCCGGGTCGTCGGCGGTGCGCAGGGGGTCGGGGCCGAGGCGGTCGTGTATCGCCTTCTTCTCGCCGTCGGTGATCAGGGCGCAGGCGGTGGGGCCGCGCAGGTCGGCGTAGTGGTCCTCGTTGAGGAGCCGCATGCGGACGGTGTCGGTGGCCGGCGGGGCGGGCGTCGGCCCGAGGCCGTACTTGCCGAAGAGGCCGAGGTGGACGTGGACCCACTCGGTGCCGCCGAAGCCCAGGAAGAGGTGCTTGCCGTGGGCCTCGGCGGTCTCCAGCCGGCGTCCGTCGAGCAGTGCCGCGCTCTCGGCGAACCGGCCCTGGGGGCTGCTCACCCGGACCGTGCGGTCGGCGAACCGTTCGGCGTGGTCCTGGGCGAGGCGGTGGATCGTATGCCCCTCGGGCACGGCACTGCTCCTGTCGGCCTGGCGGCGTGGTGCGGTGGTCCGGCCCGGTGGCGGCCGGGCGGGGCCGGTGCGGTCAGCCCTGCTGCGGGTGGTGGGCCGGGATCGGGGGGAGCTCGCCGGTCTCCTCGTAGCGGGAGAGCATGTCGATGCGGCGGGTGTGGCGCTCCTCGTCGGAGTACGGGGTCGCCAGGAAGGCCTCGATGAAGGCGGTGGCCTCGTCCTGCGTGTGCATGCGGCCGCCGACGGAGATCACGTTGGCGTTGTTGTGCTCGCGGCCGAGCTTGGCGGTCTCCACGCTCCAGGCGAGGACGGCACGGACGCCCTTGACCTTGTTGGCGGCGATCTGCTCGCCGTTGCCGGAGCCGCCGATCACGATGCCGAGGCTGTCGGGGTCCGCGGCGGTCTTCTCCGCGGCGCGCAGGCAGAAGGGGGGGTAGTCGTCGACGGCGTCGTAGATGTGGGGCCCGCAGTCGACGGGCTCGTGGCCGTTGTTCTTGAGCCAGTCCACGAGGTGGTTCTTGAGCTCAAAGCCGGCATGGTCGGATCCGAGGTACACGCGCATGACGTCGAGTGTGTCACGAGGGGTGCTCGAGGCGTCGGCGGGGTGTCGCGTAAGTCACTCCGAAACCTCAAGTAATCCTTAAGTACCCAGATGGGACCGGTTGGGACCTTTATCCAAGGCTTAGGTCCCGGACAACGAAACGGAATCGGGGTCTTCCGCCTCGGCCCCGGCTATGGATTGAATGCCCGGACTCGCAACCCGAGAACCTAAGGATTCGTCCATGAGCACCACGACGACCCTGCAGAAGGCAGGCGGCGGCGCCGGGGAACCCGGCTCGTCCCAGCCTTCCGACGGTCTCAAGGCCGGTCTCAAGAACCGCCACCTGTCCATGATCGCCATCGGCGGCGTGATCGGAGCGGGCCTCTTCGTGGGCTCCTCCGGCGGCATCGCCAAGACCGGTCCCGCCATCCTGATCTCGTACGCCCTCGTCGGCGCGATGGTCGTCTTCGTCATGCGGATGCTCGGCGAGATGGCCGCGGCCAGCCCGAACTCGGGCTCCTTCTCCGCGTACGCCGACCGCGCGCTGGGCCGCTGGGCCGGCTTCTCGATCGGCTGGCTGTACTGGTTCTTCTGGGTGGTCGTGCTCGCGGTGGAGGCCACCGCCGGCGCCAAGATCCTCGAGGGCTGGATCCCGGCCGTCCCGCAGTGGGGCTGGGCGCTGATCGTGATGGTGGTCCTGACCGCCACCAACCTCGCCTCGGTCTCCTCCTACGGCGAGTTCGAGTTCTGGTTCGCGGGCATCAAGGTCGTCGCCATCGGCGCCTTCATCGTCGTCGGCGGCCTGGCCGTCTTCGGCCTGCTGCCGGGCTCGGACAACCCGGGTGCGGGCTTCGCGCACCTGACGGACGCGGGCGGCTTCATGCCGAACGGCGCCGGCTCGATCCTGACCGGTGTCCTGATGGTGGTCTTCTCCTTCATGGGCTCGGAGATCGTCACCCTCGCCGCCGGCGAGTCGGAGGACCCGCGCCGCGCGGTCACCAAGGCCACCAACTCGGTGATCTGGCGCATCGGCGTCTTCTACCTGGGCTCGATCCTGATCGTGCTGTCGCTGCTGCCGTGGAACGACAAGTCGATCACCGACAAGGGTTCGTACGTCGCCGCCCTGGACTCGATCGGCATCGCGCACGCCGGCCAGATCATGAACGTGATCGTGCTGACGGCGGTGCTGTCCTGCCTGAACTCCGGCATGTACACGGCCTCGCGCATGGCGTTCTCGCTGGGCGAGCGCGGTGACGCGCCGAAGGCCTTCGCCAAGGTCAACGCCAAGGGCGTGCCGACCGCCGCGATCCTCGGCTCCGTGGTCTTCGGCTTCGTCGCCGTCTACTTCAACTACGCCTTCCCGGACACGATCTTCAACTTCCTGCTCAACTCGTCCGGCGCCATCGCGCTGTTCGTCTGGCTGGTCATCTGCTTCACGCAGCTGAAGATGCGCGGGATCCTGGTGAAGGAGGCCCCGGAGAAGCTCACCGTCAAGATGTGGTTCTTCCCGTGGCTGACCTGGGCCACCGCGGCGCTGATCACGTTCGTGATCGGCTACATGTTCTACGACGAGGGCAACCGCGAGGTCGTCATCTGGTCGACGGTGGTCGCGGTCGCCGTGGTCCTCACCGGTGTCGTGCTGAACGCGGTGCGCAAGCCCGCCGCCGAGGTCGAGGCCTGAGTCCTCGGACGGGCCCGTAGCCAGTAGCAGTACGGACGCCGGAGCCCCGGACCGCAGTGAATGCGGGCCGGGGCTCCGGTGTACGTACGGGACGGGGCGGCTCAGCCGCGCCGGCCGACCAGCTTCCACGCGGCCGGCAGCAGACCCATGGCCAGCGCGGCCTTGAGCGCGTCGCCGATCAGGAACGGGGTCATGCCCGCGGCCACCGCGGCGGACGCCGACATGCCGGTGGCCAGCGCCAGGTACGGCACGCCGACGGCGTAGACGATCGCGGACCCGACCACCATGGCCCCGGCGGTGCGCAGCACCGAGCGGTCCGCACCGCGCCGGGCCAGCGCCCCGACCACGGTCGACGCCAGCAGCATGCCCAGCACGTAGCCGAAGGTGGCGCCGCCCGCGCCGGCGGTGCCGCCGGCGAACCAGGGCACGCCCGCCATGCCGACGAGGGTGTAGAGGGCGAGGGAGAGGAAGCCGCGGCGGGCCCCGAGGGCGGTGCCGACCAGCAGCGCGGCGAAGGTCTGGCCGGTGATCGGCACGACGAGGCCCGGCACCTTGACCGAGAGCTGGGCGGCCAGGCCCATCAGGGCGGCGCCGCCGGCGACGAGGGCCACGTCGCGGGTGCGGCTCGCGGGCAGCATGTCGGCGAGGACGGTGCCGGGCCGGAAGGGGACGGAAGCGGTGCTCATCGGGGTCTCCGCGGAGGGTGAGGGGTCGGTGACACGGCGACGTTAGTCGCGGGCCGGGGCCGTGATCACCGTCGTGCGGACACAAAGCGTCGTCGCCGGACTTGGTGGGGAGTGCACAAAGCCGGGGCTCTTCGGCGTGCGTGCGATACGCCCGAAGTGACGCGGATCACTCGGGGTTTCGAGTGGGTCGAAACCGTTTTGCGTGTGGCGTACGTGCTCAGGGAGACTGTGGGGATGCCACAAGCACCCCAGAGTTCCTCCTCCTCGTCCGGGGCCCCGGACGCCGCCACCAGCGGCACCACCGGCGCGGCCACCGCGACCGGCGTCCCCCCGGAGCCGCTCGCCCACGGGCTGAAGCAGCGCCACCTGACCATGCTGGGCCTCGGCGGCGTGATCGGCGCCGGCCTGTTCGTCGGCTCGGGCGGCGGCATCGCCGTCGCGGGCCCCGGCATCGTCGTGTCGTATCTGCTCGCGGGCGCCCTGGCGATGCTCGTGATGCGGATGCTCGGCGAGATGTCGGCGGCGATGCCGGCCTCGGGCTCGTTCTCCGTGCACGCGGAGCGGGCGCTGGGCCGCTGGGCCGGCTTCTCGGTCGGCTGGCTGTACTGGTTCCTGCTGGTGGTGGTGCTCGCGGTGGAGGCCACCGGTGCGGCGAAGATCGCGCACGGCTGGCTGCCGGACGTCCCGCAGTGGGGCTGGGTGCTGCTGTTCATGGTGGTCTTCACCGCCAGCAACCTGACCGCGGTCCGCAACTTCGGCGAGTTCGAGTTCTGGTTCGCGGCGCTGAAGGTCTTCGCAATCGTCGCGTTCCTGGTGCTGTCCGGGCTGGCGGTCTTCGGCGTGCTGCCCGACACCGATCCGGTGGGCATGGCCAACCTGACCGGCCAGGGCGGATTCCTCCCGCACGGCTGGGAGGGCGTCATCTCGGGCGTGCTCGCGGTGGTCTTCGCGTTCGGCGGACTGGAGGTCGTCACGATCGCGGCCGCCGAGTCGGACGACCCGGCCCGCTCGGTGGCCCGGGCGGTGCGCAGTGCGGTGTGGCGGATCCTGTTCTTCTACATCGGCTCGATGCTGGTGATCGTGACGCTGCTGCCGTGGGACTCCTTCGTGCCGGGCGAGAGCCCGTACGTCGCGGTGCTCGACTCGATCGGCGTCGCCGGGGCCGGGCAGATCATGAACGTCGTGGTGTTCGTGGCGCTGCTGTCGGCGCTGAACGCCAACCTGTACGGGTCCTCGCGGATGATCTTCTCGCTGGCCGAGCGGAGCGAGGCGCCGCAGGGCCTGCTGAAGGTCTCGGGCGGCGGGGTGCCGCGGCGCGCGGTGCTGGCCTCGGTGGCCTTCGGCTTCGTCTCGGTGCTGCTCAACCTGCTGTGGCCCGAGACGATCTTCCTGTACATGCTCAACGCGGTCGGCGCGGTACTGCTGTTCGTGTGGGCCCTGATCGCGGTGTCGCAGCTGCGGCTGCGGCGCAAGATCGAGCGGGAGGCTCCGCAGACGCTGGTCCTCAAGATGTGGGGCTTCCCGTACCTGACGTGGGCGGCGCTGGCGGGGATGGCCGCGGTGCTGGTGCTGATGGTGCGCGACGACGGCGCGCGGCCGCAGGTGCTGTGGTCGGCCGGCGCGACGGCGCTGGTGCTGGCGGTTGCCGGGGTACGGGAGTTGCGCGCGCGGCGCGCGTGAGCGCGGCGGGGCCGGGCGCACACGTGCGGGAACGATCACTGCCCGTGAGGCGGATGTCCGAATAACGGGCGTTCACGTCCGAGTTCCGGACACCCGCCGACACTTGGCGGCATGAGTCAGACCCTCGCGCCCCACGACCCGGGCACCTCCCCGGCCCCGCAGCAGGCATCCGCCGGCGGCCTCTCCCACGGCCTCAAGCAGCGCCACCTGTCGATGATCGCCCTCGGCGGCGTGATCGGCGCGGGCCTCTTCGTGGGCTCCGGCGCCGGCGTCGCCGCCGCCGGACCCTCGATCGTGCTGGCGTACGCGGCGTCCGGCCTGCTCGTGATGTGCGTGATGCGGATGCTCGGCGAGATGTCCGCGGCCAACCCCGCGTCCGGCTCCTTCTCGGTGCACGCCGAGCGCGCGGTCGGCCCGTGGGCCGGGTTCACCGTCGGCTGGATGTTCTGGACGCTGCTGTGCGTGGGCGTGGCGATCGAGGCGATCGGCGCGGCGAACATCGTGCACGGCTGGCTGCCCGGGACCCCGGCCTGGCTGTGGGTACTGGTCTTCATGGCGTTCTTCTGCGGCAGCAACCTCCTCTCGGTGGGCAACTTCGGCGAGTTCGAGTTCTGGTTCGCCGCGCTCAAGGTCGGTGCGATCGGCCTGTTCCTCACCCTGAGCGTGCTCGCCGTGCTGGGCGTGCTGCCCGGCACCGACTCCCCCGGCGCCGGCCACCTGCTGGGCAACGGCGGGTTCCTGCCGACGGGTGTGAGCGGGCTGCTGGTCGGCCTGCTGGCCTCGGTGGTCGCGTACGGCGGGCTGGAGACGGTCACCATCGCGGCGGCCGAGTCGGACGACCCGGTGCGCGGCGTGGCCAAGGCCGTGAAGACCACCATGTGGCGGATCGCGGTCATCTACGTGGGCTCGATGCTGGCCGTCGTCACCCTCGTCCCGTGGGACGCGAAGGAGGTCACGGAGGACGGCCCGTACGCCGCCGCGCTGGACCGGCTGGGCATCCCGGGCGCCGGCCAGATCATGAACGTCGTCATCCTGATCGCCCTGCTGTCCGCGATGAACGCCAACATCTACGGCGCCTCGCGCATGGCGTACTCGCTGGTCGCCCGCGGCCAGGGTCCGAAGGCGCTCGGCAAGGCCGGAGGGGGCATCCCGCGGCGGGCGGTGCTGGCCTCCTCGGGCTTCGGCTTCGTGACGGTGCTCCTCTCCTACTGGTACCCGGACACCCTGTTCGCCTGGCTGCTGAACATGGTCGGCGGCGTGATCCTCGTCGTGTGGGGCTTCATCGCCGTCTCCCAGTTCCTGCTGCGCCGGCGGACGGAGCGGGAGGCGCCGGAGAAGCTGGTGGTGCGCATGTGGGGCTTCCCGTACCTGACGTGGGTCGCCCTGGCGGGCGTCGTCGCGGTGCTGGCCCTGATGGCGTGGGACGCCGACACGCGCGTCCAGGTCCTCTTCACAGGCGGCCTGACCGCCGCCCTCGCCACCACGGGCTACGCCCTCCAGCGCCGCGGCGGCTCCGCCTCCGCCTGATTCGGCCGCGTACGGGCCCGGCCCCGGCGCATCCGTGCCGGGGCCCGCCCTCCGCGTCGCGGCTTCAGCAGGAGGCGCCGCCCCTCCGCTCGAACAGCTCCAGCACGTCCGGAGGCCTGGGCACGTCCGGGGCGCAGTCCCGGCAGGCGTAGACGTTGAAGCCGGGCCCGGACCCGGCGTGCACCTCCGACACGACGACGAAGTCCGTCGTCAGCTCCTCGCACTCCACGCACATGCGCGTGGGCCGACGCGCCATCAGGCCGCGCTCCGCGCGCCGACGAGGTGGGTGTCGAGGTCGACCCCGAAGTCCGCGGCGAGCACCAGCGCCAGCCGCCGCTGCCACTGTTCGTGCGCGCGCTGGTACGGCCGCACGAGCGGGGCCGCGTCCCCGTCGAGCGGCCCGTCGTCGGCCCCGTACGGCGACCGCGCCGCGGGCAGCACCGGCCCGGGCTCCCCCCGCGTCCACCACACCGCCCGCACGGGCACGGCCGGCTGCCGCTGCCCGCCGCCGCGAAGCCCCCACCACGCCATCCCGCCCCACACGAGGGCACGGATAAGCTCACCCACGTCGATCTCCTTACTCAGATCGGCCACGCCCCGGGACGGTTGCCGCCGTCGCCGGGGTCTTACGCGTTTCGCGCAGTAGCGTAGGGGAGGTGTACTACCCCCGTCTACCCCCGGCTATAGCTATGGCAGGTCCATGATGGATGCCTAGGGTCGAGGCCATGAGCATTGACCGGGAAGGGCCCGTTCCGCCGTACCGCCAGATCGCCGCGAGCCTGCGGGCCCGCATCGAGGACGGCAGCATCCCGCCCGGCCGCCGGATCCCCAGCCTCGTCGCACTGGAAGCCGAGTTCGGCGTCGCCCGCGACACCCTCCGCAAGGCTGTCCAGGTCCTGAAGGACGAGGGTCTCGTGCACACCGTCACCGGCATGGGCGTCTACGTAGTCGACCCATCCAGCAAGTAACCGCACTCCCCAGAAGGCCCCCGCCGCGATCCGCGTCGGGGGCCTTCGGCGCACCCGGGGCGGCTCGCCCGCGGTAAGGCATCCCTTGCATGATCAACGGAATAGATACTGCTAGCGTGCAGTTGCGCATTGATTGCAATAACAGTGATCACGCACGCGAGGGGACCGAAACACGCATGGCCGTCTACACGCTTCCGGAACTGCCGTACGACTACGCGGCGCTGGAGCCGGTGATCAACCCGCAGATCATCGAGCTGCACCACGACAAGCACCACGCCGCGTACGTCAAGGGCGCCAACGACACGCTGGAGCAGCTCGCGGAGGCGCGGGAGAGGGAGAACTGGGGGGCGCTGAACGGGCTGGAGAAGAACCTGGCCTTCCACCTCTCCGGCCACATCCTGCACAGCATCTACTGGCACAACATGGCCAGCCCGAAGACCGGCGAGGGCGGCGGCGAGCCGACGCACGCCGACGGCGTGGGCGAGCTGGCGGACGCGATCACGGAGTCCTTCGGCTCCTTCGCCGCCTTCAAGAAGCAGCTCACCTTCGCCTCCTCCATGACCCAGGGCTCCGGCTGGGGCGTGCTCGCGTACGAGCCCCTCAGCGGCCGCCTGGTCGTCGAGCAGGTCTACGACCACCAGGGCAACGTCGGCCAGGCGTCGGTGCCGGTCCTCGTCTTCGACGCCTGGGAGCACGCCTTCTACCTGCAGTACAAGAACCAGAAGGTGGACTTCATCGAGGCGATGTGGAACGTCGTCAACTGGCAGGACGTGGCCAAGCGCTACGCCGACGCCAAGGCCAACACCCCGCTGCTGATCCCCGCCCAGGGCTGACGCCAGCCCTCTGATCCCGTCCGCCTCGTGATCGTCTTCTCACCTTTCGCGTGCGGGCGTGCAGAGCGGAAGGCCCTCACGAGGACGTGACTCGCGAGGGCCTTCCGTCGTTTTCAGCAAGGTTCCCTGCTGATGCGGGGATGTCCCCGACGGACCCTTGGTCCGTGTGCGGTTGATGTATTGCTCCCCGGCCATGCAGGGATCTAGTCGAAGCGGGGGCCCTGCGTGCGGGTCCGCTTGATCTCGTAGAAACCGGGGGTCGAGGCCACCAGCAGGGTGCCGTCCCACAGCCGGGCCGCGGCCTCGCCCCGCGGGGTCGGGGTGACCACCGGGCCGAAGAAGGCCACCTCGGCGCCGTCGGCGCCGGGCACCGAGATCACGGGGGTGCCGACGTCCTCGCCGACGCGCGAGATGCCGTCCTTGTGCGAGGCGCGCAGCTCGACGTCGTAGTCCGAGGAGTCGGCGAAGTCGATCAGCTCGGCCGGCAGGCCGACCTCGGCCAGCGCCTCGGCGATCACCTCGGTGGTGACGCCCCGGCCGTCGTTGTGGATGCGGGTGCCGAGCGCGGTGTAGAGCTTGCCGGTCACCTCGTCACCGTGCTTCTGCTGGGCGGCGACGACCACCCGGACCGGGCCCCAGGCCGTGGCCATGAGCTCGCGGTAGTGCTCCGGCAGCTCGTCCAGCCGGTGCTCGTTCAGGACGGCGAGGCTCATCACGTGCCAGCGCACCTCGACGTCGCGGACCTTCTCGACCTCCAGCATCCAGCGGGACGTCATCCAGGCCCAGGGGCAGAGCGGGTCGAACCAGAAGTCGACCGCGGTCTTCTCGCCCACCTGGGTGTCGGGCATGTCTCTCCTTCATCGGTTCGCACTCGTACGCATGTCCGCGGCACGTCCGTCGGGAACGTGCCGTACCGGCCAACCGGCCCGACCCCCCGCGCATTCCCCGTGGGAGGATGCGCACGTCATGGCGATCACGCACGAAGGAGTGCACGTGCCCGGTGAGAATCTGTCCCGCGACGAGGCCCACGAGCGGGCCGAGCTGCTGTCCGTCGACGCGTACGAGGTCGAGCTCGACCTCCGCTCGGCGGTGGACGAGGCCGAACCGGAGGGCGGGCCGCGCACGTTCCGCTCCGTGACCACGGTCACGTTCCGCGCGCACCGCCCGGGCGTCACGACCTTCGCGGACCTCATCGCGCCCTCGGTGAACTCCGTCACCCTCAACGGCGAGACCCTCGACCCGGCGGCCGTCTTCGACGGGACGCGCATCACGCTCACCGGCCTGGCCGCCGAGAACACCCTCGTGGTCGACGCGAACTGCGCCTACAGCCGCACCGGCGAGGGCATGCACCGCTTCGTCGACCCGGAGGACGGCGAGGTCTACCTCTACACGCAGTACGAGCCCGCCGACGCCCGCCGGGTGTACGCCAACTTCGAGCAGCCCGACCTCAAGGCCCCCTACCGCTTCCGGGTCACGGTGCCGGAGGGCTGGCAGGTGTGGAGCAACGGCGCCGAGGAGTCCCGCGAGGCCGCGGCGGAGGGCGGCACCGCCGTCCGGTTCGCCGAGACCAAGCCGATCTCCACCTACATCACCTGCGTGGTGGCCGGCCCGTACCACTACGTGACGGACGTCTACCGGCGCGGGGACCTGGAGATCCCGCTGGGCGCGATGTGCCGCAAGGGCCTGGCCAAGCACTTCGACGCGGACGACGTCTTCCTCGTCACCAAGCAGGGCTTCGACTTCTTCCACGACAACTTCGACTTCCCCTACCCCTTCGGGAAGTACGACCAGGCCTTCGTACCCGAGTACAACCTCGGCGCGATGGAGAACCCGGGCATGGTCACCTTCCGCGAGGAGTACATCTTCCGCGGCAAGGTCACCCGGGCCTCCTACGAGCGGCGCTGCAACACGATCCTGCACGAGATGGCCCACATGTGGTTCGGCGACCTCGTCACCATGAAGTGGTGGGACGACCTGTGGCTCAAGGAGTCCTTCGCCGACTTCATGGGCTCCTTCTCGCAGGTCGAGGCCACCCGCTTCGACCAGGCCTGGGTCACCTTCGCCAACAACCGCAAGGCCTGGGCCTACCGCGCCGACCAGCTGCCCTCCACGCACCCGATCACGGCCGACATCCGTGACCTGGAGGACGCCAAGCTCAACTTCGACGGCATCACGTACGCCAAGGGCGCCGCGGTCCTCAAGCAGCTGGTGGCGTACGTCGGCCGGGACGCGTTCCTGGAGGGGGCGCGCCGCTACTTCAAGGCCAACGCCTACGGGAACACCACGCTGGACGACCTGCTGACGGTGCTCGGCGAGGTCTCCGGCCGCGACATGGCCGGCTGGTCGCGGTCCTGGCTGCAGACCGCCGGGGTCAACGCGCTGACGCCGGAGGTCGCGTACGACGCCGAGGGCCGGATCGCCGAGCTCGCGGTCGTCCAGGACGGCGACGAGCTGCGCCCGCACCGGGTGGGCGTGGGCCTGTACCGGGCGGAGGCGGGCGCGCTGGTCCGGTACGCGCGGGCCGAGGTCGACGTGGCCGGTGCGCGCACGGCGGTCGCCGAACTGGCCGGCGCCGAGCGGCCCGACCTGGTCCTGGTCAACGACGAGGACCTGACGTACTGCAAGATCCGCTTCGACGACGGCTCGCTGGCGACCCTGCGCAAGCACCTCGGGGACATCGCCGACCCGCTGGCCCGCGCCCTGTGCTGGTCGGCGCTGTGGAACCTGACGCGGGACGGCCTGCTGCCGGCGCGCGACTTCGTCTCGCTGGTGCTCGCCTTCGCCGGCCGCGAGGGCGACGTGGGCGTCCTGCAGATGCTGCACGCCCAGGCCCGTACCGCGGTCACCCACTACGCGGCCCCGGCCTGGCGCGAGCAGGGCGGCCGGGAGCTGGCGGCGGGCGCGCTGCACGAGCTGCGGCTGGCCGAGCCGGGTTCCGAGCACCAGCTGCTGTGGGCGCGGTTCTTCGCCGCGACCGCGACGACCGAGGCGGACCACGTCCTGCTGGAGGGGCTGCTGGACGGCACGGCCCGGATCGACGGCCTCGACGTGGACCAGGAGCTGCGCTGGGACCTGCTGGAGCCGCTGGCCGCGGCCGGCCGGGCCGACGCGGCGCGGATCGACGCGGAGCTCGCCCGGGACGACACCGCCTCGGGCAAGCGGCACTCGGTGCGCTGCCTGGCGGCGCGGCCGTCGGAGGCCGTCAAGGCGCAGGCCTGGGCGGCCGTGGTGGAGTCGGACGCGCTGTCCAACGCGCTGGCGGAGGCCACCATCGCGGGCTTCCAGCAGCCCTCGCAGCGGGCGCTGACGGCCCCGTACGCGCCGAAGTACTTCGAGGCCGTCACGCGGGTCTGGGCCGAGCGGTCGATCCAGATCGGCATGGATGTCGTGCGCGGTCTCTACCCCGCGCTGCAGGACTCCCCCGCGACCCTGGAGGCCACCGACGCGTGGCTGGCCGCGCACGCCGACGCGGCTCCGGCGCTGCGCCGGCTGGTGCTGGAGGCCCGTGACGACCTGGCCCGCGCGCTGCGGGCCCAGGAGCGGGACGCGCTCGCCGGGGTCTGATCCCCCGCGGGTCCGATCCGACGTGATGACGCCGGTGGAGCTGGGAAACCAGCCCCACCGGCGTTTTCGCATAGCGGGTTCACCCGGACGGCCGCAAGGGTCTCGGCACTCGAACGCGCGTACTTTAGCGCAGGGTTGTCCGCATTTGTCGACGGGACTGTAACAACGGTTAAGAGCCGGCCCCGGTGCGGGAATCTCGCCAACATGAACCACAACTCCCCCACGTACGGCGGCCAGACCCCCTCCCCCGTCTCGCCCGCCTCCCCCACCTCCCCCGCCGCTCCCGTCTCCCCCCGCCCGCTCCAGCACCTGTCGGGCGCACAGCGCCGGGTGCTCAGCGTCGCCCAGCTGCGCGAGCACGGGGTGACCCCGGCCGCCACCACCGAGCGGTGCCGGCCGGGCGGGCCGTGGCAGCAGGTCCTGCCGGGGGTGTTCCTGCTCCACCCGGGCCCGGCCACGAGCGAGGAGCGGCTGCACGCCGCGCTGCTGTACGCCGGCCGGCCCGCGAGCGGGGTGCTCCCCCAGCAGAAGGGCTTCGGCGACGCCATGGTCACCGGCCTGGCCGCGCTGGCGCTGTACGGGTTCACCTCCGCGCCCCCGCTGCTCGCCCTGGAGCACGTCGACATCGTCGTGCCGAGCACCCGCCGGCTGCGCTCCACCGGCTTCGTGCGCCTGGTGCGCGCCCACACCCCGCCGCTGCCCCAGGAGGTGACCGGGGTGCCGGTGGCGCCGGTGGCCCGGGCGCTCGCGGACGCGGTGGCGCAGCTGTCGGACGCGGCCACCGTGCGCCGGCTGCTCACGGAGGCGGTGCGCGGCGGGCACTGCGAACCGGCGGCGGCGGTGCGGGAACTGACCCTGGCCCGGCTGCTGAACCGGCCGCACGTGGTGGACGCGGTGGACTCGCTGCTGGCGGAGGGCCGGGCGATCGCCGAGGACCGGCTCTACCGGCTGGTCCGGGAGTACGGACTGCCGGCCCCGGTGTGGAACGTGGACCTGCGGCTGCCGGGCGGCCCGCACCTGGGCGGGGTCGACGCGTACTGGCCCGACCACGCGGTGGCGCTGGAATTGGACACCCGTGCCCCGCGGCAGGGCGAGGACGAGGCGGAGTGGTCGGAGTACGCCCGCAAGCGCGAGCACCTGGAGCGGCTGGGCCTGACCGTCCTCTACATCACCCCGCGCAAGCTGCGGGACTTCCCCGACCAGCAGGCCACGGTCGTCCGGACCGCGCTGACCGCGTCCGGGGACCGCGAGCCCGCCGCCTACGTGGTGGTCCTGCCCCGGTGAGGCGGCCGTCAGGCCGCGACGGGCGGGACCGGAGGGTCGGCCGGGGAGTCGACCGGGGGCGCGACCGGTGGGTTCGCCGGGGGGTACTCCGGGGTGCTCCAGCGGAGGCGGCCCGGGTGCTCGGCCTCGAGCACTCCCTCGACGGTGAAGCGGGTGGTGCGGGTGCCGTCGGCGCGGAACTCGGTCCGGGCCCGCCCGGTGAGCTGGAGGGTACGGCCGCTCTCCCAGTGCGGGAAGAGCAGCCCGGCGCGCGGGTCCTCGGCCAGGTTGCCGAGGGTCAGGAACATGGCGTTGCCCGGGTAGTCCGGCCAGGCCAGCTCGGTGGGCGAGAGGACCTCGACGAAGCCGGGGTCGCCGCCCCGGTGACTGGCCTCGACCCCGCCGTCGGCCGTGGTGGCGACGAAGAAGGTGTCGGCGGCGCGGACGGTGCGCACCTGGTCGGGGTCGAGCGCCCCGCCGCGCCGCACCACACCGGCCCCTTCCCACTCGACGGCGAGCGGCTGCCGCTTCTGCAGGTACTTCGGGCAGTTCGAGAAGACCCGTTCGGCGTCGACCGCGAAGCCGGCGGCGGTGGGCCGGGCGGTGCCGTTCAACCGCATCCGGCGCCGGGTGCGCGGGTCGAGGGCGATGGTCCCGACGGGGGTGCCGGGGGCGTCGGCCAGGACCCCGGCGAGCGGGTCGCCCGCCGGCAGCCCGCCGGTGACCGTGATCCGGTCGGGTCCGGTGGCCCGTACGAAGCCGGGGGCGCCGGTGAGCAGCGAGGCCCACAGGTGGCCGTCGGCGTCGGCGGCTCCGACGACGAGCATCGGCTGCCGGCCGAGGAAGGCGGCGGCCACGTCGCGGATGCCGGGGCCGATGCTGCGCCCCACGTGGTCGGCCGCGTCGCGGACGCCGACCCGGTCCTGCACGGCCCGGGAGCCGGGGTGGTACGGGCCGCTGGTCGCGGTCATGGTCGCCGCCCTCCTTTCCGGAAGGTTCCGCAGGTCGGGGTCTAGAAGAATCCGCAGGTCGGGGCGCCTGCAGTGGGGGCGGGAGCGCCCTCGGCGCCGGTCGGCACGGAGATCTCCAGCCGGGTGCCGTCCGGGTCGTGGAAGAAGATCCCGCCGGAGGCCGAGCCCTCGCGGTGCGCGACCACGCCCTCGTACGCGAAGTCCACGTCCGCGGCGCGCAGCCGGGCCTCGAAGTCCCGGACCTCCTCGATGGAGGCGGCCGAGAAGGCCAGGTGGTGCAGGCCCGCGGAGCCGGCCGCGTACCCGCCCTCGGCCTGTTCCCACAGGGTCAGGACGAGCTCGCCGCCCTGCCCGAGGAAGGCGAAGCGGCGCCCCTCCTCCTTGCCCTCGCCCAGCAGCTCGAAGCCGAGCGCGTCGCGGTAGAAGCCGAGCGAGCGCCCCAGCTCGGTGACGTTCAGGCCGATGTGGCCGGTGCTCAGAGTGCCGACAGCCGTCACGGCTGCCCCCTTTCGGTTGCTCTAACCTTTCAATTGGAGATTAAAGGTTAGAGATCCCGGGTGTCAACCGTTCACGTACTCTTGAGCGGTTACGAGAGGAGGCCCGGGGTGGCCACGACGACGGACCCGCGCCCGCTGATCGGCGAGCCGGCCGCGCTCGACCTGCTGAACACGCGGTGGATGCGGGAGGGTGAGCTGCAGGACCTCTTCGCGGGGGCGGCCGGCCTGACCCGGATGGAGGGCCTCGCGCTCTGGCTGGCCTCGGCCGGCCTGGCGGACCGGTTCCGCGCCGACGCCCCGACGCTGATCCACCTGCTGACCGCCCGCGAGGCACTGGCCCGGGCCGTCGCCGACCCCGTCGACCCGGCCGCCCTGAAACTCCTCGACGCGGTGCTCGACCACGGCCGGATCCGGCTGCGGGTGGGGGCGGAGGGCACCTCCGAGGAGCCCGAGTTCGACGACCGCTCCTGGGGCCCGGCGTGGACCGCGGCCCGGAACCTTCTGGACCTTTTGGACAAGGGGCCGGACCGGATCCGCAAGTGCGCCTCGACCACGTGCGTGCTGCACTTCTTCGACACCTCGCGCAACGGCACCCGGCGCTGGTGCTCGATGGCTGCCTGCGGAAACCGCGCCAAGGCGGCTCGTCACTACGCTCGCGCGCGCGACCATTAGCCCGTAGACAAGTCGACATTCCAGGCCCCTCAAGGGCCTTCGGATCGCCCGGATTTCATCCGGTTCGGTCCCGCTGACGCATCCGGCCCGGTGGCGGGTCTCCGCCATGACGGGCACGCGTCAATAACAACCCTCCCCAAACGGCTGTCCCTTGCGCAAAGCTGACCGGTCATCCGGCACCGAAATCCGGACCGTTTCTTTCACTTACGCAGGGATGCTGATGACCCTCGAATCCCCCAGCTCCATATCCGGGGCCAGACGCGCCGCGCGCATCGCGGCCGCCGCGGGCCTGGTGGCCGCGCTCGCGGCCGCGGGCCCCGTGCCCGCGCTCGCGGCGGTGGGTGCTGCCGACCCCGGCACCGCCCCCGTCAAGTCCGCCGAGGACAAGCTCGGTTCGGCCGACGTCCAGCTCCTCGAGCAGGCCGAGGCCAAGGGCGACAAGACCGTCACCGTCATGGTGGCCACCGCTCCCGGTGCCACCGAGCAGGTGGCCGGCCAGCTCGACGCGGTTCAGGGCGCGTCGGTCGGCCGTACGGACGACAAGCTCGGCTACGTCCGCGCCACGCTCCCCACCGGCAAGGCCGGGGCGGCCCTCAAGGCCGCCGCCAAGCTCTCCTCGGTCCAGGGCATCGACCTGAAGCAGGAGATCAAGCTCGACGACCCGACCCCGGCGGGCGACCGTGCGAAGGGGGCCGCTGGTGCGACCAGCGGCAGCTACCCGGCGCCCGGCAAGGACACCCCGGCGAAGAACCCGTACAACCCCTCGTTCGAGACGGGTGCGGTCAAGTTCGTCCAGGAGCACCCCGAGGCCGACGGCCGCGGCGTGACCATCGGCGTCCTGGACTCCGGCGTGGACCTCGGCCACCCGGCCCTGCAGAAGACCACCACCGGCGAGCGCAAGATCGTCGACTGGGTCACCGCGACCGACCCGCTCACCGACGCCGACGGCACGTGGCGCGCCCAGATCACCCCCGTCTCGGGCGCGGAGTTCACCGCCGGTGGCCAGAGCTGGAAGGCCCCGGAGGGCTCGTACCAGTGGAGCCGCTTCTCGGAGTCGGTCACCGCGACCGGTGACGAGGCGGGCGACGTCAACCGCGACGGCGACACCACCGACCGGTTCGGCATGCTGTACGACCCGGCCGCCGGTACCGTCCGCGTCGACACCGACCAGGACGGCGACTTCACGAACAACGAGCCGATGAAGCCGTACAAGGACGGCTACCAGGTCGGCTACTTCGGTACGGACAACCCCGCCACCGACGTCGCCGAGCGCATCCCGTTCGTGGTCGAGATCCGCAAGGACGTCCCGATGGACCCGCTCGGCGGGACCTGGGTCGGCAAGAAGGCGGACTTCGTCAACATCGGCATCATCGAGTCCGAGCACGGCACCCACGTCGCGGGCATCACCGCGGCCAACGGCCTGTTCGGCGGCAAGATGAACGGCGCCGCCCCCGGCGCCAAGATCGTCTCCTCGCGCGCCTGCTCCTGGAGCGGCGGCTGCACCAACGTCGCGCTGACCGAGGGCATGATCGACCTCGTCGTCAACCGTGGCGTGGACATCGTCAACATGTCCATCGGCGGCCTGCCGGCGCTCAACGACGGCAACAACGCGCGCGCCGAGCTCTACAAGCGCCTGATCGACACCTACGGCGTCCAGCTCGTCATCTCCGCGGGCAACTCCGGCCCCGGCATCAACACCATCGGCGACCCCGGCCTGGCGGACAAGGTCATCTCCGTCGGCGCCGCGGTCTCCAAGGAGACCTGGGCCGCCAACTACGGCTCCGTCGTGGACAAGAAGTACGCGATGTTCCCGTTCTCCTCGCGCGGTCCGCGTGAGGACGGCGGCTTCACGCCCACCATCTCCGCGCCCGGTGCCGCGATCAACTCCGTCCAGACCTGGCTGCCGGGCTCCCCGGTCGCCGAGGCGGGCTACCCCCTCCCGGCCGGCTACGCGATGCTCCAGGGCACCTCGATGGCCTCGCCGCAGGCCGCCGGCGCCTCGGCGCTGCTGATCTCGGCCGCGAAGAAGGAGGGCATCGCCCTCACCCCGGCCACCCTGCGCACCGCGCTGGCGAGCACCGCGAAGAAGATCGACGGTGTCCAGGCGCACGAGCAGGGCGCGGGTCTGATGGACATCGTCGGCGCGTGGGAGTCCATCCAGCGCGGCGCGAACGCCTGGGACTACACCGTCAAGGCGCCGGTCGACACCGCTCTCGACCAGTTCCTGAAGGAGCCGGGCTTCGGCACCGGCCTGTACGACCGCGAGGGCGGTCTCAAGGTCGGGAAGAAGAAGACGTACAACGTCACCATCACCCGCACCACGGGCCCGAAGTGGGGCGTGCGCCACGACCTGAAGTGGAAGTACAACGACGGCACCTTCAAGGCGCTGACGGACTACGACTACATCACCCTGCCGCTGAACAAGCCGGTCACCGTCAAGGTGCAGGCCGCCCCGAAGACCGCGGGCGTGCACAGCGCGATCCTGGAGCTGGACGACGAGTCCACCGAGGGCGTCGACAAGCAGATCCTGTCGACCGTCGTGGTCGCCACCGACCTGGTGAAGCCGAGCTTCGGCCTCTCCTCCACCTCGTCGGTCCAGCGCAACAGCCACAAGACGTACTTCGTCACGGTCCCGCAGGGCGCGAAGAGCCTCGAGGTGGCCCTGGGCGGCCTCGCCGCGGGCAGCCAGACCCGCTTCATCGCGATCCACCCGTACGGCACGCCGGTCGACCCCAGCGCGACCACCATGTGCTACCCGAACTACAACAACCCGGCCAACACCTGCCGCCCCGACCTGCGCTCGTACGCGAACCCGCAGCCGGGCGTCTGGGAGATCGAGGTCGAGGCGCGTCGCACGTCGCCGCTGCTGGACAACCCGTTCAAGCTGGACGCCACCGTGCTCGGCGCGGCGTTCGACCCGGCCGTCAAGGTCCTGCCCGAGGTCAAGGCCGGTGTCCCGGCCGACGTCTCCTGGACCCTGAAGAACGACTTCGCGGCCATCGCGGGCGGCAAGCTCAAGGGCGGCCCGCTCGGCTCGGCGAAGGTGGCCAAGCCCACCATCAACGAGGGTGACACCCAGACCACCGAGGTCGTCCTCGGTGCCGGTGTGGAGCGCCTCGACGTGGCCATCGGCAACGTCTCGGACGCCGCGGCCGACCTCGACCTCGAGGTCTACCGCGACGGCGTGAAGGTCGGCTCCTCCGCCGACGGCGACTCCGAGGAGGCCGTGTCCCTGGTCAACCCGGCCGCGGGCACCTACCAGATCAAGGTCATCGGGTACGCGGTCGGCGCCGCCGGCACCACGTACGACTACCGTGACGTGTACTACTCGAACGGCCTGGGCTCGGTCACGGTCGACGACGCCGCCACGGTCGACCTCGCCAACGGCGCCTCGGCCGCCGTCGGCGCCAAGGTCGTCGTGAACGGCCCGGCCCCCGAGGGCCGGCAGTTCTTCGGCCAGGTCCAGCTGCTGAACGGCCGCGGCACCGCCGCCGGCCTGGGCAGCGTCCAGATCGACAGCGTCACCCCGTAACACCCCGCACGACCCCGTGGGGGCGGCGCTCGTCACGAGCGCCGCCCCCACGGGCGTTTCCGGGTGCCGGGACGGCGTGTTCCGGGCTCCCGCGACGGCCCCGCCGCGCGTTCGTCCCGCCCGCCCAAGATCCGCGGTCCGTACTGCGGACAATGGATTGGACAAGCGGCCCGGGGTCGCACGCATGATGGAGCAGGCCGGCAGCACACAGAGCGGCGGTCAGCGCCACAGAGCACGTGAGGGAGTCACCGTGAGGGTCGGAATCGTCGGAGCCACCGGTCAGGTCGGCGGAGTCATGCGCAAGATCCTCGCGGAGCGGAAGTTCCCGGTGGACGAGCTCCGCCTGTTCGCCTCGGCCCGGTCCGCGGGCTCGACCCTCGAGTGGGAGGGCCGCGAGATCACCGTCGAGGACGCCACCACGGCCGACTACTCCGGCCTGGACATCGTGATCTTCTCCGCCGGCGGCACCACCTCCCGGGCGCTGGCCGAGAAGGTCGCCGGCCAGGGCGCCGTCGTGATCGACAACTCCTCCGCCTGGCGCAAGGACCCCGAGGTCCCGCTGGTGGTCTCCGAGGTCAACCCGGAGGCGATCAAGGACCGCCCCAAGGGCATCATCGCCAACCCGAACTGCACCACCATGGCCGCCATGCCGGTGCTGCGCCCCCTCCACGAGGAGGCCGGCCTCACCGCGCTGATCGCCACCACCTACCAGGCCGTCTCCGGCTCGGGCCTGGCCGGCGTCGCCGAGCTGGACGGCCAGGTCAAGCAGGTCGCGGCCCAGGCCGCCGAACTGACGCACGACGGCGGGGCCGTGGAGTTCCCCGAGCCCGGCGTCTACAAGCGTCCGATCGCCTTCAACGTGCTGCCGCTGGCCGGCGCGATCGTCGACGACGGCTCCTTCGAGACCGACGAGGAGCAGAAGCTCCGCAACGAGTCCCGCAAGATCCTCGGCATCCCGGAGCTCAAGGTCTCCGGCACCTGCGTGCGCGTCCCGGTCTTCTCCGGCCACTCCCTCCAGGTCAACGCCCGCTTCGCCCGCCCGATCAGCGTCGAGCGCGCCTACGAGCTGCTCAAGGACGCCCCGGGCGTCGAGCTCTCCGAGATCCCGACCCCGCTCCAGGCGGCCGGCAAGGACGCCTCGTACGTCGGCCGCATCCGCGTGGACGAGACCGTCGAGCACGGCCTCGCGCTCTTCCTCTCCAACGACAACCTGCGCAAGGGCGCGGCGCTGAACGCCGTGCAGATCGCGGAGCTGGTGGCGGAAGAGCTGCGCCAGGGCTGATGCGCAGCGGATCCTCCGGGGGTGCGCCCGCGCCCCCGGAAGATCTGCGGAATCCACGCGAAAGGGGCGGACACTCTATTGAGTGCCCGCCCTTCGGCATGGCGTGCAAGGATGGCCGCGACCGTCACCATCGAAGGAGATGAACGCGTGCCTGGCACGAACCTGACCCGTGAAGAGGCGCAGCAGCGGGCGAAGCTGCTCACCGTCGACTCGTACGAGATCGATCTCGACCTGAGCGGCGCGCAGGAGGGCGGCACCTACCGGTCCGCGACCACCGTGCGCTTCTCCTCCGCCGAGGCCGGCGCCACGACCTTCATCGATCTGGTCGCGCCGGCCGTGCACGAGGTCGTGCTCAACGGCCGCTCCCTCGACGTGGCCGCGGTCTTCCGCGACTCCCGCATCGAGCTGCCCGGCCTGGCCGCCGGGGCGAACGAGCTGACCGTCGTCGCGGACTGCGCGTACACCAACACGGGCGAGGGCCTGCACCGCTTCGTCGACCCGGTCGACCAGCAGGCGTACCTGTACACGCAGTTCGAGGTGCCGGACGCGCGGCGCGTGTTCGCGTCCTTCGAGCAGCCCGACCTGAAGGCCACCTTCCAGTTCACCGTCAAGGCCCCCGAGGGCTGGACGGTCATCTCGAACTCGCCGACCCCCGAGGTGCCCGCGGACCAGGTCTGGCGCTTCGAGCCGACCCCGCGCATCTCGACGTACATCACCGCGCTGATCGTCGGCCCGTACCACGCGGTGCACAGCGCGTACGAGGGCCCGGACGGGCAGCACGTGCCGCTGGGCATCTACTGCCGTCCGTCGCTGGCGGAGTTCCTCGACTCGGACGCGATCTTCGAGGTCACGCGGCAGGGCTTCGACTGGTTCCAGGAGAAGTTCGCGTACGACTACCCGTTCGCGAAGTACGACCAGCTCTTCGTGCCCGAGTTCAACGCGGGCGCGATGGAGAACGCGGGCGCGGTGACCATCCGCGACCAGTACGTCTTCCGCTCGAAGGTCACCGACGCCGCGTACGAGGTGCGGGCCGAGACGATCCTCCACGAGCTGGCCCACATGTGGTTCGGCGACCTGGTCACCATGGAGTGGTGGAACGACCTGTGGCTGAACGAGTCGTTCGCCACCTACACCTCCGTCGCGTGCCAGGCGTACGCGCCGGACTCGAAGTGGCCGCACGCCTGGACCACGTTCGCCAACTCCATGAAGACGTGGGCGTACCGGCAGGACCAGCTGCCGTCCACGCACCCGATCATGGCGGACATCCGCGACCTGGACGACGTCCTGGTCAACTTCGACGGCATCACGTACGCCAAGGGCGCCTCGGTGCTCAAGCAGCTCGTCGCGTACGTCGGCCAGGAGGAGTTCTTCAAGGGCGTCCAGGCCTACTTCAAGGCCCACGCCTTCGGCAACACCCGCCTGTCCGACCTGCTGGGCGCGCTGGAGGAGACCTCCGGCCGCGACCTGTCGACCTGGTCGCGGGCGTGGCTGGAGACGGCCGGCATCAACATCCTGCGCCCGGAGGTCGAGACCGACGCGCAGGGCGTGATCACCTCGTTCAAGGTCCGCCAGGAGGCCCCGGCGCTGCCGGCCGGCGCCAAGGGCGAGCCGGTGCTGCGGCCGCACCGCATCGCGATCGGCTTCTACGGCCTCGACGACGCCAGCGGCAAGCTGCTGCGCGAGCGCCGGCTGGAGCTGGACATCGCCGCGGCCGAGCTGACGGACGTTCCGGAGCTGGTGGGCCACCACCGCCCGGACGTGGTGCTGCTCAACGACGACGACCTGTCGTACGCGAAGGTCCGCCTCGACGAGGTGTCGCTCGCCAAGGTCACCGCCCACCTGGGCGACTTCGAGGCCTCGCTGCCGCGCGCGCTGTGCTGGGCCTCGGCCTGGGACATGACCCGCGACGGCGAGCTGGCCGCCCGCGACTACCTGCAGCTGGTGCTGTCGGGCATCGCGAAGGAGACCGACATCGGCGTGGTGCAGTCGCTGCACCGCCAGGTCAAGCTGGCGATCGACCTGTACGCGGACCCGACCTGGCGCGAGACGGGTCTGGCCCTGTGGACGGAGGCGACGCTGGAGCACCTGCGCGCCGCGGCCCCGGGCAGCGACCACCAGCTGGCCTGGGCGCGGGCCTTCGCGGCCACCGCCCGTACGGACGCCCAGCTGGAGCTGCTGGACGGGCTGCTGTCCGGCGCCGAGGCGGTCGAGGGCCTGGTCGTCGACACCGAGCTGCGCTGGGCCTTCCTGGAGCGGCTGGCGGCCACCGGCCGGGCCGACGAGAAGGAGATCTCGGCGGAGCTGGAGCGGGACAACACGGCGGCGGGCCAGCGGCACGCGGCCACCGCCCGCGCGGCGCGTCCGACGGCGGCGGCCAAGGCCGAGGCGTGGGCGTCGGTGGTGGAGTCCGCCGACCTGCCGAACGCCGTGCAGGAGGCCGTGATCGGCGGCTTCGTGCAGACCGACCAGCGGGAGCTGCTCGCGCCGTACGGCGAGAAGTACTTCGCCGTGGTCAAGGGCATCTGGGACAGCCGGAGCCACGAGATCGCGCAGCAGATCGCGGTGGGGCTGTACCCGTCCCTGTCGGTCTCGCAGGCCACCCTGGACGCCACCGACGGCTGGCTGGACTCGGCCGAGCCGAACGCGGCCCTGCGCCGACTGGTCTCGGAGTCCCGCTCGGGCGTCGAGCGCGCCCTGAAGGCCCAGTCCGCGGACGCCGCCGCGGCTGCCGCCGCGTCCTGACCCCGGTCGGGTAGACACGGTGCCCCGGTCCGCTGCGCGCAGCGGGCCGGGGCACCGGCGCGTCGCGGGTCAGACCCCGACCAGGGTGACGCGATCGCCGCACAGTCGTGCCATGTCGTCCACGTCGGACGTGATCATGAGCAGCGGACCGGGCTGGTTCAGCGTGGTCACGGCGACCATCGCGTCGATCGCGCACTTGTGTCCGTGCAGCCCGGTGGCGCTCAGCAGATCGGTCGCCTCGCGGAACCACTCGACGGTCATCGGCTTGACGTCGAGCTGGGAGAGTACGAAGTCCCAGTGCGCCCGCTTCACCCCGGCGTGGTAAGCCTCGACCAGCGTGACGCCGCTCACCACTACGTTCGCCTCACGCTGCCGCGCGTAGTCGACGCGGTTGACCACGGCCCGCTGTCGGGCGAGGTACTGCGACAGTCCCTCGCTGTCCAGGACCAGCGTCCCGCCCGACGTCAGCTTGCGGCGCGTTGCCACCTGGCCTCCGCCTCCTCGGCGCGCGCCCACTCCCCGGCGGCCTCCTCGCGTTCGGCTTCGGTGAAGGCCCCGAACTCCTCCTCGTACTCGGCGATGTACGTCTCCATCGCCTTGTGCCTCAGCTGCTGCTCGACGGCCGAGGCCACGAAGGCGGAGACGCCACGGGCTCCGACGGCCTCCCGAAGGGCGTGCACGGTGCCCTCGGGGAGCGAGACGCTGATGACCTTCGCGGGCCCCTCGCCGAGACCCGGGGGGGTGGGCTCTGCATCCATGAGCCCAGATTAGCAATCCCTTTATCAAACAGGGGTGCGGAGTGGCGATTCCGCGTGTCACTCATTCGGCGGAGGAAGCCGCGGCACGGAGGGCCGCCAGGACCCGGGCCGTGGCCGGGGCGGTGGCCGCGCCGCGCCGGGTCGCGGCGATGACGTGCCGCGTCGGCCGGTCGTGCGGGAGCCCCCGGACGACGACGCCGGCGGCCCTCGCCCGCACCATCCGCGGGATCAGCGCCACCCCCATCCCCGCCTCGACCAGCGCGAGGATCGCGGTCCACCCGGCGGCGGAGTGGGCCTGCTCGGGCACGAACCCGGCGGCCTCGCACGCGGTCCGCGTGATCTCGGACCAGGGCCCGGAGCCCCCGAAGATCCACGGCTCGGCCGACAGGTCCGCCAGCCGCAGTTCGGGCACCTCGGCGAGCGCGTGGCCGGGCGGCAGGGCCACGTCGAGGGGGTCCTCCGACAGCGGCACCCGCGTGAAGCGGGCGTCCCCCGCCGACGGGGCGTGCGCCGCGAGCGAGAGCGCCAGGTCCACCTCGCCGGCGGCGAGCAGCTCGTACGACTCGGCCGCCTCGGCCTCCCGCACCCGCAGCTCCAGCCCCGGGTGCGAACGCCGCAGGGCCCGTACGGCCGGCACGACCAGGGCCGGCACGGCGGTGGAGAAGGCGGCGAGGCGGACCCGGCCCGCCTCCCCCTGGGCGTAGCCGGCGAGTTCGGCGTCGGCGGACTCCAGCTGCGCGAAGACGGCCTCGGCGTGCCGCAGGACCAGATGGGCGGCTCCGGTCAGCCGGACCCGGCGCCCGTGCGCCTCCAGCAGCGGCACGCCGAGCTGCTTGGAGAGGTTCGACAGCTGTTGCGAGACGGCCGAGGGCGTCATCAGGAGCGTCTCGGCCGTCGCCGTGACGGTGCCGCGCTCGGCGAGCGTGCGCAGGATGCGGAGCTTTCTGAGGTCCCACTCGGTCATGGCCCGCAACCTACCTGCGCACCGGGCGACTTAGGGCCGTCTCGCCCGACGACGGGGGCACCCACCGGCGTCGGTCGTGTCAGCGGCGGGCGCCCAGGGTCACCCCGCCCAGGATCAGTGCCATGCACCCCAGCTGGAGCGGCCCCGTGGTCTCGCCCAGCAGCGCGAGGGACAGCAGCGCGACGCAGACCGGCTGGAGGTAGTAGACGACTCCGGCGCGGGCGGCGCCGATGAGGGAGATCGCCTTGTTCCAGGCGAAGAAGGCGAGCGCGGAGGAGAGGACGCCGACGTAGAGCAGCGGTCCGACCGTGCCCGGGGTGGCCGCGAAGCCGCCCTGCAGCGCCAGCGAGACCCCGTACGCCGGGGCCAGCATCAGCGCGCCGAGCACGAACGTGGTGAACAGGAACGCCGTCCCGTCGAGTTCGGCCGGCTTGCGCCGCAGCAGCGCGCTGTACGAGGCGAACGCCAGCGCGGCCGCGAACATCCACAGGTCGCCCGCGGCGAGGTCGAGGTTCACCGAGCCCTTGCCGACCAGCAGCAGCACGCCGAGGGCGGCGACCAGCAGTCCGGCGGTGCGGCGGGCGCCGAGCCGTTCGCCGCCGAGGCGGGAGAAGACGGCCATGACCACCGGCGAGGCCGCCATGATCATGCCCATGTTGGAGGCGGAGGTGGTCAGTCCGGCCTGGTTGACCAGGGTGTTGTAGACGGTGACGCCCAGCAGCGAGGCGAGGGCGACGAACCCGAGGTGGGCCCGGATCAGGGCCCGCTGCCGCCACGCGGCCCGGGCCCCGAAGGGCGCCACGGCCGCGAGGGCGATGAGCCAGCGCCAGAACGCCCCCTGGACGGGCGGGACGCTGTCGGCGAGCCCGCGGGAGGCGACGAAGCTCCCGGACCACACGACCGTCGCGACCAGTGCCAGGCCCACGCCGAGCCCGGCGGCCGCCGGGCGGCCGCCGGCGGGTCCCGGTCCGGCGGGTGCCGGGCCGGCGGGTGCCTGCTGCGGTGCGGTGCTGGTCCGGTCCGTGACGGCCACGGCTGTCGCCTGCCCTTCTCCCGTTCGGGATGGTGGTTTCGGTGTGTGGTGGACCTACCGTCGCACCGCCGCATCCGTGAGGTCCATCGAAAACTTTCGATCGTTCTTTTCAGTTGAACTGAACGATCCGGCGACCGGGACGCTCGGGGCCGACTTCGGCCGCGACGCCGCCCCCGCCGCCAGCTGCCCCGCCACCGTCGCGCCGAAGGCCACCGCCATCCCGGCGACCTGCACGGGGGACAGCGCCTGCCCGAGGGCCGCCCACCCGATCACGGCGGCGGTCAGCGGCGAGAGCGGGCCGAGCAGGGTCACGGATGTGGCGGTCAGCCGGCCGATGCCGCGGAACCACAGCCAGTACGCGACCGCGGTGTTGACCAGCGCGAGGTACCCGTACCCGGCCAGGGCGCGGCCGTCCAGCGCGGGCGGCGCACCCTCCGCGAGGGCGGCGACCGGGAGGATCAGGAGCCCGCCCGCGGTCAGCTGCCAGCCCGTCACGGCGAGCGGCCCGGCACCCTCGGGGCGCCCCCAGCGCTTGGTCATCACGGTGCCGGCGGCCATCGAGGCCGAGGACGCCACGCCGGCCAGGACGCCGACGAGGTCGAGCGCGGCCCCGGCCTTGAGGACCACCATGCTCACCCCGAGCGCCGCGACCACCGCCGCCAGCAGCTGCCGCGGGCGGACCCGCTCCCCCAGCACCACCGTGGCCAGTCCGGCGACGAACAGGGGTCCGGCGGAGCCGAGGACCGCGGCCACGCCGCCCGGCAGCCGGTAGGCGGCCAGGAAGAGCAGCGGGAAGAAGGCGCCGATGTTGAGCGCGCCGAGCACCGCCGACTTCCACCACCAGGCCCCCCTCGGCAGGGTCCGGCTCAGGGCGACCAGCAGCAGTCCGGCGGGCAGGGCCCGCATGACGGCGGTGAACAGCGGGCGGTCGGCCGGCAGGAACTCGGTGGCGACGGCGTAGGTGGAGCCCCACGAGACGGGGGCGAGAGCGGTCAGGGCGATGACGGCGGCACGGTTCACGGCAGGACCTCCCCTGGATCGGCGACCCGGGTCGGTCGCATGGAAGTAGCTTACTCGCTATTTGCTTAGCTGCAAGCTACTTTCTCGCAAGCGATCTGGCTTGCGGTCCCGCCGCACTCCCTCGGATACTTCCGCCCATGAACGAGACGCCCCCGCCGGCCCAGGACTCCGTCGACGCGATCCGCACCCAGTGGAACGCGGTACGCCCCGACCTCGACGTCACGCCCATGGGGGTGTTCGGCCGCATCTACCGGATCAGCCGCGCCGTCGGGGACGCCGTGGAGAAGGCGTACTCGCGCTACGGGGTCACGCGCGGCGAGTTCGACGTACTGGCCACGCTGCGGCGCTCGGGCGAGCCGTACACGCTCTCGCCGCGGCAGCTCTCGGCCTCGCTCATGCTCACCACCGGCGGCATGACCGGGCGACTGGACAAGCTGGAGAAGGCCGGACTGCTGCGCCGCAGCCCCGACCCCCACGACCGCCGGGCGCTCCAGGTGACCCTGACGGAGCGGGGGTTCGAGCTGATCGAGCTGGCGGTGGTGGCGGGCCTGGAGGTCCAGTACGAGGCGCTGGCCGGACTCGACGCGGACGAGGTCGAGCTGTTGACGGGGCTGCTGCGCAAGCTGCTGGACCAGGTGGCGTGATGCGGCGGCGCCCCGACCGCGGGGAGCGGCGACGGGGCGCAGCACGACAGCGGGACGAAGAATGACAAACGGGGCGCCCCCGGGGGGGGGGGGGGGGGGGGGGGGGGGGCGCCGGGGGGGGGCCGGGGGGGGGGGGCGGGGGGGGGGCGGGGGGGGGGGGGGCCGGGGGGGGGCGGGGGGGGGGCCGGGGGGGGGGGGGCGCGGGTGGGCCGTTGCC
>NZ_JBIVNX010000041.1:0-1322 GCF_044753805.1 Streptomyces sp. NPDC093225
AGGCCCTGCGGCAGGCCCACCCCTGGGGCTTCGGGGCTTCGCCCTGGCCTTCGGCCACCCCAGGCCCGGGCCTGCCTCCGGACCAGCCTGCCATGCCGCGTCAAGCGCCTCCCCCACACACCACGGGACCCACGGGCGTTGCAGGGACTCCTCGCCCCGGGTGTGACTGCGCGCGGGATCCGTGGAGCCCCGCATTCGATCCCGCGCCGTCGATATCGCTGCCGAGGTCGGTTATTGGCTCTTGCCGCGTCGCCTATGGCGGCAGAGCGGATTCGAGGACGAATGGGTGATGGAAGGGGCGACTCGTTGGTCCCGACCGGTGCGAGCCCCCTCCCGTGTGTAATTTTGGCGACCATCGCTTGCAATACGTAATCGGGTGGTCGCGCAAGCAAGGCACGGAGGGTATGAATTCATGCACAGGCTCCAGCAGGTCGTAATCGCCACCGCGGCAGTGGCGGGTCTGTCCGCCCTGGGCGCGGGAAGTGCCCACGCGGCGGACGCACGTGGGCACTCGTCCCACGGCGCCGACGTCCGGGGCGGGCGGACACTGTCCGCGCCGCTCACCCCGCGGGCCTTCCAGGTCCCGCAGCTGCCGCAGCTGCCGGCACTCCCGCATCTCCCCGAACTGCCCCGACTCCCGCAGCTCCCGCCGCTCCCGCGGATCGCTCTCCTGACGCAACCTGCGCAGCTTCTCCAGACAAGGCACATGGTGACCACGCAGAAGCAGGCAACCGAGGAGAGTGAGCCGAACGCGGCACCGGCGGCCTACGCGCCGTATGCGCCCTACAGCCCGTACTCGCCCTATACCCCGTATACGCCTTACGCGTCACACGGGCAGGGAACCCCCAGTACTCCGAACACTCCGAACACGCCCAATACGCCCAATACACCTAGTAACCCGAACACGCCGAATACCCCGAACACGCCAAACACTCCGAACACGCCCAACACACCTAACACCCCGAATTCGCCGAACACCCCCTACACGCCTAACACTCCCAACACACCCAATACGCCGAATACGCCGAATACGCCGAATACGCCGTAGGCGTCATCGAAGGCCGAGGGGCGCTCGGCTCTTTACATCGCATGGCGGAGCCGCGCAGTGAGGTCACTGCGCGGCTCCGCCATGCGTGTTCAGTGGTGCATCACCTCAGTCAGGGGTGTTGGGCGTGTTCGGGGTGTTGGGGGTGTTGGGGGTGTTGCCGCCACCGCCCGGGGTGTTCGGGGTGTTAGGCGTGTTCGGGGTGTTCGGGGTGTTGCCGCCACCACCCGGCGTGTTCGGAGTGTTAGGCGTGTTCGGGGTGTTCGGGGTGTTGCCG
>NZ_JBIVNX010000041.1:1421-72359 GCF_044753805.1 Streptomyces sp. NPDC093225
GCCACCACCCGGCGTGTTCGGAGTGTTAGGCGTGTTCGGAGTGTTCGGGGTGTTGCCGCCACCACCCGGCGTGTTCGGAGTGTTAGGCGTGTTCGGAGTGTTCGGGGTGTTGCCGCCACCACCCGGCGTGTTCGGAGTGTTAGGCGTGTTCGGGGTGTTCGGGGTCTTGATCTTGCCCTTGCCCTTGCCCTTGTTCGGGGTGTTGGGCGTGTTCGGGGTGTTGGGGGTGTTCGGGGTGTTGCCGCCACCGCCCGGGGTGTTCGGGGTGTTAGGCGTGTTCGGCGTGTTCGGGGTGTTGCCGCCACCACCCGGGGTGTTCGGGGTGTTAGGCGTGTTCGGCGTGTTCGGGGTGTTGCCGCCACCACCCGGGGTGTTCGGGGTATTGGGCGTGTTCGGCGTGTTCGGGGTGTTGCCGCCACCACCCGGGGTGTTCGGGGTATTGGGCGTGTTCGGGGTGTTCGGCGTATTGTCGGCCGTGGCGATTTGGGGAGCCGGGGCGGCCATCGCCGTGGCCGGCAGAGCAATACCGCCGCCGACCAGTGCAGCGGAAGCCGCAGCCAGCATGATCTTGCGAGACGTCTTCTTCATCGGTCTTCTCCATTCGGTGTTGCGGTCCGCTTTTCTGGGGAATTCCCCGGTGAGGACCTGCTTCAAATAAACCGGATGGAGAGCGACGGGTCATGTCCCACGAATACGTGGCTTGACCCCGTAAGTCGGAGTTGGTAAAAGCCGGTGGCGGGTCGCGTCGCGTCCCGCCCGCCCGACCCGGGTCTGCGTGGTCGCCCGGGCGGGACAGGGGTCGGGGGACGGCTACGCCTCGAGTGCCGCCATCGCCGCGTTGTGGCCCGGGATGCCGCTGACGCCGCCGCCGCGGACGGCTCCCGCGCCGCACAGGAACACGTTGGCGCGGCCCGTGCCCACGCCCCAGCGGCCCGCTCCCTCGGCGGCGTCCGCGTACGGGAACGCGAGGTCGCGGTGGAAGATGTGGCCGCCCGGCAGTCGCAGTTCGTGTTCCAGGTCGAGCGGCGTCTTGGCCTCGAGGCAGGGCCGGCCGTCCTCGTCGACGGCGAGGCAGTCGGCGAGCGGCTCGTCGAGGTGGGCGTCCAGCTGGGCGAGGGTGGCAGCCAGCAGGCGTTCGCGGGTTGCGTCGTTGTCCTTCTCGAACAGTCGGGCGGGGGTGTGCAGCCCGAACAGGGTCAGGGTCTGGTAGCCGGCGGCGACCAGGTCCGCCCCGAGGATCGTCGGGTCGGTGAGGCTGTGGCAGTAGATCTCCGACGGCGGGGCGACGGGCGGAACGCCGGCCGCGGCCTGGGCGTGGGCGGCGGCCAGCTGCTCGTACCCCTCGGCGATGTGGAACGTGCCCGCGAAGGCCTCGCGCGGGTCGACGGCTCGGTCGCGCAGCCGGGGCAGCCGGCGCAGCAGCATGTTGACCTTGAGCTGGGCGCCCTCGGCGGGGGGCACCGGGTCCTCGCCGAGCAGCCGGGCGAGGGCCTGCGGGGAGGCGTTCACGAGCACCTGGCGGGCTGCGACGCGGCCCTCGGCGTACGGGGTGCGGTAGTCGACGGCCGCCTCGGCGGCCCCGTCGGTCTCGATCCGGACCGCCTCGTGGCCGGTGACGATCTCGGCCCCGGCGGCCCGGGCGGCCGCCGCGAGCGCGGAGGTGAGGGCGCCCATGCCGCCGACGGGGACGTCCCAATCGCCGGTGCCACCGCCGATGACGTGGTAGAGGAAGCAGCGGTTCTGGGCGAGGGAGGGGTCGTGTGCGTCCGCGAAGGTGCCGATGAGGCCGTCGGTCAGGACCACGCCGCGCACCAGGTCGTCGGTGAAGTGCGCTTCGACGGCGCGGCCGAGCGGCTCTTCGAACAGCATCCGCCAGGCGGCCTCGTCGTCGATGCGGCGGCGCAGGTCGGCGCGGGTCGGGAGGGGTTCGGTGAGGGTGGGGAAGACGCGTTCGGCGACGCGGCCGGTGGTCTCGTAGAAGGCGCGCCACCGCTCGTACTCGCGGTCGGATCCGGTGAGCCGGGCGAAGGACTCCCGGGTCCGCTCCTCGCCGCCGCCGACGAGCAGGCCCGTGGGCGCGCCGGCGCGGACGGTGGGCGTGTACGAGGCGACGGTGCGCTTGCGGACGGCGAACTCGAGGCCCAGCTCGGTGACGATCTTCCGGGGCAGGAGGGAGACGAGGTACGAGTAGCGCGAGAGGCGGGCGTCGACACCGGCGAAGGGGCGGGTGGAGACGGCGGCCCCGCCGGTGTGGCCGAGGCGTTCGAGTACGAGCACGGAGCGGCCCGCCCGGGCCAGGTACGCGGCCGCGACCAGGCCGTTGTGGCCACCGCCGACGATCACGGCGTCGTACACGTCCTGCGCGGGCTTGGGGAGATCGGCGCGTGCGGTCATGGCCCTTGCCTAGCACGGCGGGATCGGTCACTGCCAGGGTGCGTGGGGGTGGTGCGGCCGGGCCGTGTGTGGCAGGGGTGAGGGTGGACAGGGGTGGGTGGGTGCGGTGGGTGGGTGCGGGTGAGTGGGTACGGCGCCGGGACCTCGTGGCGGGCGTCCGGTCGGGACCGGCCCCGGTGGCCGTCGGGGCGGCAGGGGTGGCGTCAGCCTGCGACCGGGGGCATCGGGCTGCCGAAGGGCAGGCTGTGGTGCCGGAGGGCCGCCAGGCGCCGGTGCAGTTCGGCGGCCTCGGCCGCCCGGCCCAGGCGTTCCAGGCAGTGTCCCTGGTCGCCCAGCGCGGCGAGGGTGTCCGGGTGGTCGGCGCCCAGCGTCTCCTCGCGGAGCCGGGCGACCTCCTCGTACACGGAGAGCGCCTCGGCCCACCGTCCGAGCCAGCCGAGTGCGACGGCGACCTCGCGACGGCTCACCAGCGTGTCGGGGTGCCGCGGTCCGAGGACGCTCGCGCGCAGCCCGCTGACGTGGTGCGCCTCGCCGAGGGCCGCCTCCCAGTGCCCCTGCCGGCCCAGGTTCACGCCCAGGCTGTGCCGGGCGCGCAGGGTCTCGGGGTCCGCGGCGCCGTACGCCCGGGTGCGGTCGGCGACCAGCTCGTGGTACAGCGTCAGCGCCTCCGCGCCGCGGCCGAGGCGGCCGAGGCTGATGCCGATCTCGTAGCGGGCCGCGAGGGTGTCCGGGTGGTCCCGGCCGAGGGTCCGCTCGCGGGCCGCGGCCACCTCGCGGTAGCCGGCCAGCGCCTCGTCCCAGCGGCCGAGCTGGCCGAGGGCGAAGGCCGCCTCGTAGCGGGTGAGCAGGGTGTCCGGGTGCAGCGGGCCGAGTACGAGGGCGCGGGCCGCGGCCACTTCCTCGACGGCCCGGTACGCCTCCTCGGGCCGGCCGAGCCGGGAGAGGTTGACGGCGAGGTTGTGGCGGCAGCGGAGGGTGTCGGGGTGGTCCCCGCCCATGGCGAACTCGCGCGCCGCCAGGACCTCGGCGTACAGCTCGTGCGCCTCCTGGTGGCGGCCGAGCTGGCCGAGGACGTACGCCGCCTCCTGGCGGGCGGCGAGGGTGTCCGGATGATCGGGGCCGAGCGTGCGGCGGCGGCCCTCGGCCACCTTGCCGTACTCAATGAGCGCGTCGCCGGCCCGGCCCGTGCGGCTGAGCGTGACCGCGACCTCGTAGCGGCTGGCCAGGGTCTCGGGGTGGTCCGGCCCCAGGGCTTCGGCGCGTGCGGCGGCCACGGAGCGGTGCACCTCGGCCGCCTCGGCCCAGCGGCCCAGCCGGCCCAGGCTCAGCCCGGTGCCGTGGCGGACCTCCAGGAGCCCGAGGTACTCGGGCGTGGGCGCGCCGCGCTGGCCGGGCACCCGGGGGTCGCCAAGGTCGGTGCCCGGCATCGGGGAGCCGGGGACCGGGGCGGGCGCGGGGATGGGCGCCGGGGCAGGCGCGGGGGTGGGCGCGGGGGTGGGCGCGGGCGCGGGGCCGGCGAGGGTCCAGGGGCCGGTGAGGGCGTGCGGGGGCGGGGCGCCGGCGGCGGGCGGGGCCGGGAGGCGTACCGCCCTGGGCCCGGTGACCATGGCGCGGGCCCACGGCGGCAGCGGCGGGCCCCAGGCCTCCGCCGGGGTGGCGGGCGCCGCGTGCCACCCGGTCTCGGCGGCGAACGCCTCGGGGGCGACTCCGTGTGCGGACGGGGTTCCGGCCCCGCCGGCGTACGGCAGGCCGGTGACCTCGCCGGTGTGCCGGGCGGCGACGGTCCCACCGGCGTACGGCAGGCCGTCGAGCCCCGCCGGGTACGCCAGACCCGCGGCCTCCGGCGGGTACGCCGAGCCGTCGGCCTCCGCCGGGTACGCCAGGCCCGCCGCCTCCGGCGGGTACGCCGCGCCGTCGAGCTCCGCGGGGTAGGCCAGGCCCAGGGCCTCCGCCGGGTACGCCAGGCCCGGGGCGTCCGCCGGGTGCGGCAGGCCCGTGGGCTCGGCCCCGTGTCGGGGGGCGGCCACCCGGACCGCCGCGGTGCCGCCGGTGCGGCCCGCCAGCAGCCGCTGGTGGAGCCGGCGGGCGTCGGCCGGGCGGTCCTCGGGGGCCTTGGCGAGCAGGTCGAGGACGACCTCCTCGAAGTAGGCGGGCAGCTCCTCGCGGTGCGCGCGCGGCGGCACCGGTGGGGTGTCCCGGTGGCCGACCAGCACCGACCACGAGTCGCCGAGGTCGAAGGGCGGGGCGCCGGTGGCGATCTCGTACAGCACGCAGCCGAGGGAGTAGAGGTCGCTGCGGTGGTCGACCTCGGCGTCGGCGATCTGCTCGGGCGACATGTAGTGGGGCGTGCCCATGGCCATGCCGCCGCCGGTCAGCTTGGCGGTGAAACCGATGTCGTGGGCCAGGCGCGCGATGCCGAAGTCGCAGATCTTCACGGTGCCGTCGCTGAGCCGCATGATGTTGGCCGGCTTGAGGTCGCGGTGCACGATGCCCTGCTCGTGCGTGTACGCCAGGGCGGCGGCGATCTGCTCGGCGATGTCGATCACCTCCGCCACGGGCAGCGGGCGGCCCTGCGAGGCCTCCATCAGCTGGCTGAGGTTGCGCCCGTCGAGGAGCTCCATGACGAGGTAGAGCTGGCCGCCGGAGGCGCTGTCGTCCCCGAAGTCGTGGACGACGGTGACACCCCGGTGCTGGAGGGAGGCGGCGACGCGGGCCTCGCGGCGGAAGCGTTCGCGGAGCACCTGGGTGAAGTGGGGGTCTTGTCCGGGCCCGAGCGGCTTGAGGCATTTGACCGCTACGTGGCGGCCGAGGGACTCGTCATGGGCGCGCCAGACTTCACCCATTCCGCCTCGCCCGATCAGGTCGAGCGGCCTATATCGGCCCTGGATCAGTGTGCTTTCAGCCAACTCCGCCATCTCGTGTTGCCGCCCCCGTTGTCGTGCTGTGCCCTCCCCGGCCCGTTCAGTATGGCCGCCACTGTACGCAGTGTGTACGGCGAGGGACGCGCGGCGGGCCCCAGGCGGGCCATTGCTTTCAAGATGTGACCCGGGGGCAGCTGCCAGCGAAGACGTGCGGGAATCAGGCGCAGCAGGAGGCCGGTGAGGCGCAGGCGCCGGGTCACGGCGCGGGGGGCGGGGGCGGGTCTGCCGTACAGGGCGTGGGCCCAGTCGGGCAGCGATCCGTACGCGACGGCCGCGAGCGGCCGCCACAGCAGGGCGCGGAGCGGGACGAGGAGGGGGTGGACGGGCGGGCGGCGCAGGAAGACGTCGACCTCGCGGGCGTCGGCTCCGGCGGCGAGGCCGGGGCGGACGGCGGTGAAGTAGGCGGCGAGCTCGGCGGCGGTGGCGGGGACGGTGGCCGGGTCGAGGCCGACGAGGCGGGCGTTCACGCGGTTCTCGTCGACGTAGCGGTCGGCCTGGGCGGCGGTGAGGCGGACGCCGGAGCGGCGCAGGACGTGCAGGAACGATTCGATCTGTGCGCAGTGGACCCACAGGAGCAGCTCGGGGTCGTCGATCCGGAACTCGGTTCCGGTGGCCGGGTCGGTGGCGCGCAGGTGCGTGTGGATGCGGCGGACGCGGGCGCCTGCGCGTTCGGCGGCCTCGGTGGTGCCGTAGGTGAGGGTGCCGACGAAGTCGGCGGTGCGCAGCAGGCGCCCCCAGGTGTCGGTGCGGAAGTCGGAGTTGGCGATGACGGCGCGGACGGCGCGGGGGTGGAGGGCCTGGAGGTAGAGCGCGCGGACGCCGGCCAGCCACATGATCGGATCGCCGTGGCACTGCCAGGTGACGGAACCCGGGCCGTAGAGGCCGGGGTCGGGGTCCGGGTCGCCGGGTGCCGCGGACGCCGGCGGGGGCGCCGGGTCCCGCTCCTGGCCCGGGTCCGCCGCCGGCCCTGCTCCCGCTCCTGTGCCCATCCCCGCGCTCCCCCTGTGCGAGTCACTTGCAGAGCATGACCGGGCTGGTCGTGGGTTCGAAGACGAGCGGCGGCTGCCCCGCCGTCTCGAACACCGCGACCCGGTCGGACTCCAGCTGTACGTACCCCGGGGTGTAGTCCTGGCCCCAGTCCACCCGCGGCCCGGCCACGTCGGACTCGATGTCGGTGCGCATCTGGATCAGCCGCCAGTACCGGCCCGAGAACTTCAGCGTACTGACCCCGCAGTGCGTGTACAGGTCGAAGCGGTACCAGGTTCCGACGGTGGCCGACGCGGGGCCGTCGGCGGGGTCGTCGCGGTTGACCGGGCCGGGCGCCGGCCGCCCGTCGTCGCCCCGGTCGTCGGAGACGGTGCCGGTGGCCGGGCGGACGGACGTACCCGCGGCGGAGCTGGCGTCGGCCGTCCCCGCGCACCCGGCCGCGGCCAGGGCGAAGCCGAGTAGAAGGGGGGCGAGGCGACGGAGGGGGCGCAGGGGGTGCGTGGGCTTCATGGGGTGCCTTCCGTACGCGGCGGTGGTGCGGTTGGGACGTACGGGGGGTGGGGTCGGTTCCGCGGCGCCCGCCCCGGGGCGTTGCGGCGTCCGCTGCCGCTGCCGGTGGCGGGGGCGGGGGCGGGGGCGGGGGCGGCCGGCTGGAATCCGGGGACGGGTTGCGGGTACGCCGCTACCGGGCCCGATTCGCCGGGTGTGGCGGGTGGGCGGCCCAAGTCCGTCCGGTCGGGCCGCCGTACACGGTCGTCGTCGCGCAACCGAGGGTGCCGTGACCGCAGTTCGGGCTGCACCGGCGCTCCGGCGGGGCGAGGGGCGGAGGAGGTGGCGGCGTCAGGAGGAGGTGAGGTCCGGCCAACCGGCGTAGGGGCGCAGGGATTCCGGCCCGGTGGCGGATCCGGACTCCGCCATGTCGCCGTAGGCGGCGCGCTTGAGCTGGTCGGCGAGGTTCTCCATGGCGCGGGCGGCGGCGAGCTCGTCGCCGATCACGGGTACGTCCGCGTCCTGGGGGCTGCGGCGGGCCGTGCCGTGCCCGGTGAGCGTGGCCGTGCCGGTGTCCAGCTCCACGCGGGCCTTCGTCATGCGGTCGTCCTCGACGAGGTCGAGGCGTACGCGCCATTCGGTGGTGTGCGACATGGTGGGCCTCCGCCGCTGCGTCCACGGGTCCCCGCCCCCGGTCCGAGCGTACGCCTCCCCACCCTGCCCGGCACGGGGGCGACGGCGGTGCGCCCGAGGCTCGACGACGTTGCGTCCGTGGCCGCGGACGGAAAGAGTCCACCCGCTTCTCGCGGATCCTGATTGTGCGGTGCGCGACCATGGGCCGCTTCTCCGCGTCCTCGAATTACCGGACTCTTTCCGTCCCTTTCATGACACCACGCCCTACGCGCGCCCGCCAGGGCCGGACGGCCCCCTCGGGTGCCCCGCGGCCCGTCGCGAGGGACGAGTCGGCGGTGCCGGCCGACCGACTCGGGGCAGGCGCGGACCCCACCGTGTGGCCAGCTCCACATCTTCCCCCAGTACATGCACGACGAGTTGGCGTATCAGACAAGCATTTGCGAGGTGATTGTCGAATATCGGCCGCAGATGCAGGATTGGTCGGGATGGAGTCCTTCGAAGGAGGCGGCAGATGGGCGACGGAGAACGCGGGCACGCCGTCCGCGAGTGGCTGCGGGGCATCGACGTGTTCGCCGGACCGCTCCCGGAGTTCGAGCCCGAGCGGGCACCGGCCGATCCGGTACGCCTGTTCCTGTCCTGGCTGTCCGACGCCGTGGCGGACGGCCTGCGCGACCCGCACGCGATGACCCTGTCCACGGTCGACGAGGACGGTGACCCGGACGCCCGCACGCTCGTCCTCAAGGGCGTCGACGCATCGGGCTGGCAGTTCGCCGGGCACGCCTTCAGCCCCAAGGGGCACCAGTTGGCCGTCCACCCGCGGGGCGCGCTCACCTTCTACTGGCCCGAGCACGGCCGGCAGGTGCGCCTGCGCGGGCCGGTGGCGCCCGGCACCGCCGGGGCGAGCGCCGCCGACTTCCTCGGCCGTTCGGCCACCGCCCGCGCCGAGTCCCTGCTGGCCCGCCAGAGCCAGTACCTGGCGGACGCCGCCGAACGCGACCAAGCCCTGGAGAAGTCCCTGACCCTGGTCGAGCGGGAGCCCTCCCTCGTCGACTCCGCCTGGACGCTCTACACCCTCGCCCCGACGGAGGTGGAGTTCTGGCAGGCGGCGAGGAGCCGCGTGCACACCCGGCTGCGCTACGAGCGGACCGGAGCCGACTGGCAGCGCTTCCAGCTCTGGCCCTAGTCCTCCCCTTCCCCCTTCCCCCTTCTCCCCCGGGCCCGACCCGACCGGCACGACCGACGGGCGGTCCGGGGCCCCTTCCCCCGTCCCTGCTCACGAGGCGAGGCAGTCCCCCATGACCACACCCACCCCGCGCACCCGGGTCGGGAGCGCCGGCGACGTCGACCACGGGGCCATCGGCTCCGGGTACTCCTCCTACCGCCGCCCGGACGAGCGGATCGCCCGGTTCGTCGCCGGGGCCCTGGGCGAGGCCCGGACGGTGCTCAACGTCGGCGCCGGCGCCGGATCGTACGAGCGCGCGGCGCGGGCGGTGACGGCGGTCGAGCCGTCGGCGCCGGTGCGGTCCCGGCGGCCGGCGCAGCTCGCCCGGGCCATCGACGCGGTGGCGGAGGACCTGCCCTTCGCCGACGGGGAGTTCGACGCGGCGATGACGTTGCTCGGCGTCCACCAGTGGTCCGACGTGCGCGCCGGCCTGCGCGAGATCCGCCGCGTGACCCGTGGACCAGTGGTCATCCTGACCTGCGACCCCGCCCTCGTACGGGACTTCTGGCTCTACCGGTACGCGCCCGAGGTCCTCGACACCGAGGCCCACCGCTACCCGACCGTCGAGGAACTTGCCGCCGGGCTCGGCGGGACGGGCAGCGTGCAGACCGTGCCCGTCCCGCTCGACTGCACCGACGGGTTCAACGAGGCGTACTACGGCCGGCCCGAGATGCTCCTCGATCCGGCGGTCCGCCAGGCCTGCTCGGCCTGGAGCTTCGTGGACGACGCCGTACGCGAGCGCTTCGACAAGAGCCTGCGCCACGACCTGGAGACCGGCGCCTGGGACGAGGAGTTCGGCCACCTGCGCCACCGCCCGACGTACGACGGGTCGCTGGTGATCGTGCGCGCGACCCTCTGAGCGCGGCGGACGGCGGAGGCGGCGCGGGCCTCCGGGGTGGACCTGCCGCCCCGCGCCGGCCGGGTGGAGGCCCCGGACTCGTCACGCGGACGCATGATCTGACCGGCACACGCCAGATGGACTTGGCGGTTCACCTTGCATATGCGCGGCACTATGGCGCATTCACCTCTTGGATGATTGACTGTATCCATCGGGCCACCGCGGCCCGATTCCGTGTCCGAATCCAGTCGTCCCGCCGGGGCTCCGATTGGTTCACTGACACGCGTGCCGGACCCGGGGCGGACGAGCGGCTCTCCCCGTCACGGGCCCACCGGCAGGAGGCCCTGCGCGCCGACCAGCGGTGTTCGGCGCGCGGGGCCCCGTGTTCGTGCCACCCGTGTGGCTGCTCGGCTCGGATCCAAGGAGTACGGAATGGCGGTCGTCGTCGTGCGGCAGGCGTCCGGACCGGCTCCGGCCGGCCTGGGCAGGGTGCTCGCGGCGGCGGACCTGACCACGCGCACCGTGCTGCTTCCCGACGACGGGGACGCGGCCGGCGGCGGGCCGGTCGGCGGAATCGCGGCAGCCGGCCTGGGTGGTGTCGAGGGCGTGATCGTCCTGGCCGGCCCCCGGCGCGCACCGCACCCCCGCGGTGCCGCCCACAGCCCGCCCGCCACCGTCCCTCCCGCCGACCCGGCCACCTCCTCGCTCGTCCGCGCGGCGCTGGCCGCCGGCGTCCCGCTGCTGGCCCTGGGCACGGGCACGCGCCTGCTGGCGGAAGCCGCGGGGGCCGGCCCGGACGGTTCCGGCGACACCCGTGCGGAGCCCGGGCCACGACGGGCGGTGGAACTGACCGAGGCCGCCGCCGTCGACCCGCTGTTCGCCGGAGCGGCCTGCCCGCCGCTCGGCCACGGGCCGGTCGAGGGCCCGTTGGCCCTGCCGGCCGGCGCCGTCGTGCTCGCCTCCTGCGCGGGGTACCCGGAGCAGGCCTTCCGGATCGGCGGGAGCGCTTGGGGCGTGCGCTTCCTGGGCCGGGCGCACGCGGACCAGCCGTACGCGGACGGCCCCGCCACCCCGGTCGCGGGCGCGGGCGGCGCCCCCGCGGACGAACCCGCCCCCGACCCGTGGGCCGAGGGGCTCCTGGCCCGCTTCGCGGCCCTCGTCGCCGCGCGTTCCGAACACACCGCCACCCGAGCCTTCTTCACCTCCCGGGCCGACGCGTGGGAGGAGCGGTTCGCCCACCAGACGCCGGCGTACGAGGCCGCGGTCGCCCGCCTGCGGCTGGCGCCCGGCGGTCGCGCGGTGGACCTCGGCTGCGGCACGGGCCGCGCGATGCCCGCGCTCCGCGCCCAGGTCGGCCCCGGTGGCCGGGTGCTCGGGATCGACGTCACCCCGGCGATGCTGACCGCCGCCGCCCGGCACGGCCGCACCCGCCACGGCCACCTCGTCGCGGCCGACTGCACCCGCCTCCCGCTCCCCTCGGCCGCGGTGCACGGCATCTTCTCGGCAGGCCTCGTCGACCACCTCCCCGACCCGCGGGCGGCCCTGCGCGAGTGGGCCCGCATCACGGCTCCGGGCGGCGTCCTGGTCCTGTTCCACCCCTCCGGACGCGCCGAACGCGCCGCCCGCCACGGCCGCGCCCTGGACCCCGGGGACCTCCTGGCCGAGGCAAACCTCCGCCCCGCCCTGGGGGCTTCGGGCTGGCACCTGGACGAGTACGAGGACGCCCCCGACCACTTCCTGGCCCGCGCCGTCCCCCTCACCTGACCACCCCGCCCCCGACCACCCCGCCCCGGCGCGCCCCGCGACCGGGGTCCGGATCCGCCGGGAGGTCCCGGACCGCGCCGGTCCGCCGGCGGCCGACGGCCGACGGCCGACCCTCACGCACACGCGGCGGCCAGCCGTCCGCGGACGGCGCCGGGCCACCCCGGTCCGGATGCCCGCCCGCAGCGCACGCCGAAGGCGTACCTCGGACCGGACAACGCGCTGCCGCTCCGCCGCGCGGCCGAGGGCGGCTGGCGGGCCCACTGGGTGCTGGAGGTCCACCTGGTCGACGAACGGCGCGGCTACGGCGGCTCGTACAAGCAGCTGCTGACCGCGGCCTGACGCCTCAGCCCCACGCCCCGGACACCCCGGACGCTCCGGGCCCTCCGCACGCCCCGGGCGTCGCCGGCATCAGCACCAGGGGAACCGCACCGCCGTCCGTCCAGTCGGGCGGGATCGCGGCCAGGGCGTCCGCCACCGCGGCGCCGTGCAGGAAGGCGGCACCGTGCCCGTCGGCGACCTCGGCCCCGGCACCGCCCCAGGTGACGGGCACCAGGCGGGTCCGGCCGGGGGCCGGGCGGACCCGGCCGCGGACGGGGACGCGGGGCAGGGGGGCGAGGGCGCGACCGCAGAGGCCGGCCAGCAGGGGGCCGAGCAGGGTGTGGGCGGCGACCAGGGCGGCGTACGGGTTCCCCGGCAGCCCCACCACCCAGCGGTCGGCGGCGAGGCGGGCGAGCAGCATCGGGTGGCCGGGACGGCAGGCGACGGTGTCGACCACCGGCCGGGCCCCGGCCTCGGCCAGGAGCAGGCGCAGCTGGTCCGTGGCGCCGACGGACGTGGAGCCCGTCACCACGACGACGTCGGCCGTACGCGCCGCCGCCCGAACGGCCGGGGCCAGCAGCCCGGCCGGCCGGTCGGGGACGTGTCGCGGCGCGTCGGCCGCACCGCCGAGGGCGGCGACCAGGGGCGGGAGCAGCGGGCCGAGGGCGTCGCGCACCCGGCCGGGGCCCGGTCGGCCGGCGTGCTCGAGCTCGTCCCCGGTGACCAGGACGGCGACCCGGGGGCGGGGCCGTACGGCCAGCACGTCGTGGCCGCAGGAGGCGGCGAGGCCGAGCAGGGCCGGACCGATCCGCGTCCCCTCGGGGGCGAGGCTGCTGCCGGCCGGGGCGTCTTCGCCCGTCCGGCGGACGTGGCGGCCGGGCTCGGGTGCCGGGCCGGACACGAGGTCGCCGTCGTCGTCGCCGGGCACCGTCGACTCCAGCGGCAGTACGGCGTGCGCGCCGGCCGGCACCGGAGCCCCCGTGGAGATCTCCAGGCACTCGCCGGGTCCGAGTACGCCGTCCCAGGAGGCGCCGGCCCGGACCACCCCGCGCACCCGCCACGGGCCGGGGCCCGCGGCGACGGCGTAGCCGTCCATCGCGGCGGTGTCGAAGGACGGCATCGGATGCAGGGCGCGCAGGTCCGCGGCCAGGGCCAGTCCGGCGGCGGCCCCCAGCGGCACCGTACGGACCGCCAGGGGACGGGCCGCGCCGTGCGCCGAGATCCGCGCCCGCTCCCAGGGCACGGACGGGGTCTCGGGCGTGGCCCGGGGGTCGGGCACGGCACGGGGCCCCTGCGCGCGGGGCTCGGCGGACGCGGGCCGGGCCCTGGGGACGGGCCGGGCCGTGGACACGGGCGGCGGCGTGGGGGCGAGCCGCGCCACCGCGGCGGACCGGGGCGCGGCGGCAGGCGGGGGCGCAGGGGCGGGCGGGGGCGCAGGGGCGGGCGGGGGCGCAGGGGCGGGCTGGGCCGGGGGCGGGGGCGTGACGGTCGCGGGAAGCATGGCCACGACTGTCGGCGCACGGCGTTTCCGGTCGCCGCCGGGCGCGTTGCGGGGCCGCTCCGAACCTCTCACGGGGCCCGGCCGGCGGGTGTGAGCCCCCGGCCCGCAGGAACGGTCAGGCGGCGGCCAGGGAGATCTCGGTCGACTTGATCAGCGCGACGACCGAGGAGCCGGGGAAGAGACCGAGGGCGTCGACGGCGTCCTTGGTGATCGCGGAGGTCAGTTCGCCGCCCTCGACGGAGATCTTGACGGAGGCCATCGCGCCGCCGGTCGAGACGC
The DNA here is from genome assembly GCF_044753805.1 of Streptomyces sp. NPDC093225. Taxonomy (NCBI): domain Bacteria; kingdom Bacillati; phylum Actinomycetota; class Actinomycetes; order Kitasatosporales; family Streptomycetaceae; genus Streptomyces; species Streptomyces sp. NPDC093225. The sequence continues at coordinate 14,768 of NZ_JBIVNX010000041.1, forward strand.
CGACGACGGCGCCCGCCAGCTGGTTGCGGATCGAGATGCCCTCGACGGGCCCGGTGGCGACGGCCACCTCGGTGGCCTTGACCAGCGCCTTCACGGCGGAGCCGGCGGCCAGGCCCAGGTCGTTGACCGCGTCGACGGTGATCGCGGCGGTGATGTCCTGCCCTCCGGCCAGGCGCACCTTCACCGACGCCATGGCCTCCCCGGTGGTGACGGACGTGACGGTGCCGGCGAGCTGGTTGCGGATGGACATGCCCATGAAGACCACACCTCACGAGGTCGGATTCGGAAGCGCAGGCACGACGGTGACCTGCGCCACCGGCGAAACTACCGGACCAAAAGGCCCATCTCGCTATATATGTGACGCTTCGTTATCGGTTGTCACCCCGCGGCACCGCCGTCGTGCAGCCCGTCCGGCTCCCTGCGGCAGCCCTGCACGGCGCTCGTGGTGGTACCCGGAACCCGCGGCGCGCCCCCGTCGTCGTAGTGCCGTCAGCAGAACCCGAGGGGCAGTGCGCGAGTCGAGGGGCGAGGGGTCCGATGGAGTCGATCTACCGCAGTACCGCCGGGCAGCAGGAGATCGGCCGCTGGTGCCTCGAGCGGCTCGACTCCTGGGCGGTGCCGCACGAGCGGACGACGCTCGCCGCCGGCGGTGCACGCACGCACGTCGTCACGGCCGGACCGGGGCCCGGCACCGGAACCAGCGCCAGCACCAGCACCAGCACCAGCACCAGCACCAGCACCAGCACCGTGGTCTTCGTCCCCGGCACCAACTTCAACGCGGCCGCCTCCCTGCCCCTGGCCACGGCACTGGTGCGGGCCGGCCACCGCGTCGTGGTGGCCGACGTACCGGGCCAACCGGGCCTGAGCTCCGGGGCCCGCGGGCTGTCCGGCGGGCGACTGGCCTGGTACGGGGCCTGGTTGGACGACGTCCTGGAGGCCACCGGGCCCGCCGTCGTGATGGGACACTCCTTCGGCGCCGCCATCACGCTCTCCTGCCGCTCCCCGCACGCGGAGCGACGCCTGCTGCTCTCCCCCGGCGGCTTCTGCGCCCTGCGGCTGACGCCCGGTCTGCTCGCCGCCTCGGCCGCCTGGTACCTGCGCCCCGTCCCGGCCCGCAGCGCCCGGCTGCTGCGGAGCATGACGGCGCCCGGTACCGAGCCCCGGGCCGAGCTGGTGCAGTGGCTGACCCTGGTCGCCCGCCACTCCCGTTCCAGCGGCGCCCCCGGCCGTGCCGCGTTCGACGACCGGGTCCGGGCCGTGCCGCACCGCGTGGTGTCGGGCGCGCATGACGTCTTCCTGCCGCCGCGACGGCTGGCCCCGGCCGTCCGCGCCGCGCTGGGTGCGGACCTGGAGGTCGTCCCGCACGCCGGCCACCTCCTGGTCGACGAGGCCCCCGACCACGTGGCGGCCCTCGTCTGACCAGCCGCGCGACCCGGAGCGGTCGCAGCCCGCGCGGCACGGGAGCAGGCTGGAACCTGAGGGGGACGGCGCCCGGAAGGACCGCGCAATGAGCACTCCGACCGCTTACCGCCCGGTACGGATGACGGGGAGCCTGGACGAGCCGCTGTCCCGGTGGTTGTGGCTCGTGAAGTGGATCCTGGTCCTCCCGCACGTGGTGGTGCTGGCCTTCCTGTGGATCGGGTTCTTCGCGGTGAGTGTGATCGCGTTCTTCGCGATCCTGTTCACCGAGCGCTACCCACGGGCGCTGTTCGACTTCAACGTCGGAGTGCTGCGCTGGAGTTGGCGCGTCTCGTACTACTCGTACGGCGCTCTGGCCACCGACCGGTACCCGCCGTTCAGCCTGGGCGAGGAGCCCGGCTACCCGACCGGCCTCCACATCGCCTACCCCGAGCGGCTCTCGCGTGGGCTGGTCCTGGTCAAGTGGTGGCTGCTCGTCATTCCGCAGTACCTCGTGGTCGCCTTCCTGGCCGGCGGCTGGCACGCGGGCTGGTGGGACACGGGCCTCATCGGCCTCCTGGTGCTGTTCGTCGCCGTGGCCCTGCTGTTCACCGGCCGCTACCACCGCGACCTGTTCGACCTGGTCATGGGCCTCAACCGGTGGGTGCTGCGGGTCGCCGCGTACGCGGCCCTGATGACCGACGAGTACCCGCCCTTCCGCCTCGACCTGGGCGGCACGGACCCCGGCGAGTACGTCGTCTGACCTCGCCGGCGCCCGAAGATCCGCACCTTCGTACGGAGGACCACCCTCCGCAAGGGTTCCGCTACCTATAGTCTTCGGGTCGGCGAAGGCGAGGGGAGTCGGTACGGCCATGGTGGGGGAACCGCTGTCGAAGATGCCGCGGATGCGGCTGGACGAGCTACTCGACGAGCTCCAGGCGCGGATCGACGCCGCGCGCGGCACCCGGGACCGCGTGCACAGCCTGCTGGAAGCCGTCGTGTCGGTGGGGCGGGAGCTGGAGCTGTCGCAGGTGCTGCGCCGCATCGTGGAGGCGGCGGCCCTGCTGGTGGACGCGGAGTACGGAGCCCTGGGCGTCATCGGCCCGGACGGCCGGACGTTGTCGCAGTTCCTCACCGTGGGCCTCACGGACGGCGAGATCGCCCGGATCGGGCCGCTGCCGGCCGGTCACGGCCTGCTCGGCGAGGTCATCAGGCACCCGGAGCCGCTGCGGCTGGGCGACCTCGGCAGGCACGTGTCCTCGCACGGGTTCCCCTCGCACCACCCCCCGATGCGCACCTTCCTCGGCGTACCGATCCGGGTCCGCGAGGAGGTGTTCGGGAACCTCTACCTGACCGACAAGCGGGGCGGGCTCGACTTCGACACCGAGGACGAGTCCGTCATCGCGACGCTCTCCGTCGCCGCCGGCGTCGCCATCGACAACGCCCGCCTGTACGAGGGCTCCCAGCGCCAGCAGCGCTGGCTGCGGGCGAACGCCGAGATCACCCGGAGCCTGCTGTCGGGCAGTTCGCGGGCCGAGGTGCTGCGGCTGATCGCGGAGCGGGCCCGGGACATCACCGGCTCGGCGGCGGCCGAGATCGCCACGGCCCTGCCCGGGGCGGACGGGCTGCTCGTCGAGGTGGCCACCGGATCGGGGGCCACTCCCCGGGAAGGCCTGTTACTCCCGGTCGAGGGCACCATGCCGGGGGCCGCGCACACGGCCGGCGCGCCGGTCGCCACCTCGAAGTCGAAGTCGGACGAACGGTTCCCGGCCGACAGCCGTCCGACGGGCGGCCTGGGGCCCGCGGTGGCGGTGCCGCTGGGCACCGAGGACGGGGGCGGCCGGGGCGTGCTGTTCCTGGCCCGCGACACCGGGGAGCCGGTGTTCTCCGAGGGCGAGCTGGAGCCGCTGCTGGCCTTCGCGGGGCAGGCCGCGCTCGCCCTGGAGCTGGCGGACCGGCGCCGGGACGCCGAGCAGATCGCACTGCTGGAGGAACGCGACCGGATCGCCCGCGACCTGCACGACCTGGCGATCCAGCGGCTGTTCGCCACCGGGATGACCCTGCAGAGCGCCACCCGCCTGGTGCAGCACGAGGACGCGGCGCAGCGGGTGGCGCGGGCCGTGGACGACCTCGACGAGACCATCAAGATCATCCGATCGACCATCTTCGGGCTCCGGACCAAGGACCGCGACGCCGGTACGGGCCTGCGGGCGCGCGCGGCCCACGCGGTCGGGGAGGCCGCGACGGTCCTGGGGCACCCGCCGCGGCTCAGCATGGAGGGCCTGCTCGACACCGACGTGCCGGCCGCGGTCGCCGACCACGTCGTGGCGGCGCTGAACGAGCTGCTGAGCAACGCGGCCCGGCACGCCCGGGCGACCCGGGTGGCGGTGGCGCTGGAGGCCGCGGACGGCGAGGTGGTCCTCACCGTGTCGGACAACGGGGTGGGGATTCCGGAGCAGGGCCGGCGCTCGGGCCTGGCCAACCTCGAGGAGCGCGCCGGCCGGGTCGGCGGCACCTTCCGCGTCCAGTCCCCGGCCGGCGGCGGCAGCCGGCTCGTGTGGCGGGCGCCGATCCGGGCCGGCCGGGAGCCGGCCGTCACCACGTCCCAACCCGCACCCGCCCCCTGACGGCCCGGCCGGCCCGTACGGCCGCCGGCACGGCGGCCGGGGCGTGGCGGCCGGGGGCGTGACGCCCCCGCCTCAGCCGGCGTCGGCCGGATCGCGCTCCAGGACGTATCCGGTGACCAGGTCGGGTTGGATCCGCACGACGTGCGGCATGTCGAGTCCCACCCAGGGGAGCAGCCGCGCCCCGAGCCGTGCCGCCTCGGCCCGGTCCCCCACCGAGCGGGCGTACCCCGTGACCACCACGCTCCAGCCGAGGTGGGTCACCGGGTCGATCTCGTCGGCCTCGTACGCGACCACCACGCCGGCGGAGTCCGCGGGCGCGGCCAGGGCGGCGAGCGCCCCGCCGTCGTGGACCCGCACGAGGACGTCCTCGCCGTCCAGCACGTGGTTGACGGGGCGCACGGCGGGCAGTGCGTGCCGGGTGAAGACCACCCGGCCCAGGGAGACGGAGCCGAGGAGGCGCAGGGCCTCGGTACGGTCCAGCGGCCGCATGCGGCGCGGACCGGCCGCGGCCGGGATCGGCGCGGCAGTGGTCGCGCAGTGACCCGTTCGACGTTCGTTGCCGTATTCCATGATGCGCATCCCGGTCCGGAGTCTTTCGCTTCGTGTCGCTCTCCGATCAGCAGCGTCACCCGGAACACCCTGCGCGCACCAGGGCCGAACGGTCCTCGTTTCCCCGTCCGTCACGCCCACCGGCAGCACAGGTCCCGGTCGGCCCCCAGCACCCGCATCGACTTGGCCAGCAGCGGCGGCACGCCGTCGAGCAGCAGGCGCGCGCCGGCCCGCGCGCACCGGCGGTCGAGCCGGAGGAACAGGGCGATGCCGGAGCTGTCGCAGAAGGCGACGCCCGAAAGGTCCAGCACCAGGTCCCCGCCGTGGTCGGCGAGCCGGGCCAGTCGCGGCTCCACGGCGGCCACGGTGTGGACGTCCAACTCCCCCACCACCGCCACCCCCGGCCCCCAGTCGCCCCGCGAGACGGTCCTGAGCGCGATCATCGTTCTGCCCATGCGTCCTCACTCCGTCGTACATCACCGTCACCGGCCGGTCACCGCGCCGGAGCCCCGGCCGGGGCACGGCCACCTCATCAGCTCCGCCGGGCGCGCCGAAAGGTCCGCTGGCCCCGCACGAAGGGCCGAAGGTCCCGAGAAGACGCCGAAAGTCCCCCGTCGGTGCCGAACGTCCGCGTGACGGCGGGTCAAGGAGGGCCGATCGGCCCTGTCCTGAGGTCCCGCCGGCGCGGCAGGATGCCAGGGCGCCCCCACGCCCGCGCTCGCGCCGCGGCCACGACCAAGGAGTCCGAGATGTCCGACAGCGGTGAGCCCCTCCCGGCGGAGGAGCCCGTCAGCGTCTTCCTCCTCGACGACCACGAGGTCGTCCGCCGGGGCGTGCACGACCTGCTGGACGCCGAACCCGACATCCGCGTCGTGGGCGAGGCCGCCACCGCGGAGCAGGCCCTCGTACGGGTGCCGGCGCTGCGCCCGCGCGTGGCGGTGCTCGACGTACGGCTGCCGGACGGCGACGGGGTCTCCGTCTGCCGCGAGCTGCGCTCGCGCATGCCGGACCTGGCCTGCCTCATGCTCACCTCGTTCGACGACGAGGACGCCCTGTTGGACGCCATCATGGCCGGCGCCTCCGGCTACGTCCTCAAGCAGATCAACGGCACCGACCTGGTGACCGCCGTACGCACGGTCGCCTCGGGGCGGTCCATGCTCGATCCGGGGGCCACCGCCCGGGTCATGGCGCGGATGCGGGGCGAGGTCCCCGAGGAGGAGCGCGTGCCGGGCCTGCCGGGCTTCACGGACCGGGAGAAGGAGATCCTGGTGCTGGTGAGCGAGGGGCTGACGAACCGTGAGATCGGCAAGCGGCTCTTCCTCGCCGAGAAGACCGTCAAGAACATCGTCTCGCGCCTCTTCACGAAGCTCGGCGTCGAACGGCGGGTCCAGGCGGCGGTGATCGCCAGCCACGCCCTGGTACCGCCCAGCCGCCGGCCGGGCCGCCCCGTCTGACCGCGGGGCGTGACCGGAGCGCCTGACCACGGGCCCGACCGCGCGCCCGACCGTGAGGGCCCCTCCGCGGGGGCCCGACCGGCCGATCGCACCGGCCGGGCCCCCGCGGTCCCGAAAGGGCTCAGCGCTTGAGCGTGAAGGTGAAGTCGCCGGAGAGCTTGCCGCTCAGCCGGACGGCGGACACGATCTTCCCGTCCGCCACCAGCCTCTCGACCTCCGCCCGCGACAGGCCGCAGCCCTCGGCGACGAGTCGCACCGGCCGGACCGGGATCCGCGCCGCGAAGCGGACCGAGACGTCGATCACCTCGCGGTCGAGGTGGTCCGATCCTCCGGTGTCGAGGCGCCAGGCACCGTCCCAGTCGAGGGCGATGCGGTTGCGGCGCTGCACGACCGGGTCCTGGAGCAACTCGGCGGTCAGGCCCGGGTCGTTGTCGTGCAGCCGGTCCAGCATCTCGGGCCGCACGGAGCGCACGTGCGTCCGCTCCAGGACCGTGAGCTTCGCGGTGTCCCCGCAGGAGGTGCAGAGCACGAGGAGCCAGACGTCGAGGAGCTTGTGGTTCGCGTTGACGCGGAATTTGCCGCTCGCCCGGAAGCGGTCGGCCGCGCACGCGGGGCAACGGCGACGTACGAGGGGCAGGCAGGTGGGAGCGACCACCCAGTCGTTGAGCACAGGTGTACACCGATTTCAGTGAGAAGTCCGCAGCAGGAAGCAGCACGGCGCACAGGTGCGACGCGCGACAGATCAGCTCTCGGGGGGTCTCACTTGGTGTACAACGGCGCGTCCTTGCCTCGACGACTCGGTCCGACAGCACGGTAAGCGCGCACGGCGGCGCCGCTCCACCGGTTTTTCGCGGCGTCCGGGCGCCGGACGCCCCGGGGGCGTGCCCTTCAGTCGTCGCCGGCGCCCGGTCCGGGGCGGAGCCGGCCGGTCCACAGCGGCTCGACCACCTCCCACTCGCGGTCCCAGTCGCGCAGGCTGCCCGCCTCGACCCGCCGCAGGCGCAGGTGGACCACCGCCCCGGCGCCCAGGACGGTCGCGGCGCAGACGCAGGCGCCGAGGCCGGCCGCGTTGAGGCCGATGTCGGTGGCCGACGCGGGGCCGGCGGCCGCACGTCCGCCGTCGTCGACCCACAGGGGCACCCGGTCGTGGGCGTGCGTGCGGAACGGCACGGTGATGGTGCCGGCGTGCTCCGCACCGGCCGCCGGGTACCTCCAGACCGCCCGCGCCGTCAGGCCGAAGCCGCCCGACCGGCCGGCCGTGACGACGGTCGGCTCCGCGACCACGGTGGCGGTGACGCGGTGCCGGTGGCGGGCCTGCTCCTGCGCGGTGCGGGTGTCGGCGTCCCGCACGGCCAGGGCGGCCAGGACGCCGGCGATCACCGCGAGGGCGCAGGCCAGTACGAAGACGGCGTGCCAGCGGGTGCGGGCGCGGTCGGCCGCCCGGTGCAGCGGTCCGGCCCCGGTGGGGGTCCTCCGGTGGAACATGACGCGCCTCCGTGCTGCGCCCGCCGGCGCTCGGGCGGCGGCGAGCTCCTGACCGATCGGGTGGGCCCGGCGGTGGGTCCGCCCGGCCCGACCGGCACGACGTCCCCAGGGGACACGGGGCCGGGCCGGATCACGGGTGCGCGATCCGGCGGCCGGTGAGGCGTACGGGGGTGAGCCGCATCCAGTGGGCCCGCTCACCGCCCGCCCACGGGACGGAACGGGCCGCGGCGTTCAGGCGCCGGAGCTCGTCGGCGTCGGTGACGCCCCTGAGTTCGCCCACGGCCAGCACGCTCCACCCCGTCGCGGCCACTTCGTCGATCCGGTCGACCTCGAAGGCCACTTCGGTTCCCGCGGCCCTGGCCGGCACGGCGTCGCCGGACGTACGGAAGGCGATGTCGGCCCCCGCGACGACGTAGTTGACCGGAAGGATCGCGGGACCCTCGGCGGTGAAGACGGCCACCCGGCCCACCCCGTGGGTGCCGAGCAGGCTGCGGCTCTCGGCCTCGTCGAGGGGCAGCAGCTCGGCCTCGCGCACCGCGGTCGCGGTGCCCGGGGTCCGGTCCCTGTTCGCGCCGGTCAGGTCGTCGACCGTGGTGCCGAGGGCGTTGGCGAGTCGGATGAGCGTACCGGCCGCGGGCGCGGCGGCGTGGTCCTCGAGGTAGGCGATGTAGTGGGCGTCGGCGCCGCACCGCTCGCCCAGCGCCTCGCGGCTCAGGCCGAGTTCGGTCCGGCGGGCGGCGACGCGGCGGCCCAGGTCGGTGCGGCCGCGCTGCCCCGCGTCCGCGTCGCGGGGCCGGCGTGGCTCGGTGCCGTGCAGGGTGTTCATCGCACACGCTCTTCCTGGGGCGGTACGGCGACCGCGTCGTGCCACGGTCCGCCGAGGACGACCTTCAGCGCGCCGGTGTCGGCGGCGCGGGAGAAGACGTCGTACGCCTCTTCCATCCGGTCCAGCTCGAAGGCGTGGGTGACCAGGGCGGCGGCGGGCAGCCGGCCGGCGGCCAGCATGCGCAGCAGCATGGGGGTGGAGGAGGTGTCGACGAGGCCGGTGGTGATGGTGACGTCCTTGATCCACAGGTCCTCGAGGTGCAGGACGGCCGGCTTGCCGTGGACGCCGATGTTGGCGACCCGGCCGCCGGGGCGGACCATGCGGGTGCACATCTCGAACGCCTCGGGCACGCCCACGGCCTCGATCACGACGTCCGCGCCGAGGCCCTCCGTGAGGTCCTCCACCAGCTGCTCGGGACCCTCCCGGGCGCCGGCGGTGGCGTCGGCGCCGAGGTCGCGGGCGGCCGCCAGGCGGGACTCGGCGAGGTCGACGACGACGATGCGGAAGGGGCTGTAGAGCTTGGCGGTGGTGATGGCGGCCAGGCCGATGGGCCCGGCACCGACCACGACGACGGTGTCGCCGGGGCGCACGCCGCCGTTGAGGACCCCGACCTCGTACGAGGTGGGGAAGATGTCGGCCAGCAGGACCGCCTCCCGGCTGTCCACGGCGTGGGGCAGCGGGTGCACCGACAGGTCGGCGAACGGCACGCGGACGTACTCGGCCTGGGTGCCGTCGATGGTGTGGCCCAGGACCCAGCCGCCGCCCCCGCGGCACTGGCCGTAGCGGCCCTCGCGGCAGAACCGGCAGCGGCCGCAGGCGGAGATGCACGAGATCAGGACCCGGTCGCCGGGGCGTACGGTGCGCACGTCGCCGCCGATCTCCACGACCGTGCCGACGGCCTCGTGGCCCAGCACACGGCCGGGCGTCACCTCGGGGACGTCTCCCTTGACGATGTGCAGGTCGGTGCCGCAGATGGTGACGGCCTCGACCCGTACGACCGCGTCGGCGGCGTCCTTGATGGCCGGGTCCGGGACGTCCTGCCAAGAGGTTCGCCCCGGCTCGTGGAAGACGAGCGCCTTCATGGCGTGCCCCTTCCCGTGTGTGCTGTACAGGGTGGTCACCGTCAAGGCTGGTGCGCGGGGCGGCCGGGGCGCATGGGCCGGTCGGTCCCCACCGGGGGCCGGTCGGGCTCCTCCCGCCCGGGTCGCCGGGTGGCACCGTCGAGAACGACCGTGGCCCCCTCCTCGTCGGTTGCGGGCACTTCCAGGGTGTCGCGGACCCGCGGCGCCGCAACCGGGAGGGGCCCGGCGTCGACGCCTGCGCCGGCACGGCCCTGGCGGGCGGCGGGGCGACTGTCCCGGGGCCGACGGTCCCTCTCCCCGGGCCGGTCCGCCCCTGCCCGCCCGCGGGGAACCGGAGGACAGTCCTCGGCACCGGCACCCGTCACGGGTGCCCGTCACCGTGAAGGAGCGTCGGATGGCGACGTATCCGGTCCCCGAACTGGACGCCCACTGGCGGGCGGCCAACTACCTGGCCGCCGGCCAGATCTACCTGCTGGACAACCCTCTGCTCCGCGAACCGCTCCGGCCCGCCCACGTCAAGCCCCGGCCGCTCGGCCACTGGGGCACCTCGCCGGGGCTCAACCTGGTGCACACCCACCTGGACCGGGTGATCAAGGAGCGGTCCCTGGACGCCCTGTGCGTATGGGGACCGGGGCACGGCGCCCCCGCCGTCCTGGCCAACGCGTGGCTGGACGGCACCTACACGCAGACCTACCCCGACGTCACCCGCGACGCGGACGGGATGCGCAGGCTCTTCCGGCAGTTCTCCTTCCCGGGCGGCGTGCCCAGCCACGTGGCGCCGGAGACCCCCGGATCGATCCACGAGGGCGGGGAACTGGGCTACTCGCTGTCCCACGCCTTCGGGGCCGCCCTCGACAACCCGGGGCTGCTCGTCGCCTGCGTCATCGGCGACGGTGAGGCGGAGACCGGGCCGCTGGCGGCGTCCTGGCACTCGAACACCTTCCTGGACCCGGTCCACGACGGAGCCGTGCTGCCCGTCCTGCACCTGAACGGGTACAAGATCGCCAATCCGACGGTGCTCTCGAGGATCCCCGGCCCCCGGCTGGACGCCCTGCTGCGCGGCTACGGCTACGCCCCGCTGTTCGTGTCGGGCGACGACCCGTACGTCGTGCACCGGGACCTGGCGGAGGCGATGGACACCGCCCTCGACCTCGTCGGACGCATCCAGCGCACGGCGCGGACGGGCGCGACGCGCCGGTGCCTGCCCGCCTGGCCGGTGATCGTGCTGCGGACCCCGAAGGGCTGGACCGGGCCGCGGGAGGTGGCCGGTCGGCCGGTGGAGGGCACCTGGCGGGCCCACCAGGTCCCGCTGCCGGACGTGCGCGAGAACCCCGACCGGCTGGCGGCGCTGGAGGCCTGGCTGCGCTCGTACCGCCCGGAGGAGCTGTTCGACGCCGAGGGCCGTCCGCTGCCCCGGGTACTGGCCTGCGTCCCGGCGGGCGGGCACCGACTCGGCGCGAACCCGCACGCCAACGGCGGCCGCCTGCTGCGCCCGCTGCCGCTGCCGCCCGTCGACGCGTACGCCGTGCCGGCCGCGAAGCCCGGCACGGGGGCGCACGAACCCACCCGGGTGCTCGGGCGGTACCTCGCCCGGGTCATGGCCGACACCGCCGAGCGGCGGGACTTCCGGATCGTCGGTCCCGACGAGACCGCCTCGAACCGGCTGGACGACCTGTACGACGCGACCGGCAAGGCCTGGCAGGCGGCCACCGCGCCCACCGACGAGCACCTGGCGCGGGACGGCCGGGTGATGGAGATCCTTTCCGAGCACACCTGCCAGGGCTGGCTGGAGGGGTACCTCCTCACCGGTCGGCACGGCCTGTTCTCCACGTACGAGGCCTTCGCCCACATCGTCGACTCGATGGTCGGCCAGCACGTGAAGTGGCTGCGCACCGCCCGCACGCTGCCCTGGCGCGCGCCGATCGCCTCCCTCAACTACCTGTTGACGTCGCACGTCTGGCGCCAGGACCACAACGGCTTCTCCCACCAGGATCCCGGGTTCGTCGACCACGTGCTCAACAAGAGCCCGGAGGTCGTCCGGGTCTACCTCCCGCCGGACGCCAACACCCTGCTCGCGGTCGCCGGCCACGTGCTGCGCAGCCGGGACCGGGTCAACGTGGTCGTGGCCGGCAAGCAGCCCTGCTTCGACTGGCTGTCGATCGAGGAGGCCCGCGCGCACTGCGCCCGTGGTGCGGGGGTCTGGTCGTGGGCCGGCACGGAGCGGCCGGGGCGCGAGCCGGACGTGGTGCTCGCCTGTGCGGGGGACGTACCCACGCTGGAGGTCGTGGCGGCCGCGGCCCTGCTGCGCGAGCACCTGCCGACGCTGTCCGTCCGCGTCGTGAACGTGGTCGACCTCGCCCGGCTGCTGCCCGGGGAGGAGCATCCGCACGGGATGGCGGACGACCGGTACGAGGAGCTCTTCACCCGTGACCGTCCGGTGGTCTTCGCCTACCACGGCTACCCGTGGCTCATCCACCGCCTGGCCTACCGGCGCCCGAACCACGCCCGGCTCCACGTCCGCGGCTACAAGGAGTCGGGCTCGACCACCACGCCGTTCGACATGGTCGTCCGCAACGACCTCGACCGGTACCGGCTGGTGATGGACGTGCTGGACCGGGTGCCCGGGCTCGGCGAGGACGCGGCCGAGCTCCGCCGCCGGATGGTGGTGCAGCGCCGGCGCCACGGGGACTGGATCCGCGAGCACGGCACGGACCTCCCCGAGGTGGCCGACTGGTCCTGGCCATTCTGAGACGCCCCGGGGCGTCGATCCCACCGGCTCCCGCAGGTCAGGAGGGTGCCGCGGGGATCGGGACGCGCCAGGTCAGACGGGTGCCGTGGTCGGCCGGGCCGGGGGCGGCCGTCGTCATCGACCCGCCGAGCTCGCGCGCGCGTTCGGCCAGGTTGCGCAGGCCGCTGCGCGGACCGGCCGCCGGCAGGCCGACGCCGTCGTCGGTGACGGTGACGGTCAGCCGGCCGTCGGCCACGACGACCGCCACCTCGGTCCGGGTGGCCTTGGCGTGCCGGGCCACGTTGGTGAGCGCCTCGCCCACCACCGCGAGGACCTGGTCGGCCACGGCCACCGGTACGTCGGTGTCGACGAGGCCCTCCATGCGCAGGGCCGGGGCGAACCCCAGGGCGCCGGCCGCCTCGTCCACGGCCCTGACCAGGCGCACCCGCAGCTTGGGGGCGGCTCCGGGCGTCTCGTGGTCGCGGAGGCCGAAGATCGTCGAACGGATGATCTTGATGGTGGCGTCCAGGTCGTCCACGGCCCGGGCCAGCCGCTCGGAGGCCTCGGGGTGCTCGACGAAGCGCTGGGCGCTCTGCAGGGTCATGCCGGTGGCGAAGAGCCGCTGGATGGCCAGGTCGTGCAGGTCGCGGGCGATGCGGTCGTGATCCTCCAGCAGGCTCATCTGCTCGGCGCCGCGGCGCCGGTCGGCAAGTTCGAGGGCGAGGGCGGCCTGGCCGGCGTACCCCGGGAGGGCGGCGACCTCGGAGCCGGCGAAGAGGGGTCGGCCGAGCCGCCGGGCGAGCAGGAGCACGCCGCTGAGCTTCTCCTTCGTACCGACCGTGACGGCCACGGCGGGGCCGAAGCCGCGCCACCGCTCGGGTTGGACGGTGATCCGCCCGTCGGTCTCCGCCTCGGTGACGGTGACGATGCCGTCGTGGGCCAGCGCCGCCTCGGCCAGGGTGCCCGCGGTGCTGGGCAGCACGACCCCCTGGTGGGCGTCCGCGCCGTCCCCGAGCGCCAGCGAGCCGCGCAGCTCGCCGCCCGGGCCGATGAGGTGGTAGACGGCCAGGTCGGCGCCCGTGATGTCCTTGGCCCGCTCCAGCATGCCCTCCAGCACCTCGTGCTCCGGCTGGCCGGACAGCAGGGCGCTGGTGATGTCGGAGCTGGCCGTCAGCCAGCGCTCGCGCAGCCGCACCTCCTCGTACAGGCGGGCGTTCTCGATGGCGATGCCGGCGGCGACGGCGAGGGTGGACAGGACGGCCTCGTCCTCCGCGTCGAATTCGACGCCGCCGCGCTTCTCGGTCAGGTAGAGGTTGCCGAAGACCTCTTCGCGGACCCGGATGGGGACGCCGAGGAAGGAGTGCATCGGGGGGTGGTGCGCGGGGAAGCCGTACGACGCGGGGTGCTCGGACAGCTCCGAAAGCCGCAGGGGCTCGGGGTGGCGGATCAGCTCGCCGAGGATGCCGTGGCCGGAGGGCAGGTCGCCGATCCGGGCCCGGAGCCCGTCGCTGATGCCGACGGGCAGGAACTCGGCGAGCCTGCGCCCTTCGCCGATCACGCCGAGGGCCCCGTACTCGGCGTCGACGAGGACGACTGCGGCCTCCACGATGCCGCGCAGCACCTGCGGGAGGTCCAGGCCGCGGCCCACGGACATGACGGCCTCGAGGAGGCCGTTGAGCCGGTCACGGGTGCCGCGGACCTCGTCGATGCGGGCCTGGAGCTCGTCGAGCAGCTCGTCCAGCCGCAGCCGCGGTACGGCGCGCCCTGCGGCCGCCTGGCCGGCTTCGCCCATGCTCTGGCCTTCCGTCCGGTGCCGGGAGGAGGGGTTTCCCCTTCACGGTAGCTCCGGACAGAGGCGCTTTCGCGTCACCGCGAACGGTCGGGTCCGGTCGGGCCCAGCCGGTCACGACCGGCAGGTCGGGCCGGTCAGGCCGTCAGGCCCGGTCGGACCGTTCCGGCTGGGTCGGACCGTTCCGGCGGCCGTGGGTCACGACGCCTCCTCCTCCTTCGTTTCGGGCATGCGGGGGATGAGCAGGACCGGGCAGTGGGCGTGGTGCACGAGGGTGTGCGTCGCCCGGCCGAGGGTGGTCCCGATGAAGCCCCGCTCGCGGCGTCCGCCCATGACGAGCAGGTCGGCGTGGCGGGTGGCCTCGACGAGCACGCCGCCGACGGAGACGCTCTTCTCCGCGTCCGCGTGGATGCTCAGCGCGGGGAACTCCTCGTGGATCTGGTCCGCGACCGCCGTCAGGTGCCGTACGTGTTCCTGGGCGAGCTCGTCCACGGCGTCGAGCTGGCCGACGACGTTCCCGACGGACTCCAGCAGGCTCCACACGTGGAGCAGCCGCAGCGACGCCTTGCGCAGTTCGGCCTCCCGGGCCGCGTAGCGGGCGCAGACCAGGTCGTGCTCGTCGCGGACGGCGGCCAGGACCACGCCGGTCTCCGCCCCGTCCCCGTTGCCGCGGACCACCACGACCGGCGTCCGCGCGCCCGCGGCCGTCTTGAGGCCGACCGAGCCGAGCATGAGGGAGTTGAAGCCGCCCAGACCGCGGCTGCCGACCACGATCGTGCCGTACAGGCCGCCCGCGGCGTGCAGGCCGGCGACGGCGTCGCGGCGGCTGAACTCGGTGGTGACCTGGAGGTCGGGGTGTGCTGCGGTGACCGCCCGGGCGGTGTCGTCCAGGAGCGTGCGGCCGGCCGCGCGTATCCCCTCGACGGTGTGGGCCGACAGGTACAGGGCCTTGTTGTCGGTGTCGGCCGCGTACAGGACGTGCAGGGGACGGCCCCGGCGGGCGGCCTCGTCCGCCGCCCACAGGGCGGCCGCGCGCGCCGGCTTCGAGCCGTCGACGCCGACGATGACCGAGCTGGTGTCCGGGGTCCGGATGGTGGCTTCCACGGTTCCTCCCCACCGAGGACGTACTGGTGACAGTTCCTACGCTGCCCCGCCGACACCGTCCCGGCGCAGGGCCGCCCAGGCCCCCGGACGGGGCCGAAGGTCCCTACCTTCCCGGGCCCGCCGGAACGCCGCCGGGTCGGCGGACAATGGAGTCAGCGCGGTCCCCGCCGGAAGCCCCCGGCTCCCCGCCCGACCCGGCCGGCCGCGAGGAAGGCGGCCGCCATGACCCGCGTCAGCCGTTTCGAGCCCGACCGGCAGCTCACGGTGCGGATGGGCATCACCATGTTCCTGCTGGGCCTGGTGTACGTCGGCTTCGTCGCGGCGCTGATCGTGCTCCTGAAGTCGACGGCCCTGGTGGTCGTCGTCGCCGCCGGCCTGCTGGTGGCCCAGTTCTGGTACTCGGACCGGATCGCCCTCTTCGCCATGCACGGCGAGCTCGTCACCCCCGAGGAGGAGCCGGAGCTGCACGCCCTCGTCGACCGGCTCTGCGCGACCGCGGACATGCCCAAGCCCCGCGTCGCGCTCTCCCGCATGGACCTGCCCAACGCCTTCGCCACCGGCCGCAACGCCGACAACGCCGTCCTGTGCATCACCACCGGCCTGCGCAGACGGCTGACGACGGAGGAACTGGAGGGCGTACTCGCCCACGAGCTGTCCCACGTCGCCCACCGCGACGTCGCGGTGATCACCATCGCGTCGTTCCTGGGCGTCCTCGCCGGCCTGCTGGTGCGCTTCACCTTCTACTCGGGCGTCTTCGGCGGGGCCCGCCGCGACCAGAACGCCGCCGCCGCCATCGCCGTCGTCATGGGCGTCTCCGCCCTCGTGTACGCCCTCAGCTTCCTCCTCATCCGCGCCCTGTCCCGCTACCGGGAGCTGGCCGCCGACCGGGCGGCGGCCCTGCTCACCGGCAAACCGTCCGCACTGGCCTCGGCCCTGACCAAGGTCACCGGCGACATCGCCCGCATCCCCACCCAGGACCTGCGCACCGCCCAGGCGTTCAACGCGTTCTTCTTCACCCCCGCGCTCGGCTCCGGCGCGACGCTGGCCGACCTGTTCTCCACCCACCCCACCCTGGAGCGCCGGCTGGACGCCCTGGCCGAGATCGCCGCGCGGCTGGGCGACGGCGCCGCGGCCGAGGGCTGAGGGCCGGCGGCATGGGGTTCTGGGACGCGCTGCTGGGCCGGTCCCGACCGGCGGCGCCCGACCTGGACCGGCTGTTCGCCCTGCCCTCGGCGGCGATCACCCTGCAGGCGGCCGCGGGCTTCGTCCCGACCGGCAGCGGCTCGGTGTGCTTCTCGGCCATCGAGGGCGAGGCCTTCGCCCAGGTCCGGCGGGACGTCCGGGAGCTGCTGGAGGCGGACACCGAACGGCGGGGCTCGACAGTCGAGTTCAGCCACGACGCGTACGGCTACGGCTGGCTGCTCTCGCGCCGTCCCCCGGACGACCTGCCCGCCCTGGTCGGCGACCTGCACGCGGTGAACACCGCCCTGCAGGACAGTGGCTTCGGCCCCCACCTGCTGTGCTCCCTGGTCGGCTTCCAGGACGCCGGCGCGCGCCCCCTCGCCTTGGTCTACCTCTACAAGCGCGGCACGTTCTACCCCTTCGCCCCGCTGCCCGGCAACCGGCGCGACAACTCCCTGGAACTCCAGGTCAAGGCCGTCCTCAAGGACGACCTCGCCGTCGAGCCCGACCTGGCCCGCTGGTTCCCCGTGTGGGGCGCCCCGGGGGCGTGAGCCGCTCGGCCGCGCCGACATCGCCGCGCCCTCCACGCCTCCCGTACGGGCCGGCCGGACGGGGCGTCAGGAAACCGTCAAGGGACCGGTCGCGGGTGCGCCGACGCACGGCAGCGGACGCACCGTGGAAGGGCCCCGGACGGATCGGGCGGACGGACGCGGCAGGTGCGGCGCGCGCCCGGCGTCAGGGCGGCGTCAAAGGTTCCGGTCGGCCCGTATGGAGGGCGTCAAGGCCCGTCAACACCCCGGCGGGCATGGGGTGAGATCTCACTCGGCCACTGCGGCCGGAAATCAATCTCGTCACTTCGTCTTCAGGAGCTCGCGATGGCCGATCTGGCCTTCGTCCTCACCACGCTCGTCGTCTTCGTGCTGGTGGGTCTCGTCGCCAAGGGGGTGACCAAGCTGTGACCGCCGAGAACGTCGTCGGCCTCGTCGTGGCCGTCGCCCTGCTGGGCTACCTCGTCCTCGCCCTCGTCAAGCCGGAGAGGTTCTGACGTGGCCTTCATTGCTGCTGACGCAGCCGGCGTCATGAGTCCCCGGCTGGCCGGCGTGCTCCAGCTCCTCGCCCTCGTCGCCGCCCTGGGCCTGGCCTACCGCCCGCTCGGCGACCACATGGCCCGGGTCTACTCCGCCGAGAAGCACTACGCCCCGGAGAAGTGGATCTACAAGGCCATCGGTGCCGATCCGAACGCCGAGATGCGCTGGACCGCGTACCTGCGCGGCGTGCTGGCCTTCTCCGCCGTGGGCGTCCTCTTCCTCTACGCGCTGCAGCGCCTGCAGGGCGTCCTGCCCGGCTCCCTCGGGTTCCGGTCCATCGACCCGGACCAGGCCTTCAACACCGCGGCGTCGTTCGTCGCCAACACCAACTGGCAGTCGTACTACGGCGAACAGGCCATGGGCCACGTCGTGCAGACCGGCGGCCTGGCCGTGCAGAACTTCGTCTCGGCCGCGGTCGGCATGGCCGTCGCCGTGGCGCTCGTACGCGGCTTCGCCCGCTCCCGCACCGGCGAACTCGGCAACTTCTGGGCCGACCTGGTCCGCGGCACCGTCCGCATCCTGCTGCCGATCTCGGTGGTCGGGGCCCTGGTCCTGGTCGCCTGCGGCGCCGTCCAGAACTTCGCCGGCATCCACGAGGTCGGCCAGTTCATGGGCGGCAGCCGGCAGTGGAACGGCGGCGCGGTCGCGTCCCAGGAGGTCATCAAGGAACTCGGGACGAACGGCGGCGGCTACTTCAACGCCAACTCCGCCCACCCCTTCGAGAACCCGACCCCCTTCTCCAACCTCTTCGAGGTCTTCCTCATCCTGGTCATCCCGTTCTCGCTGACCCGCACGTTCGGCCGGATGGTCGGGAACCTGCGGCAGGGTTACGCGGTACTCGCGACGATGGCGATCATCTGGCTCGGGTTCACCGCGCTGATGATGTGGACCGAGTTCGCCCACCACGGCCCCGCCCTCCAGGCCGCCGGCGGCGCGATGGAGGGCAAGGAGACCCGCTTCGGCGTCGGCGCGTCGTCCATCTTCTCGGTGGCCACGACCCTCACCTCGACCGGCGCGGTGAACTCCTTCCACTCCTCCTACACCGGCCTCGGCGGCGGCATCCAGCTCCTCGGCATGCAGCTCGGCGAGATCGCGCCCGGGGGCGTCGGCTCCGGCCTCTACGGCATGCTCGTCATGGCCGTCATCGCGGTGTTCATCGCCGGCCTGATGGTCGGCCGCACACCCGAGTACCTCGGCAAGAAGATCGGCACCCGTGAGATCAAGTTCGCGGCCTGCTACATCCTCGTCACCCCGGCCCTGGTGCTGTGCTTCACCGCCGCCGCCATGGCCCTGCCCACCCCGCCGCACTCCATGCTCAACTCCGGCGCGCACGGCTTCTCCGAGGTCCTGTACGCCTATACCTCGGGCGCCAACAACAACGGCTCGGCCTTCGCCGGCCTGAACGCCGACACCCAGTGGTTCAACACCACGATCGGCCTCGCGATGCTCCTGGGCCGCTTCCTGCCCATGGTCTTCGTCCTCGCGCTGGCCGGCTCCCTCGCCGAGCAACGGCCCGTACCGGAGACGGCCGGCACCCTGCGCACGGAGAAGCCGCTGTTCACCGGCCTGCTGGTCGGATCCATCATGATCATCACCGGTCTGACCTACTTCCCGGCGCTCGCGCTGGGGCCGCTCGCCGAAGGGCTGGCGTCATGACCACGGACGTAGAGAAGCGGGACGCCATGTCCATCACGACCCCCACCCGCGCCCCGCACCAGGACGTGCCCGCCGGCCACGGGCCCGGCGAAGGGCGCGTGGCCGGCGGTCTCTTCGACCCCGAGCTGCTGGTCAGGTCCTTCCCCGACGCGATCCGCAAGCTCGACCCCCGGGTGATGGTCAGGTCCCCGGTCATGTTCGTCGTCGAGATCGGCTCGGTCCTGACCACCGTCCTGGCCGTCACGAAGCCGGGCGACTGGTTCGGCTGGGCGATCACGGCCTGGCTGTGGCTGACCACGATCTTCGCGAACCTGGCGGAGGCCGTCGCCGAGGGCCGCGGCAAGGCCCAGGCCGACACGCTCCGGAAGGCGAAGACGGACACCGTCGCCCGCCGGCTCACCGCCGGCGGCACGACCGAGGAGCGGGTCCCCGGCACCGACCTGCGCATCGGTGACCTGGTCGTCTGCGAGGCCGGCGACGTCATCCCCGGCGACGGCGACGTCGTCGAGGGAGTGGCCTCCGTCGACGAGTCCGCCATCACCGGCGAGTCGGCCCCCGTCATCCGCGAGTCGGGCGGCGACCGCAGCGCCGTGACCGGCGGCACGAGGGTCCTGTCCGACCGGATCGTCGTCGAGATCACCACCAGGCCCGGCGAGACCTTCATCGACCGCATGATCAGCCTGGTCGAGGGCGCGGCCCGGCAGAAGACCCCGAACGAGATCGCCCTCAACATCCTGCTGGCGTCCCTCACGATCGTCTTCCTGCTCGCGGTCGTCACCCTCCAGCCCTTCGCGGTCTACGCCGGCGCCGAGCAGTCGATGGTCGTGCTGACCGCGCTGCTGGTGTGCCTCATCCCCACCACCATCGGCGCCCTGCTCTCCGCCATCGGCATCGCCGGCATGGACCGCCTCGTCCAGCGCAACGTCCTCGCCATGTCCGGCCGGGCCGTCGAGGCCGCCGGCGACGTCTCCACCCTGCTGCTCGACAAGACCGGCACCATCACCCTCGGCAACCGCCAGGCCGCCGAGTTCCTGCCGGTCAGGGGGACCACCGCCGACGAGGTCGCGGACGCCGCCCAGCTGTCGTCGCTGGCCGACGAGACCCCTGAGGGCCGCTCGATCGTGGTCCTCGCCGAGGAGAAGTACGGGCTGCGCGAACGGCACCGGGGCGAACTCGCCCACGCCGAGTGGATCGCGTTCACCGCCCAGACCCGCATGTCGGGCGTGGACGTCGACGGCCGCGGGGTCCGCAAGGGCGCGACCGGGTCGGTCATCGCGTGGGTGAACGAGCGCGGCGGCGACGTCGCGGACGACGCGCAGGCACTGGCCGACACGATCGCGCAGGCCGGCGGCACCCCGCTGCTCGTCGCCGTCGAGGACGCGGACGGGGCGCGGGTCCTGGGCGTCATCCACCTCAAGGACGTGGTCAAGGAGGGCATGCGGGAGCGGTTCGACGAGCTGCGCCGCATGGGCATCAGGACCGTCATGATCACCGGCGACAACCCGCTGACCGCCAAGGCCATCGCCGAAGAGGCGGGCGTCGACGACTTCCTCGCCGAGGCCACCCCCGAGGACAAGATGGCCCTCATCAAGCGGGAGCAGGCCGGCGGCAAGCTCGTCGCCATGACCGGCGACGGTACGAACGACGCCCCGGCCCTCGCGCAGGCGGACGTCGGCGTCGCGATGAACACGGGCACGTCGGCCGCCAAGGAGGCCGGGAACATGGTCGACCTCGACTCCGACCCGACCAAGCTCATCGAGATCGTCGAGATCGGCAAGCAGCTCCTGATCACCCGCGGCGCCCTGACCACCTTCTCCATCGCCAACGACGTCGCGAAGTACTTCGCGATCATCCCGGCCATGTTCGCCGTGGTCCACCCGGGCCTGGACAAGCTCAACATCATGGGCCTGGCGTCCCCCGAGTCCGCGATCCTCTCCGCCGTCATCTTCAACGCGCTCGTCATCATCGCGCTGGTCCCGCTGGCCCTGAAGGGCGTGCGGTACCGGCCCACCAGTGCCGACCGGATGCTGCGCCGCAACCTCGGCCTCTACGGACTCGGCGGCCTGATCGCCCCGTTCCTCGGCATCAAGCTCATCGACCTGCTCATCTCCCTCATCCCCGGAATCGGCTGATCGGCTATGAACAACTCCGTCTCCAGCGCGGCACGACTGCTCGGCGCGGGCCTGCGCGCCCTGCTGGTCCTCACGGTGATCTGCGGCGTGCTCTACCCGCTCGCCGTCACCGGGATCGCCCAGGCCGTCTTCCACGGCAAGGCCGACGGGTCCGAGGTCGAGGACGCGAGCGGCACGGTCGTGGGCTCCTCCCTCATCGGGCAGCGCTACGACCTGCCGAAGCAGGACCCGCACGACGCGGACGAGGCCCCCCGGCCGGACCTGAAGTGGTTCCAGCCCCGCCCCTCCGCCGGACTGGGCACCAACAGCGTCAACACCCGGTACTCCCTCGTCCTCTCCGGCGCCACCAACAAGGCCGCCGACGACCAGGACCTCGTCAACGATGTCGAGGAGGCCAAGGCCGCCGTCGTCGCCGACAACTCCACCGCCACCCACGAGATCAAGCCCTCGGACGTACCGGCCGACGCCGTCACCTCCTCCGGCTCCGGCCTCGACCCCGACATCTCCCCCGCCTACGCCGAACTCCAGGTCCCCCGCGTCGCGGAGCGCAACGGACTGCCGGTGGCCCGCGTGGCGAAGCTCGTCGCGGACAACACCGAGGGCCGCACGCTCGGCTTCATGGGCGAGCCCCGGGTCAACGTCCTGAAGCTGAACATCGCGCTCAGGGCCCTGACGGCCGAGGGCTGACCCGCCGGACGACATCCGAGGGGGACCCCGGCGGAGGAGCGGCACCTGCCCTCCTTCCGCCGGGTGTGAGCAAGACGACGCCCGGAAGACGGATCTTGACGCTTTCCTGACGCGCTCGCCCGCGCCGGGGCGATCCGCGCTGCTTACGCTGGCCCGGCCGTACGACAATCGGCCGGATTTCCCCTCGCCAGCGAGCAGAACCCAGGAGCACCCCATGGCCACCACGACCGACACACGAGGGGGCAGGCTTCGCGCGTGGATGCTGGAGGGGCTGTCCGACATGGGCAAGGGCCGGCCGTCCAGGCCCCAGGAAGCGCCCGAGACCGGCCACCAGGGCCAGCGCTGGTACCGGGTGATGTGCCTGACCGGTGTCGACTACTTCTCGACCCTCGGTTACCAGCCCGGCATCGCCGCCCTGGCCGCCGGACTGCTGTCCCCCGTCGCGACGATCGTGCTCGTGATCGTGACCCTGGCGGGCGCGCTGCCCGTGTACCGCCGGGTGTCGGAGGAGAGCCCGCGGGGCGAGGGCTCGATCGCGATGCTCTCCCGGCTGCTCTCCTTCTGGAAGGGCAAGCTCTTCGTCCTCACCCTGCTGGGCTTCGCCGCGACCGACTTCCTGATCACCATCACCCTGTCGGCCGCCGACGCCTCCACGCACCTGGTGGAGAACCCGCACCTGGAGTCGGCCCTCCAGGACAAGCAGGTGCTGATCACGCTGCTGCTGGTCGCGCTGCTCGGCGCCGTGTTCCTGAAGGGCTTCCTGGAGGCGATCGGCGTCGCCGTCGCGCTCGTGGCCGTCTACCTCGCGCTCAACGTCGTGGTCGTGATCAGCGGCCTGTGGCACGTGATCACCGAGGGCCACGTCGTCACCGACTGGACGGAGGCCCTGACCGCCGAGCACGGCAACATCTTCGTCATGATCGGCGTCGCGCTGATCGTCTTCCCCAAGCTGGCGCTCGGCCTGTCCGGCTTCGAGACGGGTGTGGCCGTCATGCCGCACGTGAAGGGCGACCAGCAGGACACGGAGGCGAGCCCCACCGGCCGGATCCGCGACACCAAGAAGCTCCTCACCACCGCCGCGCTGATCATGAGCGTGTTCCTGATCTTCACGAGCTTCATCACCACGGTCCTCATCCCGCACCAGGAGTTCGAGCCGGGCGGCAAGGCGAACGGCCGTGCGCTGGCCTACCTGGCCCACGAGTACCTCGGCAACACCTTCGGCACCGTCTACGACGTCTCGACCATCTGCATCCTGTGGTTCGCCGGCGCCTCCGCCATGGCCGGTCTGCTGAACCTGATGCCGCGCTACCTCCCCAAGTACGGCATGGCCCCGCACTGGGCCCGTGCCGTGCGCCCCATGGTCATCGTCTTCACCCTCGTCGCCTTCCTGGTGACGTGGATCTTCGACGCCGACGTCGACGCCCAGGGCGGCGCGTACGCCACCGGTGTCCTCGTGCTCATCTGCTCGGCCGCCATCGCGGTGACCATCTCGGCCCGCAAGGCGGGGCAGCGCGGCTGGTCGATCGGGTTCGGCGTCATCTCCGCGGTCTTCCTGTACACCACCGTCGTCAACATCATCGAGCGCCCGGACGGCGTGAAGATCGGCGCCTGCTTCATCGCCGGCATCATGCTCGTCTCGCTCCTCTCCCGCCTCGGCCGCGCCTTCGAGCTGCGCGTGACGCACGTCGAGCTCGACCAGATGGCCGAGCGGTTCATCCAGGACATCTCGCGCCGCACGCCCCGCTTCATCGCCAACGAGCCGGACCAGCGGGACATCACCGAGTACCGCGAGAAGATCGAGCAGATCCGCGCCGACAACGACCTCCCCACCACGGAGGACTTCGTCTTCGTCGAGGTGACGATCACCGACCCGTCCGAGTTCGAAGCGGGACTCACCGTCCGCGGCGAGGTCCTCCACGACCGGTACCGCGTCCTGACCGTGGAGAGCTCCTCGGTCCCCAACGCCCTGGCGGCCCTCCTCCTCCACGCGCGCGACCTCACCGGCACCCACCCGCACATCTACTTCGAGTGGACCGAGGGCAACCCGTTCGCCAACTTCCTCCGCTTCTTCCTCTTCGGCCAGGGCGAGATCGCCCCGGTCACCCGGGAGGTCCTGCGCGAGGCCGAGCCCGACCGCGACCGCCGCCCGCGCGTCCACGTCGGCTGAGTGCCGGTCGGGCCTCCACGGGCGCGCCGGGTCCCGTGCACGGCCCGCTGGCCGGCCGTCGACTTGTCAGTGGGCTCTGTCAGCATCACGGTCATGACCGACTTGGACGACCTCCTGCAACGCGTTGCCGTCAGGGCCGCATCCGACAGCGAGGACCTGCCCGCGCCCATCGACGATGCCGGGATCGCGGAGGCCGAGGGGCAACTGGGCTTCGCGCTGCATCCCCTCCTTGCGCGCCTGTATCGCGAGGTCGCCGACGGCGGTTTCGGCCCTGACTACCGACTGCTGCCGCTGCTCGGTCCGGGCTCCAGCGTCGTCGGCGAGTACTCCACGCGACGTGCGGCGTCCGTCGGAGTGGAGCACCCGAAGTGGCCCGAAGGCGTCGTACCCATCCTGACCTGGGGCTGTGCCATGTACGCAGGCGTTGATTGTCTCAGCGACGACGGTCAGGTACTGCTCTTCGAGCCGAACCCGTACAGCGGCGGATCGTGGGATCAGTGTTGGTTCCTCGACTCCGCCGGCCTCGCGGCGTGGCTGGAGACGTGGCTCTCGGGGACGGGCTGGTTCGAAGAGGATGCCTTCGACGGGGGCGACCTGGTCGAGCCCCGGCCATGGGACCAGGCCGCAAGCCGACTGTCCTCCGGCGCATAGCGAGCCAACAACAACACCTTGCCCCGTTGGCACCGCCCGGCATCGGAGGACCAGGGCCAGCGTCGGCGGGGCTTAGCATGGGCCCATGTCCACTGTGTCGCCACGGGTCGAACTGCGCCCGCTCACCCTCGCCGACCAGGACGAGTTCTGCTCGCTCGTGCGGGCCAGCGCCGAGCTGCACGCGCCGTGGATGCAACTGCCCGCGACCGCGGAGGAGTTCGTGGGGTGGATGCGCCGCTTCGACGAGGGCCTCAACCAGGGCTTCCTGATCCGCGTACGGGAGTCCGGCGCGGCTGCCGGCATGGTCAACATCAACTCGATCATCCGGGGCCGCTACCAGGGCGCGTCCCTCGGCTACGCGGCCTTCGCCCCGTCCGCGGGCCGGGGTTACATGGCCGAAGGGCTCACCCTCACCCTGCAGCACGCCTTCGACGACCTGCGGCTGCACCGGCTGGAGGCGAACATCCAGCCGGCCAACAAGGCGTCCCTGGCCCTGGTCCGGCGCCTGGGCTTCCGCTACGAAGGCCTCTCGCCCGCCTACCTCTTCATCGACGGCGCCTGGCGCGACCACGAGCGCTGGTCCGTCACCGCGCCCTCCCCCTGGACGCCCGACCCCTCCCTCCCCCGGGTCTAGGCACTCCGTCACCTCGTTCGCGAAAACCGGTGGAGCCGTGACCCCGTGCGTGGTTACGGTGCTCGCGCCCCCGCATTCCTCCGGTGAAGGACGAGCCGTTGTACACCAAGTGAGACTCCCCGAGCGCTGATCCGTCGCGCGTCGCATCCGTGCGCCGTGCTCCTTTTCGCTGCGGTCCTCTCACTGGAACTGGTGTGTCTCCATGCTCAAGAACCGGGTGGTCGTGCCCACCTCCCCGAAGATCTTCCTCCACCGTTCTCACCGCCGGCGGCCGGCCTGGCAATCGCCGTACGGTCCGCCGCCGCACCGGACGCACCGCGGCCGGTGGGCGCCCGTACCCGGGCTGACCCGTGCCCGGTCCACCCTGCGGCGCGGACACCGCCGCGGCGAGTGCGACTGACCACGGTCCTGCCGGCCGGGGCGGAGCCGCAGGGGCTCCGTCCTCCCGCGGCTCCGCCCCGCCGTGAGTACGGCCCCGCCGTGACCCACCCCGCCTCACCGGGCCGCGCCGTCGACACGGCCGCCCCGGAAAAGGTCGGGGATCGCGGGAACCCCGTACCCGTGCCGTCCGACTACTGCCGTGTGGAGGCGTAGGAGGCCGTGCGCCCGCCTCCGCCGACACGGTGGTCGAGTGAGAGGTGCGTGAGGGATGGGCGGGCTGGACGTGCGGATGCGTGGGGTCGCCTGCCGGCACGGCCGGGTGGAAGCCGTCTCCGCGGTGGACCTGGAGGTCGCCGCGGGTGAACGGGTGGCCCTGACCGGGACCAACGGGTCCGGGAAGACGACCCTGCTGAGGGCCGTCCTCGGGTTGCACCGCCAGGTCACGGGCTCGATCCTGGTCGGCGGCCGCGACGCCCGCTCCCCCGCGGAGTGGGCGTGGCGCCGACGCGCCTGCGCCTGGATCCCGCAGAAACCGGCCGCGGGACGGTTCCCGCTGCTCGGCGAGGAGTTGCTGGCCGGCAGCGCGGCCCCGGTGGACGCGGCGGAGGCGGCGGACCGCCTGGGCGTGGGCCGACTGGCGGGCCGCCCCCTGCACACGCTCTCCGGCGGCCAGTTGCAGCGCATGTACCTGGCCCGGGCGATGGGCTGTGTCGCCGCCGGGGCCGAGGTGCTGCTGGCCGACGAGCCGACCGCCGCCCTCGACTTCGACGGGCAGGCGGAGGCCGCCGACGTCCTCACCTCGCTGCCGGTGACGCTGGTCGTGGTGACCCACGACCGGGCCCTCGCCGAACGGTGCGACCGGGTGCTGGAGATGGCTGCCGGCCACGTGCGGGAGGTCCGGTGAACACGCTGGCCACCGCCGACGTCGGCGCGCTGCTCCAGCTCGTCCCGGTCCAGCGTGCGGGGTGGGCTCTCCTGCTCGCGGCGGTCGGGCTGCCGGTCGTGGGCGTGGTCATCGTCGGGCTCGACATCATGCCGGTGCGGTTCGCGATGATGCACGTCGCGCTGTTCGGCATCGCCGTCGGCCTCCTGACCGGGCTCGACCCCATGCTGTGCGCCCTGGTCGCCTGCGCCCTGGCCGGGGCGGGCGTCGCCCCTCTCGCCCGTACGCCGGACGGCCTGTCCGGTGCGATGGGTCTGCTGATGAGCCTCGCCGTCGCGGCCGCGCTGCTCCTGCTGGCCGTGTCGGGCGTCAACGCCTCCGGCGCGTTCGCGCTGCTGTGGGGGTCGATCCTGTCGGTCGGCACCCCGGACCTCGTCGTACTCGGCGTCCTCGCCGCGGCCGTGCCGGGGCTCTTCTGGTGGCGGCGGCGCGACATCGGCCTGCTGCTGTACGACCGTGAGCTCGCCCAGTGTTCCGGGGTGCCCGTGCGCGCCCTGACCGCAGCGCTGCTGGTGCTCGTCGCCGTGGCCGTCGCCGGGGCCATCAAGCTGACCGGGGCGCTCCTCGTCGACGCCCTGACGCTGCTCCCGGCGCTCGCCGCCCGGCGGCTGGGCAGTTCACTGAAGTCGATCACCCTGTGGGCGATCGGCATCGGGGTCGCCGTGAACCTGACCGGGTTCCTCGCGGCCCTCTGGCTGGACTGGCCGCCCGGCCCGGTCCTCGTCCTGACGGCGGGGGCGCTCGTCCTCGCCGTGCACGTCATATCCGAACGGAGAACCAGCTCATGGCGCGCACCCGCGTCCGCATCTCTTCCCTCGTCGCACTGACCGCGGCCGCCCTGACCCTCGTGACCGGCTGCGGCGGGGACGACACCGGGTCGCCGTCGAAGGCGTCCGGCGACCACGCCAAGCACGGGGACCACGGCAAGCACGGGGACAAGCCCGTGGTCGTCGTCACGACCACCTGGGAGGGCGCCTTCGCCGAGGCCGCGGGCGCCGAGGACGTCAAGGTCATCGTGCCGCAGTCCGTCCACCACGCGCCCGACTACGACCCCAAGCCCTCGGACCTCGCGGCCGTCGCCACGGCCGACTTCGTCCTCTACGCGCCGTTCGAGCCGTACGCCGCCAAGATCAAGGAGGCCGCCGGGTCCAAGGCGAAGCTGGTCGAGGTGAACCTCGACAACGACCCCGGCAAGGTCAAGGCCGAGGTCGACAGGCTCGCCGCACTGTTCCGCACGGCGGACGCCGCGGCGAAGTGGAAGACGGGCTTCGACACCGAGTACGCGAAGCTGAGCAAGGACGTGCGGGCCGCCTGGCCCGGCGGCAAGGCCCCGACCGCGGTCGCCCAGGTCTTCACCACCTGGTCCGCCGGCCTCGCGGGCGCCACCACGGTCGGTACGTACGGGCCCGAAGCCGTCACCCCCGCGCAGCTGGCCGGGCTCTCCGCGAAGAAGCCGGCCCTGGTGCTGGACAACGCCCACATGTCGACCGGGGCGGTCCTGCCCGACTCCGGAGCGAAGCAGGTCGAGATCGTCAACTACCCGGGCGAGGACCTCGACCTCCTGGGGGTGTACCGCAACGCGGCGGCCGAACTGAAGAAGGCCATGGGCGCCTCCTGAGGCAGCTCGACGAGGAGGGCGGGAAGGCGTCGTGCACGCCTTCCCGCCCTCCGCCCGTCCATCCGTCCGTCCACCGCCGTGTGCCGCCCGCGCCTACCGGGACCACACCGTGCCGCGGGCCTCGTACTCGAGCATCGCCTCGATGCCGGTGGCCGTGTCCGGGCCGAGTTCGCGACGCACGAGCCACAGGGCGAGCTCCAGGCCCGAGGTGATGCCGCCGGCGGTCACCAGGTCGCCGTCGTCGACCACGCGCGCGTTCTTCAGCACCCCGCCCTGCGCCTCGAGGTCGGGCCGCGCCCTGTGGTGCGTGGTGCAGGGCCGTCCGCGGGTCAGGCCCGCGGCGGCCAGCAGCATGACGCCCGTGCACAGACCGCTGACGGTGAGGCCTTCGCGGGGTGCCGCCGCCAGCGCGCCGGGCAGGGTGCCGCGGCGGATCTCGGCCCACACCCCCGGGTCCTCGCGCCGGGCGTAGCCACCGCCGGGTACGACGATCACGTCCGCCTCGTCCGGGGCCCAGCCGTGGTCGACCCGGACCCGGGTGCCGTACGACGCCCTGACGGATCCGGGGCGGGACGCGGTGACGTAGCGGACCTCCACCGCCCGGTCCGTGAAGAAGCGGGCGGCGGAGAAGACCTCGTACGGGGCGGCGAAGTCGAGTTCCTCCACGCCGTCGAACATGACGACGTGGACGCGCAGGGGGCTGCCGTCCGGCGCGGCGGCGCGCTCGGACGGGGTGGTGACCGGGGCTGCGGCCGTCGCCGGTGCGGATGCGGAGAGGCCCGCCGCGCCGGTGGCGCCGAGCGCGGTCGAGACGCGTAGCAAGTCCCTGCGGTTCATGCGGTGTTCCTGTTCCAGAGGCTCGGACGGGTGGTCGGTGCGGCGGGCGGCCCGCCGGCTCGGGCGGGCGGCGCCGCCCGGCCGGCGTCCCGGGGTCAGGTCGCGGAGCTCACCCGGTCAGGCGTTCGGACAGCGCGGTCCGGTCGGGCTTGCCGGCGGCCGTGAGGGGGATCTCGGTGACGGTGAGCAGGCGTTCGGGGTGCTTGTACCGGTCCAGTCCGCGGGTCGTCAGGTGGTCGCCGAGCGTGCCGAGGGTGGGTGCGTCGGCCCCCGTGGGGACGACGCAGGCCGCCAGGCGTTCGCCCATCAAGGGGTCCGGGACGCCGACGCAGACCACGTCGCGGACCTGGGGGTGGGAGCGGAGTTCGCGTTCGACCTCGGCGGGGCTGATGTTGGCGCCACCGCGGATGACGACGTCCTTGAGGCGGCCGACGACGTGCAGGACGCCGTCCGCGTCGAGGTAGCCGAGGTCGCCGGTGCGCACCCAGCCGTCGGGCGTGCGGTAGCGGGCGTTCAGGTCGGGGGCGGCGACGTAGCACAGCGGGGTCATGGGGCCCCGCGAGATGATCTCGCCGACTTCGCCGTCGGGCAGGGCTTCCTGGGTGTCGGGGTCGGTGATGCGGATCTCCGCGACGCGCGGGTCGGGGTGGCCGGCGACGACGCCCGTGCCGCCCGTGGGCGGGACCGCGTCGGCCAGGCCGGTGTGGCAGTTGACCCCGTCGGCGGAGCCGTAGAGGTTGACCACCGGGCAGCCGAACGCCGTCGCGGCGGCGGTGGCGGTGGACCCGTCGAGCGGCGCGCCGCCGAGGACGAGTGCGGTGGGGGCCGGGAGCCGCTCGTCGGTGGCGTCGAGCCGTTCGAGCATCATGCGGATCATGGTCGGCACGCCCAGGACGTGGGTCGGCTCGTGCGCGCGTACGGCCTCGATGGCCGCGTCGGCGGTGAAGTGGTCCAGCAGGACCAGCGTGCCGCCGTGCCGGGCGAGGGTGACCGCCGTGCCGCTGGAGCCGAAGGCGGAGGCCAGCGGGACCAGGAACAGGCAGCGGGGAGGGGTGCCGTCGGGGTTGAGGGAGGCGAGGAAGTTGCCGCGGCCGCCCGCGAGGGCGTTGTGCGAGTACGCGACCATCTTCGGCTCGGCCTCGGAGCCGGAGGAGACGAGGATGCGGGCGGCGCCGTCCGGGTCGGGGCGGGCGGGGACGAAGCCGGCCGGGTCGGAGCGCATGAGCTCGGACCAGGCGACGGTCCCGTCGGGAGCGGCACCGGGCCCCACGGCGACGACGTGGCGGAGTGCCGGCATGGCGCGCGTGAGCGTGTGCAGGTCGGCGGCGGGCCGGGCGTCGCGGTGGGCCACCGCGGCGATGACGGCGACGGCTTCCGCGCGGCGCAGCAGGCATTCGGCCTCGAGGACGCCGCGGCCGACGGGGAACGGGAGGGCGACGGCGCCGAGGGCGGCCAGGGCCAGGTCGGCGATGACGGCGTTCCGGTTGTTGGGCAGTTGGACGCCGACCACGTCGCCCGGGCGTATGCCGAGGTTCCTGAGGCCGGTGGCCAGACATCGCACCTTGCGGTCGAGTGCGGTGTAGCAGAGCTTTCCCTTGGCGTCGATGACGGCGGTGTGGTGCAGGTCGGCGATCTGGCGGGCTCTGAAGAGGCTGTAGAGGTCGAGGTCCGGGCAGGTCCCGTCGACCACCCAGGAGCGGCGGAGTTCGGCGGGCAGCAGGTCGGGCAGGTCGACGGTCACGCGAAGCTCCAGGGGTCGGGAACGGCGGGGGCACCGTGCGCGTCGCGGCTGATCGAGCCGGCGAAGCGCGGGTCGTGGTGCAGCTCGGACAGGTCGGTGGTGACCGCGGTCGCGGACAGGCCCAGGTGCCGCAGGCGGGCCAGGGCCTCACGGGTGGACAGCCCGGTGACGTCGTGCGCGGCCGCGCCGGCGGCGCTGTCGTCGCAGGGCGCTATCCAGCCGTCGGCGGTGGGCAGCGGCAGGCGGAAGCCGGCCGGGCGGCGGGGGTTCTCCCCGCGGGCGACCTTCCTCAGGGCGGGCGCGGTCAGCGTGTCGGCCGCGCCGAGGAGGGAGGAGTCCACGCGTACGCCGTGCCCGGCGCGCTCCCGCAGCAGCAGTCCGGCGAGCACGGCTTCGGCGCCGTGCAGCCCGCCGAGGACGTCGAGGAGGGTCATCAGGGAGGGGGCCGGTGCCTCGCCCTCCGGTCGGACGGCCTCGCCGACTCCGGTGCGGGCCTGCACCATGAAGTCGGTTCCCATCGGGGCGTCCTCGATCCGGTCCGCCCAGCCGCCGGTGTAGGCGTGGACGAGGGTCGGATTGACGAGGGCGAGGTCGTCGGCGTCGAGTCCGAGCTCGGCGGCCTTGCCGGGTGCCCAGTTGTGCAGGAAGACGTCGGCCTCCGCGGTCATGTCGCGCAGTCGGCGCCGGTCGGAGTCGGCCTTGATGTCGATCTCGACGGCCTTCTTGCCCCGGTTCAGGGCGAGCCAGCGCGCGGAGGTGCCGGAGCAGGTGGGGGGCATGCCGCGGAGCGGGTCCCCGCCCGGCGGCTCGATCCGGACGACCTCGGCGCCCAGCAGCCCGAGCAGATGGGCGGCGAGCGGCGCCTGGATGCGGCGGCCCGCCTCCAGGACGGTCAGGCCGGCCAGCGGCCGGGGGGCGGGCGAGGCGGCGCGCGGTCCCACGGGGGACGGCGGCGGGGCAGCCACCTCGAGCGGCCGGAACGACCACGGCGCCGCGCCGTCGGCTTCCGCGTGCCGCTGGGCGAGCGTGCGCAGGGGGCACACCTCGGCCCCCGAGAGGGCCGCCGCGCGCCGGATCCGGTCCAGCGGGTTCGCCCGGGTCACGGCGTGGAGGGCCGGCGGGAGGGGGGCGCAGGCGGTCGCGTAGCGGAACTGGAAGGGCCGCCAGCCCGCCCGTATCGCGTCGGCCGGCGCCTCGAGGGCGCGCCAGAACCCGGCCCAGGCGCCCGGGTCCAGCGTCTCCAGCTCGAACAGGACGCCCTCCGCGGAGGTGAAGGGCGGCCCTCCGGGGGCGAGTGCGGTGGCTTCCTCCTCGTCGGCGCCGGCCGCCGCGAGGTACTGGGAGACCGCCAGCAGCCCTGCGCGGTCCGCGCCGACCGTTACGGGCGACGCGGCGGTCCCGCGCGCCTGGCCGATCAGGGCCGCCAGCAGCCCCTGGACGGCGAGGACGCCGGTGGCGGTCGCCACGTAGTCGGCGGCGAGGCCGCGGGGGCCTCCGTCGCGCCGGCCGTGCACGGCCATGACACCCGTGGCCGCCTGTACCGTCGCCTCGTCGACCAGACCGGCCTCCGCGTCGCCCCAGGTGACGTTCGCGCGCGCGGGCTCGAAGCCGCCCCCGGTCAGCGTGACCGAAGCGGGGTCCTCCCGCCGGCCCGTCGGCTCCTCCTGCGCTCCGAGCAGCCGCAGGTGGTCCGCGACGACGCCCGTGATCTGCGGGGGCCCCGACGTGCCGAGGCGCAGTGCGTCGAGCGGCCGGGCCGTCTGCGTGGTGGATGGGGACGCCATGCCTCTCCTCTCCCGGTGCGAGGGTGGCCGCCACCGAGGTCGTTCCGAATCGCGGGAACCCGGGAGCGTCCGCACCCGACCAGTTCCACGGACAGAGAGTCGGACGGACGTTCCCGGGAGTTCCCGGGGAGAAGGAGCAGCGCGTTGTCGGTTCCAGGCGGGACGGTTCACGGAACTCAGCGACCCCACGCGGACGTTGCCGCGTTGCGGGATCGAGTCGATCGGTTCGTCCGTACGCACGTGATCCCGTGCGAGCCGGTGCTCGACGCCGGCGGGCCCCGAGCGGCGGCGGCCATGGCGGACCTGCGGGTCCGGGCCCGGGACGAGGGTCTCTGGGCCCTCCCGCTGCCCGCCGAACTGGGCGGCGGCGGCCTGCCCTTCTCCGCCTACGCCGACGTGGCGGAGGCCGAGGGAGCCAGCGACCACGGGCCTGCCGCCCTCGGCTCCGCCCCGCTGCTCGACGTCACGATGCTGGCGCGGCACGCCGCCGGCCGCGTACGCGAGGCGTACCTGGAACCCCTGGTCTCCGGCCGGATCCGCGCCTGCTACGCGATGACCGAGCCGGACGTGCCCGGCACCGATCCCTTCCTGACCGCGACCCGGGCCCGCCGAGGGCCGGACGGGGCCTGGCGGATCACCGGACGGAAGTGGTTCACGTCCGGTGCTGCCACCGCCGGTCTCGTGACCGTGATGGCCCGCACCAGCGGTGCGCCGGGCGATCGCGAGGGACTCTCGCTGCTGCTCGTCCCCACCGGCTCCGCCGGCTTCCGCATCGTCCGCGAGCTGCCGGTCCTCGGCGCGACGGGCCAGTACGAGATCGAGCTCGACGACGTCCGGGTGCCCGGGGACCACCTCGTGGGCGGCGAGGGCCGGGCACTGGACGTCGCCGGCGACCGGCTCGCCCTCGGTCGGACGCTGCGTTGCCTGCGGTGGCTCGGACAGGCCCAGCGCGCCTTCGACCTCATGTGCGGGCGGGCCGCCGCGCGCGGCGGCTCCCGCGGCCCGCTCGCGGACCACCAGCTCGTCCAGCAGCACGTCTTCGACGCCCTGCTCGCCCTGCGGACCACCCGTCCCCTGGTCCACGAGGCGGTGGCGCTCATCGCCGCCGGACGCGACGCCCGTACCGAGGTCGGCCTGGCCAAGGTGGCGGCCGCCCGGATGCTCCAGCAGGTGGCGGACTCCGCCATCCAAGTCCACGGCGCCGCCGGGCTCGGCCCGGACACCGCGTTGCCCGCCCTGTTCCGCAGCGGCCGGACGGCCCGGATCCTGGACGGTCCGGACGAGCTGCACATCACGTCCGTCGCCCGGCGGGTCCTGCGCGGCTACGGACCGGAGCCGGTCACACCCGGGTGAGGTCGACGAGGCCCTGCCACGAGGCCAGGCCGAGGGCCAGGAAGAAGTCGCCCCAGACCAGTTCGTGCCGTACGGCGAGGCCCTTGCCGGCGTCGTAGCAGCCGTCCAGCAGCATCCCGGCCGGACGGCCGCCGGCGCCGCTCGTGAGATGGGCCCCGACCAACCGGCGCAGGATCGCGCCGCCCCGCTCGGAGCAGGCGGCGGACCACGGCCCGGGCGCCCGGGAGAGCTTCAGGAGGGCCACTGCGGTGATCGCGGCGGCGGAGGTGTCGAGCGGCCCGTCCGGGTCGTCCTCCTCGGCCGGCGGGACGAGCGGCCCCGCGAGCACGCCGTCCCGTGCCAGCAGGTGCGCGGCGGCCTCCGCCAGCCGCGTCGGCCGGTGGGCCGCGACCGCCGGCTCCAGGAGGGCGTCGGCGATCGCCAGCAGCAGCCACGCGCGGCCACGGCTCCATCCGGGTCGGGGGTCCGTGCACGGCCGCCAGGTCCGGGTCGCGCCGTCGAACCGCCAGGCGGGGGCCCGTGCCTCCCCGGCCACGCCGAGGCACAGGTCGAGGTGCCGGTGCAGATGGGCGGCCGCCGCCACGGCACCGTCCGGCCCGGCGGTCGCCAGCAGGGGCACCATCCCCGGTACGGCGTCGACCCGGGCCAGCAGGCGGGGCCCGCCGAAGGCACCGCCCCAGGGGACGATGCCGTGTTCGGGGTCGTGGGCGGCGAGGCAGGCCCGTGCCGCCCGCGACCGGAGCCCGGCGGCCGCCCCGTCGCCGTCGGCGAGCGCCGTCCCGTACCAGAGGATCAGGCCGCGGGTCGCGGTGTCGGCCGCCGTCCAGGGTGCGAGCCGGGCCGTGCAGTCGGCGGCGGCGCGCCGGTCGGCGCCGTGGCCGGTGCGGAGGGCCCGGAGCCACAGCAGTCCGGCCCAGAAGCCGCCGGCCCACGAGCCGCCGCCGGTGGTCTTCCAGGTGCCGTGGCCCGGCTCCGCGTACAGCGGGAAGCGGTCGCCCACGGCCGCCGACGTCACCGCGACCCGTCCCAGCACGGTGTCCAGGGCCGCACCGGCCCAGTCGTCGGCGCTCACGCGCCCCGCTCCCGACGGTCCCCGCGGGCCCACAGGAACGCCACGGCGGCCGCCGCCGCGAACTCCCCGGCCACCAGCAGCCAGCCCGCCCCGTACCGGCCGTGCTCGGCGAAGAGCCCGAACAGCGTCGGCCCCACCGCGAATCCCGCGAAGAACCCGGCCGCGACGAGTGCCGAGTCCTGTCCCGCCCGCCCGGGTGCGGCCCGCTGCACGACCAGCACCATGGAGACGGCGTTCCCGGACACGGCGAACACTCCCGTCGCCACGGCCCCGAGCCACACCAGAGGACCTGCGACCTGCGCCGCTCCGAGCAGCCCGGCCGCCCCGAGGGCGCCGCACGCGAGCCACCCGGGCAGCCGTTCGGCACGTCCGGGACGGGCCGCCCTGGACCAGCCCACGCGGCCGGCGATCCCCGCCACCCCCAGCACGGCGACGAGCGCCCCCGCCACGGTGGGGTCCATGTCCAGACGCTGGACGCCGTAGAGCGCCAGGTACGTGTTGACCGAGGCGATGCCGGCACCGAGGAACAGCGAGAACACCGCCAGCCAGGCGACCATGCCCCGCGTCACGGACGCCGTCCCGGCCACGGCCCGGGACACGGGCGGCGGGGGCGCGTCGGCCGGCAGCGACCGCAGCGCCCAGCCCGCCGCCAGCAGCGCCGCCCCGGCCGCCGTCCAGACCGCCGCCCGCCACCCCGGCCCCCCGGCCAGCGCCGCGAGCGGCAACCCGGCCGCGAAGGCGCCCAGTTGCACCCCGGACTGCTTCAGGCCGGTCACCGCGCCCCGCCGGGGCGGCGGAACCGTGGCCAGGACCGCCTTGTTGGTGGCCGGGTTGGCCAGTGCCTGCGGTACGCCGCCCAGGGCGACCGCGCACAGCAGCAGGCCGGCCCCCGGCGCGGCCCCGATCAGGGCGAGGGCGAGCGCCGAGACCGCCAGCAGCAGGACGAGCGAGCGCCGCGGTCCGATCCGGTCCACGATCCGGCCGCCCGCGGGGGACAGCGCGGCGGCCGTTCCGAAGCCGATCGTGGTGGTCAGTCCCAGCACCGTCGGCGAGATGCCCAGGTCCGCGACCAGCCGCGGCCCCAGGGCCCCGAGCAGGAACAGCTGCAGCATCGAGAACGCCATGGCACAGGTCAGGAGTGCCGTCAGGCCCCGACCCGTCGGGCCCTTCAACTCGGGCGGGTCCAGAGTCCCTTGAGGTGATGCCACAGAACGCTCCAGTTCCCGTAGGTTGCACGCGTGGGCCGACTGGGAGGTCGTCGGGTGGCGCGGCCCTCCGGTTCCCGCTCTTCCCTGTGCCGTGCACCACAGCCGACCGGTACCGGTCGTGCCACCGGCAGGACGAGGACTTGTCATGAAGTGCGCGCCCCCCTGCCCGATCCGAGACACCAGTGCGAAGATGAACGCTCCATGACGCCAGGCCACTGTTCCCGAGCCGCCCGGGCTGCGATGTTCGCAGTCGTCTGCGTGCTGCTCGCGACGACCGGCCACGTCCTCATGTCGGGCCGGGACGTGCCGTGGTGGGCCGCGCTGGCCGCCCTCGCGGTGACGGCGACGGCTGCCTGGGCCACGGCGGACCGCGAGCGCGGACTGCTCGCCGTCACCACGGCGACGGTGGCCGTCCAGGCCGTGCTCCACACCGGGTTCACCCTGGCCCAGTCGTTCCTCACCCCGCCCCCCGTGTCCCGGCCCGCGCCGGGTACCGCGCCGGCCGGCGAGCACGCCCATGACGCGATGCACTCCATGCACGGCATGCACACGCATGCCATGCACATGGCCGGTATGCGTACGGGCGGCACGCGCATGGGCGGCATGTCCGCGAGCGGCATGTCCATGGGCGCGACGGGCGGGGACGGCATGCACGACACGGCGTCCGCGGCATCCTCGGCGGCCGCCGCCGTGCTGCCTTCCGCCGGCCATGACATGGCGGGCACGTCCTCGATCGGGATGCTGGCCGCGCACCTGCTGGCCGCCGTCCTGTGCGGGCTCTGGCTCGCCTACGCCGAGCGGGCCGCCTTCCGCCTCCTGCGCGCCGTCGCGGGATGGCTCCGGGCGCCCCTGCGCCTGCTGTTCGGCCTGTTCACGCCGATTCCGCCCCGGCCGCGCCCCCGCGTGCGCCGCACCCGCGACCGGCACGTCCTGCGCCGGCTCCTCCTCGTCCACGCCATCACCTCACGGGGTCCTCCGACGGGAACCGCTGTCCTGTGACAGCCGGCTTCCCGAGCGGACGCTGACGGCACGTCCCGCGCCGTCGCGCCTCGGGCATCGGCCATGCCCTCCGGCAGGCCGTAACCCTTCATCGGCTCCGCCGCGCGCGCAGCCGAACTCCCCTTTGCCCTAAGGACCTCGTGGCGATGACCCCTGCCCTGACCAAGCAGCTCCCCACCCATGGCGAAACGACCTGCCGGCGTGCTCCGGACCCCGAAGCGGAGGTGACGCGGCTGGCCCTGGAGGCCCGTGACGGCGACCCCGCGAAGGCCGACCGCTTCGTACGCGCCCTCCACCGCGACGTATGGCGTTACGTGGCGTACCTCAGCGCCGACCCGCAAGCGGCCGACGACCTCACCCAGGACGTCTTCCTGCGCGCGCTCGCCGCGCTCCCGCGGTTCGAAGGCCGTTCCTCGGCGCGCACCTGGCTGTTGTCCATCGCGCGCCGCACCGTCGTCGACAGCCTGCGCCGCGCGGCGGCCCGCCCCCGCCTGTCGCACCACCAGGACTGGCAGACCGCGGCCGAGCAGGCGCAGCCCCACGGCGTCCCCGGCTTCGAGGACGGCATCGCCCTGGCCGAACTCCTCGCGCTCCTTTCGGCCGAGCGCCGGGAGGCCTTCGTCCTCACCCAGCTCCTGGGCCTCAACTACGCGGAGGCGGCCGAGGCCGCGGGGTGTCCGATCGGCACGGTCCGCTCGCGCGTGGCCCGGGCGCGTACGCACCTCGTCACGCTCCTCACGGAGACACCCCCCACGACGCGTACGCCGCAGGACCCGCCGGTGCCCGTGACGGGGTGGCGGAGCAGGAGCACCGGGGAACCTCTGCTCTCGGCCTCACGGGCGTGATCCCGAACCCGCGCGGCCCGTCCCCCGCACGGGGCGGATGACCGCACCACCGTCACCCGTCCCCCGCGCGGGGGACGGGTGACCCCATCACCGTCCGGGCCGGGCCCCGTCGACAGCCGGGGCCCGGCCGGACGGCGCGTTCGCCGCGGGGTGCAGGGCCGCGTACTCCAGCGGCGCCGACGGGTCGACGGAGACGTCCAGTTGGGCCGGGTCCGCGCCGGCCCGCACCAGCAGGTCGCCCACGGCCGCGATCATCGCCCCGTTGTCCGTGCACAAGGTGAGCGGCGGCACCCGGAGTTCGACACCGGCGGCCGCGCAGCGCTCCTCCGCGAGGGTCCGCACCCGGGAGTTGGCCGCGACGCCGCCCACGACGACCAGCGTCCGTACGTCGTGCGCGCGGCAGGCGGCGAGCGCCTTGCGGGTCAGCACGTCCGCGACCGCCTCCTGGAGCGAGGCCGCGCCGTCGGCCAGCGGGATCTCCTCGCCGCTCTGCCGGTGCCGTTCCGCCCACCGCGCGGCGGCGGTCTTCAGCCCGGAGAACGAGAACGCGTACGGATCGTCGCGCGGGCCGGTCAGCGGGCGGGGGAAGGCCACCGCGCACGGGTCGCCGCCGCGGGCGGCCCGGTCGACCGCGGGCCCGCCGGGGTACGGCAGGCCGAGGACCCGGGCGACCTTGTCGAAGCACTCGCCCGCGGCGTCGTCGACCGTGTCGCCGAGGTGCAGGATCGGGTCGCGCACGAGGTCCCGTACGAGCAGCAGCGAGGTGTGGCCGCCGGAGACGATCAGCACCATGCACGGGTTCGGCAGCGGCCCGTGCTCCAGCGTGTCCGCCGCCACGTGCCCGGCGAGGTGGTGCACCCCGTACAGGGGCACCCCGGCCGCGTAGGCGAGGGCCTTCGCCCCGGCCAGTCCCACCTGGAGCGCACCCGACAGGCCGGGGCCGGTCGTGACGGCGACGGCGTCGACGTCGCCGAGGTGCAGGCCCGCCCGGTCGAGGGCCTCCTGCACGACGGGGTTGAACGCCTGGACGTGCGCGCGGGCCGCGATCTCCGGCACGACCCCGCCGAACCGGGCGTGCTCGTCCATGCTCGACGCCACGACGTGCGCGAGCAGCCGCCCGCCGGACACGATTCCGGCCCCCGTCTCGTCACACGACGACTCGATGCCCAGCACCACCGGAGCGCCCACGCCGACCTCTTCCCGCACATGACAAGTTCTTGCAAACTACTCGCAACAAAGTACCGGGTCCTCTCCCGGCCGCGGAGGGCGCGGGGCGGGCGGCCGACGCGC
Source organism: Streptomyces sp. NPDC093225 (assembly GCF_044753805.1). Lineage (NCBI taxonomy): Bacteria > Bacillati > Actinomycetota > Actinomycetes > Kitasatosporales > Streptomycetaceae > Streptomyces > Streptomyces sp. NPDC093225. The sequence goes on from NZ_JBIVNX010000041.1 coordinate 54,078, forward strand.
GGAGGAGGTGCCGGGCACGGTCTCCGCGCGATCCGGCGGTCAGCCGGCCCCGACGGCGAAGGGGCCATGGTCGGCGAACGCGAGCCTCGCGAAGTTCTCGCCGATGCGGCGGTGCCCTTCGGGTCCGGGATGGAGCGCGTCCGGGAGCGGGAACTCCGCGTGGTCCTCCTCGCCGTAGAGGTCCCGCCCGTCGAGGTAGTGGAGGTTCGGGTCCTCCGAGGCCCGCTGCGCGACGATGCCGGCGAGTACGTCGCGGATGACGGTCAACGTGAGGCGTCCGGCGGCGGTTTCGGCCGGATCGCCGGTGGCCTTGAAGCGGAGCGTCCCGCCGTCGAGGTCGGGCACGAGGGGGCCGGGGGTGTCTTCGTGGGTCGGGCACAGCACCGGCGACACCACGAGCAGCGGTGTCGTCGGGTGGCCCTCGCGGAGGGTGTCGAGGAAGCCGTGGACGGCGGGGGCGAAGGCCCGCAGGCGCATGGCGTCGCTGTTGACGACGTTGATGCCGAGCTTGACGCTGATCAGGTCGGCAGGGGTGTCCCGCATCGCACGCGCGGTGAACGGGTCCACCAGTGCACCACCGCCGAACCCGAGGTTGATCAGCTCCACGCCGCCCGCGGAGGCGGCCAGGGCGGGCCAGATGGCGCTCGGGTGGACGGCGTTCGAGCCGTGGCTGATGGAACTGCCGTGGTGCAGCCACACCCGGCGTCCGCCGTCCGGCGCGGGAGCGACGGGAGCGTCGGTGCGCAGGGCGATCACCTCGGTGATCTCCGCGTGCGGGAGCCAGATCTCGATGCTCTTCTCGCCGTCGGGGAGGCCGGTGAAACGGGCGGTGCCCGCCGGCCCCGCGGTGAACTCCGTGGTCTGGGCGAGCATGTCGGTGACCGTGTGGAGGTTCCCGCCGGCCACGGTGGCCTGGGCGGTGAGCCGACCGTCGACCAGGAGGTCGTACACGCCGTCCGCCGGGGGCGGGAAGCCCCGGTAGGCCCGCTTGGTGGGCAGCGCGTCCAGCTCGACGGTGGTCGCGCTGGTGCGGAAGGCCAGCCGGACGCCGGAGGGCTGGGCCTCCGCCACGGCCAGGCGGTCGTCGGGGATCTGCCGGCGCGCCCGGGCGGGCAGCCGGTGCGGCAGCAGACCGTGCGCGGTCCGCTCCACCTCGAGGTGTCCGCGCAGGAAGTCGGCGGTGACGGGGGTGGTGACCCAACTCTGTTCGGTGCTCATTGCCTCGGTTCTTCGTTCTGGGCGCGTGACCCATCCCTGTAGGCACATCGCAGCACCGCACCACAAGAGGGCGCACGCCACGGTGGCCGGATCAGGCTCCCCTGCCTGCCCGAGCCATCCCCCGGCCTCCGCAGGCGGCCCTTGGTCACGGGCCTCGGATCCGGGCACGGCAGTGGCCCGTTCGGGCCGGACCGCATGGTCGGTCACGGGCCGGAACCCGGCGGTTGTGACCAGGATCCTTGGTTGGCACCATGCAACTTTCGTGACGTGGACTGATGCCAAGTAGCTTCAGCGGCCGGAGGCACGGGATCAGAAAGATGGTTGGCAATTCGGTACAGCGCAGGTGACCAGCGAGTCGCCGTAGCTGGGCATCCGCAGCACCTAGCTAGCTAGTCGCGCACGAGGCGAAGGACGGGATCGATCTCTGCCGGAGCCTCGTGCAGCTGACGGGCCGCCCTCAGGGCCGTGCGCTCGTGGGTGTCCTGCGTCATCTCCTCGCAAAGCTGTAGCGCCTCGTGTGCCCGCTCACCCCTCCCAAGAAACCGGGACGGACCGGCGGTTTGGGAAGGTCCCGAGACAGCCCCACCTGGACACGGTGCTTGGCCCGGCTCGACGTAATGATCCTCGCCTGCAGAATCCAGCCCGACCGACGCATGCACGCCCAGCCAGACGAGCCGACACGACCCTAGACACGACAACTCGCCACTGAGCAGCTGGAATCAGCACACCGCGCACTACTTCTACCCGGCCAAGGCGGCACAGAGCTGTAGATCCAGGAGGAACAGCCGGATGAGCCAACGAGTTCCTGACCGCCTATCCCTCCTCAAGCGCGTTGGCCGCATCCAGCAGATTCGAGGCCCGTACGTCATCGCCTTGTTCATGTGCGAGGAGACCGAGTGACGCCAGTGTGCGTGCTTGGCCGTGACCATCTTGCACTTCTTGGTGCAAATGCAATGCCTGGCGAAGCAGTTTATCGGCTTGACCGCACTCTCTGCGAGCGCGGGCGAGATCGCCCAACGAGGTCAGAGTCCAAGCCTGGCCGAGCCGGTCGTCTCGTTGCATGAAGAGCACCATGGCTGCCTGGAGGTACTCCTCAGCTCTTGCGTGATCGCCTCGCGCTTGGGCCACACCGGCAAGAGAGCGCAGGGTCCAGGCTCTGCCACCGTAGTTACCCAGGTCCTGGTAGAGCGACAGCGCGGAGAGTAGCTGCTGCTCAGCCCCGACACAGTCGCCCATTCGGCGAACTACGTTGCCCAGCGAGCTCAGAGTCTCGGCTCGACCAAGCCGGTCCTGGAGCTCCTCATGGAGGGCCAGGGCTCGCCGAAGAAAACCCTGCGCTCTTTCGTAGTCGCGGGAGCGATAAGCCACATTACCGAGATAACGCAAGGTGTCGGCTTCGCCGTGCCGATTCTGCAGTTTTCTGTGCAGAGCCAATGATTTCTTCAGGAGTTCCTCCGCGTGCCGATAAGCGCCGCGCAGTCGCGCCATGTTCCCGAGAGACCGCAAGGTCCACGCTTCACCGTACTCATCGTTCAGTTGCTTGTGCAGGGCCAGTGCTGACTGGAGCAGGCTCTCGGCGCGCGCATGGTCACCGCGCATGCGAACCGCGTTACCAAGGGAACGCAGGGTTTCGGCTTCGCCATGCTTGTTACGCAGCTCCTGGTGACGCCACAAGGCATCCTCAAGAAGACTCTCAGCCTGCTCGTGATTGCCGCGCAGGTTTGCTACATCTCCCCATGCCCGGAGAGTCCACGCTTGGCCAAGTTGTTCATCCAGCCTCTGATAGAGGCGCAGTGACGAACGCAAGAATTTCTCCGCCTGCGCGTACTCGTCACATAAATAGGCCACGTTGCCGAGAGCACGTAGCGTGTCCGCTTGCCCTCGCATGTCGCCCAACTTTTCATACAGCGACAAGGCGGGGAAAAGTAGCTGCTGTGCCTGTACGCCCTCGTTTCGCATATAGTGCGTGAATGCGGAGAACCTGAGCACGTGTGCATGAACTAGTGGACTCCATTTCCGCACTCGCTCCGCATGATCGGGCGTTGCGGCAACATCAAGGAGTCGGGCACCGTGATCCAACTGAAACAAATCCAGTGCACGCTGCAGTCGTTCCCGCCACTCGTCGACAAGGCGGTCATCGCTGCTGGCGAAGCGATGATACGCCTCTTCAAGGAAATTCTCTGCGAACTTGAAATAATCACCCGCGATTCGATGGAGTTCACGCAAGCGCTCTGGTTCATGCCTCTGCAGATGAGCGAGGAAAGCTGAGCGCACCAGGCCGTGCAGCCGATAGTCCTGGGATCCGTCATCTCGCCGTTGCATGAACGATGAATAACTCAGGAGTTGTCTGAACCAGTCTTGGGGCAGCCCTCCCAATAGGTTGCCGCGTCGGAGTATGTAGGAAAGGGATCCTTTTGTGACGGTGCGCAGGACAGCTGCTGCTTCTACCACGCTTCGCTGATGCAGTGGCAGCCGATCGAGGAAGATCGCCGGCAGCCATTCCTCGACAACTCTCCCCGTCGCTGTGCTGGAAAGCCAGTGGAAAGTAATCGGGTTGTGCCCAATGGACTCTTGTTGGATCAACTGGGCTGCCATGCTGGTCCAGCCCGGAAGACCTCTGCACAGGCGGTGAACTGGCTCAGCGAGCGACTCGTCGATCTGACAGGAACCCAGGAAGGCTGCGGTGTCAGCGATTTCCCATTCGACGAGCTGCACCTGCGCGGCTGGGACTCGGCGCAGCGGCATGCGCTCTCGCCCGGCAATGACAACTTTCAAGCCGGGCTGAGATGAAAGCAACCGAGGAATTACCCGGTCTGTGAACCAGCTTCCCACTGCCGCCGAATGCTGGGGTTGAGGAGAACGATGACGTGTCGCATCGTCCCGCAGTTGCAGCAATTCGACAGTGTCAATAAGGAGGAGTGCATCACGACTGTCCGCTGAGGCCAACTGACACAATGCATCAGTCAATGAGTTCCGATAAGCGGTGAGGAATACCTCTTCGGGTAGAGGCATGTTCACTATCGTCGGCGAGTTCACCATCTTACTGGCTCTGGATACCGAGATGTTGACACCGACGGCGGCGGCCCAGGCTCTTTGGGCTCTGGATTCAGCTCGCTTGTAGGCATCCAAGAGGTATCTGCGCCGACGACCTGGATGCCAGCTCGCCAAGTGCCCTGCGATTTCCCTCAAGAGGTCCGTAGCGAGATCAGGACCGTACCCATGCGCCGCATCGTCGCAGGACACGAGGTCCTGTATGTCGACCAGTGCGACCCTGCCTTCGGCTCGAGATCGCTCCGATTGCCTTTCCCTCTCAGCGAAGTGCTGGAGCAGTCGAGACTTCCCTTGACCCGACATTCCCCACACGGTTACAGCCCGGTGGGCGGAGCTCCCTGCCACGACACCGTCCAAGATACGCAGAGCGTCATCCCGGCCGGAGAAGTTCCCCACGTTATCCACTACGGCCCCCTCTTCACCGCAGCCCCATTGCATGAGTGACGATTCGTCAATCATCTTCTACTGTAGGGATGTTCGGGGGTACATGTCGCGGCTAGAGGTGATGTCTGGATGCATCTGAGGGCATTGTGTCAGGCGGTGGCCACCGTCGCGTTGGGTGTGGCCACCGGCGTACTCATCAATCTAGCAACAGAGGAGTGGAGTTGGGGAGTGGCTTCGGGCCTGGTCGCCTCCGCCTCGGGCTCGGCAGCACTGCTCTATTGGGAACGGGTCCGCTCAACAGCCACTCCTCGTAGCCGATACGTCGAACATGTGTCAGGCCGCGCCCGGCTGCTTGGCGGCAGCACATCAGTGACAGGTGGGGCTAGCCTGACGATCAACCTGAACCGTGAGGCACGGTTGAAGGACTCTGCGACCAGGGCTTCGGGCGACGTCACGGTGGAACGCCGAGTCGACCACGGCGCGATCGTTGATGGCCATGACGTTGATGTCCAACCGTGATGGAGTGGGGCATTGATGCTTGATCTCGGACACTCGGCACACCGATCTTGAGGATCTGAGAAGAGAAGTCACCTCGTGGCGACGAAGCACCATCCGCCGGAGCTCAAGGCGGACCCAGTCGTGCTGTACCGGTCGCGCCCGGGGAGCGATGATCAAGCAGGTCGCCGCCGATGCAGGCATCAGCACGGAGACGTTGGAGCCGGATACGTGCCGCGGACGGCCGGCGCCCGGGTGCTCGTGCGGCCCGGCCCGTGGCTGCGGCCGACGCTCCGGATTCCGCCCTCGAACCGCACGAGCCCCGGTGTGGGCGGCGCCTCGTCCTACGCGGCTCGCGCGCCGAACTCAGACTCCGTGTCTTCGGCGAACTAAACGATCTACCCGGCCATCAGCCGGAACGCTCCCGACCAAGACGCGGCGCCTCCCCCTGGAACGATCCAGCCCTCGGGCGGACCCGATGCCTCGATGTCTACTGAGCGCTTTTGGGCCAACAATGACTTTCCGTCACACCGCATGTGACCACAGCTGATACTCAATCGGATGGGCTGGGGAGCATCCTGCGCGTGGATGCCTTCGGAAGCGTAAGGCTGACCACAGGGTTGCTGAAGGATCTGCGACTCACTGACCGCTTGGACGTCATGCATAAACTTGAGAAGGCCCTCTGGTTCCGCCTGGAACCGGGCAGGACTCTCTCGGGGACGACGCGCCCAGTAGTCGGGCACCTGCGCGATGCCACAGTCCTCGCGCAGGAGTCGAGCCTGGGCGCACGTCGCCTGGCAGCGGACTGGGCACTGCGCACAGCGGCAGCACCGCCACTGCGCTTCGGCCTGTCCGGCGTGCTGGCATTCGACGTGTACACCGTCGTCTGACGAACGGAACGGTGTCGCTGCAGCCCATTGGCTTCTAGACAGGTCCCGCCCGTGCGGAACCTGCGGCACCTCTTGGTGACAAGTACGAATCCCAAGTGCCAACCAAAGATCCTCGTCACAGCGGTCAGCGGCGGACGCGGGGCATGCCGAGGCCGATCCAGGAGATGATCTCGCGCTGGATCTCGTTGTTGCCGCCGCCGAAGGTGAAGATGACCGCCGAGCGGTAGCCGCGTTCGAGTTCACCGTGCAGGACCGCGCCGGCGGAGCCGTCCTTGAGGGGGCCTGCGGCGCCGACGACCTCCATCAGCCAGGCGTACGCGTCGCGGCGGGCCTCGGAGCCGTAGACCTTGACGGCGGAGGCGTCCTGCGGGGTGAGGGTGCCGGCCTCGACGGCGCCCACCATCTGCCAGTTGAGGAGCTTCATCGCGTCGAGGCGGGCGTGGGTACGGGCCAGGCGGCCGCGGACCCAGCCGAGGTCGATGACGCGCCGGCCGTCCGCCAGCTTGGTGTCGGCGGCCCACCGTTGGACGTCGTGGAGGGCGCGGATGGCCATGGTGCCGTGGGCGGCGAGGGTGACGCGCTCGTGGTTGAGCTGGTTGGTGATCAGCCGCCAGCCCTTGTTCTCCTGCCCCACCCGGCGGGAGGCCGGCACCCGGATGCCCTCGTAGTAGCTGGCCGTGGTGTCGTGCGAGGCCAGGGTGTTGATGAGGGTGCAGCTGTAGCCGGGGTCGTCGGTCGGCACCAGGAGCATGGTGATGCCCTTGTGGGCCGGGGCGTCGGGGTCGGTGCGGACGGCCAGCCAGACCCAGTCGGCGGTGTCGCCGTTGGTGGTCCAGATCTTCTGGCCGTTGACGACGTACGTCCCGGTCTCCTCGTCGCCTTCGCGCACCGCCCGACACTTGAGGGCGGCCAGGTCGGTGCCGGCGTCCGGCTCGCTGTAGCCGATGGCGAAGTCGATCTCGCCGGAGAGGATGCGCGGGAGGAAGTACGCCTTCTGCTCGTCGGTGCCGAACTGCATGATCGTGGGACCGACGGTGTTCAGCGCCATCAACGGCAGCGGGACGACGGCCTGGGCCGCCTCGTCGAAGAAGATGAACTGGTCCATCGCCGACATGCCGCGCCCGCCGAACTCCTTCGGCCAGCCGACCCCGAGCCAGCCGTCGGCGCCCAGCTTCCGGATGGTCTCGCGGTAGAAGCGCTTCTGGGCCGCGGGGTCCCCGTAGCGGGCGTGGACGTCCTCGGGGACGAGCTCGGCGAAGTAGGCGCGCAGTTCGGCGCGCAGCCGCCGCTGCTCAGGCGTGTATTCGAGGTGCACGGCCCCTCCAGGGTCTCGCGTGGCGAACAGGTGCCCATCTCCCAGCGATGCGGCGCACAGAGTAGAACCTGTTCCAGGAATCCGGAAGGGCCGTGCGAGGGGGCGTCGGCGCCGGTCGCGTCAGAGCCGCACGGCCTCCGCCGGCACCCCCGCCCGTAGCGCGGTGATCAGCTCGGCCGCCGTCCGGACCATCGCCGCCCGCCCCTCGGAGAGGTACTTCCGGCTGTCCACGGCACTCGGATGGGCCGTCAGGTACGCGCGGATCGCGTCCGTCATCGCGAGGTTGAGGGCCGTACCGATGTTGACCTTGGTGATGCCGCCGGCCACGGCCGCGGCCAGTTCCTCGTCCGGCAGGCCCGAGGAGCCGTGCAGGACCAGCGGCACGTCGAGGCCCGCGGCCAGCCGCGCCAGCAGCTCGTGGTCGAGGGAGGCGGTGCGGCTGGTCATGGCGTGCGTACTGCCGACCGCCACCGCGAGCGCGTCCACGCCCGAGGCCTCGACGAACCGGCGGGCCTCGTCGGGGTCCGTGCGGGCGCCGGGCGCGTGCGCGTCGAGCGCGGGGGCGCCGTCCTTGCCGCCCACCTCGCCCAGTTCGGCCTCGATCCACAGCCCGTTGGCGTGCGCCCACTCGGCGGCGGCGCGGGTGGCGGCGAGGTTCTCCGCGTACGGCAGGTGCGCCGCGTCGTACATCACCGAGCCGAACCCGGCGTCGGCGGCCCGGTGCAGCAGGTCCCGGCTCTTGACGTGGTCGAGGTGCAGGCCGACCGGGACGGCCGCCGCCTCGGCGGCCGCGGCGGCGGCCCTGGCCAGCGGCAGCACGCGGCCGTGCCGGTACTTGACCGCGTTCTCGCTGATCTGGAGGACCACGGGCGAGCCGGTGGCCTCGGCGCCCGCCACGACGGCCTCGGCGTGCTCCAGGGTGATGATGTTGAAGGCGGCGACGGCGGCGCGCTCCGCGGCCGCGTGGGCGACCAGGTCGCCCGTGCTGACCAGCGGCATCAGGCTTCCTCCTCCAGGATCACCGAACGGGTCAGGTGGCGCGGCGCGTCCGGGTCCAGCCCGCGGGCGGCGGCCACCGCGAGGGCCAGCCGCTGTACGACCACCAGTCCCGCGACGGGGTCGAGGGTGATGTGCGCCCAGCGGGCGCCGGTGGCCCGCACCTGGTCCTCCAGTCCGTACGGGGCCTGGCCGAGCAGCACGGTGGCGCTGCCCTCGGTGGTCACGCTGATCGGGCCGTGCCGGTACTCCATCGCCGGGTAGGCCTCGGCCCACGACAGGGAGGCCTCGCGCATCTTCAGCGCCGCCTCCTCCGCCAGGCCGCAGGTCCAGCCGCGGCCGAGGAAGGTGAACTGGCCGCAGTCGACGAGGCCGGCCGGCACGGGTTCGGCGAGGGCGGTGCGGGCGTCCTCGACCACCCACTCGGGGAAGAGGTCGAGGTGCGCGCGGAGCAGGGTGAGGGCGGTGGTGGCGAACCGGGTCTGCACGACGGAGACCTCGTCGGCGAAGTCGAGCACCGCCAGTTCGTCGGCCAGGTCCGCGACCGGGGTGGCGGGATCTCCGACCACGGCGGTGGTACGGGTGGTGCCGCGCAACCGGGTGAGCAGGTCCAGCACCTCGGTGGTGGTGCCGGAGCGGGTCAGCGCCACGACGCGGTCGTAGTGGCGGCCGACGGGGAACTCGGAGGCGGGGAAGGCGTCGGTCTCCCCGAGGCCGGCCCGTTCGCGCAGGGCGGCGGCGGCCTTGGCCATGTAGTAGGAGGTGCCGCAGCCGGTGAGGGCGACCCGCTCGCCCTGGGCGGGCAGCACGTCCCGGTAGGCGGGGGCGAGTTCGGCGGCGCGCAGCCAGCACTCGGGCTGGCTGGCCAGTTCGCGGGCGGCGTGGCCGGCCGGGGCGGCGGGGGCGCGGTTGCCCGGGGCGGCCGGGGCGGCGGTGTGCGGAGTGGCGGGCGAGGCGGCGGTCCGGGCGCCGGGGGCGGCGCCGGGCGCCCCCGCTCCCGTTCCCGCTCCCGCTCCCGCGCTCACGCCGGTGGTCACATCTGCGGTCACATCGGTGCTCATTCCTGACGGACTCCCTCTGGATGCTCGTTCTTGCAAGTTATCGTGCGGTTTCGAGCAACTTCAAGCATGCGGTCCAGGATTTGCCGGATAGGGTGCACAGGCACGACGAGACCCCCACGACCAGACTCGTCCACCGAGAGGATGGGAGCCCCCTTCATGACCCGCGACGCGCGCTGGAAGACCCTGCTGGACCTGCTCGTGGAGCGGGGCCGCCTGGACGTGGAGGAGGCCGCCGAGACGCTGGGGGTCTCGGCCGCGACGATCCGGCGCGATTTCGACCAGCTGGCGGAGCAGCAGCTGCTGGTGCGCACCCGCGGGGGCGCCGTACCGCACGGGGTCTCGTACGAACTCCCGCTGCGCTACCGCAGTTCGCGGCGGGCGGCCGAGAAGGAGCGCATCAGCGCGGCCGTGGCGGAGCTGGTCGCGCCGGGCGAGGTGGTGGGCCTCACGGGCGGTACGACGACCACGGAGGTGGCCCGGGCGCTGGCCGCGCGGCCGGACCTCGCGACCGGCTCCCCGGCGCTGACCGTGGTGACCAACGCGCTGAACATCGCCACCGAGCTCGCGATCCGGCCGCAGTTCAAGATCGTGGTGACGGGCGGGGTGGCGCGGCCGCAGACGTACGAGCTCATCGGCCCGCTCGCCGACGGGGTGCTGGGGCAGATCACCCTGGACGTCGCCGTGTTGGGCGTGGACGCCTTCGACCCCGATCACGGCACGGCCGCGCACGACCAGGACGAGGCGGCCATCAACCGGCTGCTGTGCGAGCGGGCCCGCCGGGTCGTGGTGGCGACCGACTCCAGCAAGCTCGGCCGGCGCGCCTTCGCCCGGATCTGCCCCACCGCCCACGTGGACGTCCTCGTCACGGACGCGGGGGTGGACGAGCGCACGGCGGACCTCTTCCGCGAGGCGGGCGTCGAGGTCCGGGCGGTCTGAGCCCCACCGTTGCGCCGCACGAAGGAATTCCACGCTTCGTGCAACCAAACACGTCGTGTACGGGTCACTTTTTTCGCCACCCCGGCGAACCTGAGGAGCCCGTGAAGTGCACCCCACATGCCGAGGGCCCCGGACTCGTCCGGGGCCCTTCGCGTCCGTGAAAGCGCCGGAGCGCGGTTTCGCGGCACGGGCGCGCAGCCTGCCGTCTGAACCCCCGTACAAGACGGCCGACGAATGCCTCTCGCGCCCGCCTAAAGCATCGATCAAGCCCCCCACCAGGAACAATGCCGAAAGCTGCAACAATCGGTCACCCTGGATTACCGATAGGAGTGCACCGTGCTGGAGCGGCACGAGATGGACGGCTTCCTGGTCCTGGCCGAGGAGCTTCACTTCGGCCGCGCGGCGGAGCGGTTGATGGTCTCCCGGGCCCATGTCAGCCAGACCATCAAGAAGCTCGAACGGCGCATCGGGGGGCCGCTGTTCGTCCGGACCAGCCGCCGGGTGGCCCTGACCCCGCTGGGCGAGCAGCTGCGCGCGGACCTGGCCCCGCACCACCTCGGCATCGCGGAGGCGGTGCGGCGGGCCGTCGCGACCGCGCAGGGCACCACCGGCACCCTGCGGATCGGTTTCGTCGGCGCGCTGTGGGGCCAGCTGCTGGTGCTGGCCGCCGACTCCTTCCGGGCGATGCACCCGGACTGCGAGGTCCGCCTCCAGGAGTACTCCTTCGGCGTCGCCCAGGAGCCGGTGCGGTCGGGCGAACTGGACCTGATGAACGCCAGCTTCCCGGTCCTCGAGACCGACCTCGTCACGGGCCCGCCGGTGGTCCGCGAGCCGCGGGTGCTGGCGATCTCGGCCGACCACCCGCTGGCCGCCCGCAGCACGCTGACCCTCGCCGACCTGGCCGGGGTGACCATGATCCAGACGCCGACCATGCCCACGTACTGGTCGCGCTCGCGGACCCTGCGCGAGGGCGGGCCGGACGACGGGGAGCCGGAGCCACCACGGGTCGGTGCGCAGGCTAGCTCGCTGCAGGAGGGGCTGGCACTGATCGCGGCGGGCAAGGGCGCGTACCCGGTCGGGGCCCAGGTGGTGCGCTTCTACCAGCGGCCGGACCTGGCCTACGTCCCGATCACCGACGCCCCGCCGCTGGACTGGGGCCTGGTGTGGAAGCGGGGCCACGAGACGCCGCTGCTGCGCGAGTTCACGCGGGTCGTGGCGGAGGTCGCCGCCACGTCGGGCCATCCGGGCACCTCGCCCGCGGAGGTGGCGGGCGGCCGGCCGGAGGGCGAGGGCTGAGGGGTTCCGGCCGGCGGCTGCCGGCCGGCGGCTGCCGGCCAACGGCTTCCGGCTTCCGGCTTCCGGCTTCCGGCTTCCGGCTTCCGGCTTCCGGCTTCCGGCTGAGGACCGTGGGCGGCCGTCCCGCGGCTGAGGCCCGCACGGTCAGCTGGTCGACAGGTTCCCGGCTTCGCGCCGCAGCGCGTCCAGTACCGGCCGCAGCAGCGGGTGGGCCTCCGCCCCGCGGCGGGTGGCGGCGAACACCCGCCGGGTGGCGGCCGGGCCGGTGACGGGACGTACGACGGTGTCCTTGAGTTCCATCCCGCGCAGCGCCGAGCGGGGTACGAGCGCCACGCCGGCCCCCGCTCCCGCCAGCGCCACCACGGCCCGGAAGTCGTCGGAGGAGTGCACGAGCCGCGGCTGGAACCCGGCCAGCTCGCACGCCGTGACCATGACGTCGTGGCACGGGTTGCCGGGGTAGGGGCTGATCCAGTCGCTGTCGGCCAGTTCGGCCAGCGCGACGGCCGGGTGCATGCTCAGCGGGTGCGAGGCGGGCAGCACGGCGTCGAAGGGCTCGGCGTACAGCGGTACGAGCGAGAGCCGGCCGTCGTCGGCGCCGGGACCGCCGCGGTACTCGACGGCCAGGGCCAGGTCGGCCTCCCCGTCCAGGAGCAGCGGCAGGCTCTCGTCGCCCTCGGCGTCGCGCACCCGGACGCGTATGCCGGGGTGCTCGTGGGAGAGCCGGGCCAGGGCCGGGGCCAGTACCTCGGCGATGCCGGTCGCGAAGGACGCAACGGTGATCTCGCCGGCCGCACCGCCCGCGTAGGCGGCGAGCTCGGCCTCGGCGCGCTCGAGCTGGGCGAGCACCTCGTGCGCGTGGCCGAGCAGGATCTCGCCGGCCGCGGTGAGCCGGACGCCGCGCCCGCTGCGGGTCAGCAGGGTGTGGCCGGTCTCCTGCTCGAGCGCGGCGAGCTGCTGGGAGACGGCGGAGGGGGTCAGGTACAGGGCCGCCGCCGCGGCGGTCACCGTGCGGTGGTCCGCCACGGCCCGCAGGATGCGCAGCCGCCGTGGGTCGATCACCAGATCATTGTGACAGGCGGGACGCGTGCGCCGTACCGCTCCCGAGGCCGGGGGCACCGGGCCCGGCGCCGGACCGGAGGGCTGGCCTCCGGCCCGGCGTCGTGGCTGCGGTCAGCCCTCGCGGCTGCGGTCAGCCCTTCAGGGCCGCGCGGGCGTCGGCGAAGGCGGCGACGGCGCGCTCGACGTCCTCGGTCGAGTGGGCCGCGGACAGCTGCACGCGGATGCGCGCCTGGCCCATCGGGACCACCGGGTACGAGAAGCCGATCACGTACACGCCGCGCTCCAGCAGCAGCTCGGCCATGCGCCCGGCCTCGGCCGCGTCGCCGATCATGACGGGGGCGATGGCGTGGTCGCCGGGCAGGATCTCGAAGCCGGCCTCGGTCATCTTCGTGCGGAACAGCTTGGTGTTGGCCGCGAGGCGCTCGCGCAGGTCGCCGGCGGACTCCAGCAGGTCGAGGACCTTGAGGGAGGCGGCGGCGATGACCGGGGCGAGGGAGTTCGAGAAGAGGTACGGGCGCGAGCGCTGGCGCAGCAGCTCGACGATCTCGGTGCGGGCGGCGACGTAACCGCCGGAGGCGCCGCCGAGGGCCTTGCCGAGCGTGCCGGTGATGATGTCGACGCGGTCCATGACGCCGTGCAGCTCGGGGGTGCCGCGGCCGCCGGGGCCGACGAAGCCGACCGCGTGGGAGTCGTCGACCATGACCATGGCGTCGTAGCGCTCGGCCAGGTCGCAGATCTCCTGGAGCGGGGCGACGTAGCCGTCCATGGAGAACACGCCGTCGGTGACGACCAGCTTGCGGCGGGCGCCGCCCTCGACGGCTGCCTTCAGCTGGGCTTCCAGGTCGGCCATGTCGCGGTTGGCGTACCGGAAGCGGCGCGCCTTGGACAGCCGGATGCCGTCGATGATCGAGGCGTGGTTGAGGGCGTCGGAGATCACCGCGTCCTCGGGGCCGAGCAGGGTCTCGAAGACGCCGCCGTTGGCGTCGAAGCACGAGGAGTAGAGGATCGTGTCCTCCTGGCCGAGGAAGGCCGACAGGCGCGCCTCGAGCTCCTTGTGCACCTCCTGGGTGCCGCAGATGAAGCGGACGGAGGCCATGCCGTAGCCCCAGCGGTCCAGGGCGTCCTTGGCGGCGGTGACGACCTCGGGGTGGTCGGCCAGGCCCAGGTAGTTGTTGGCGCAGAAGTTGAGCACCTCGCCGGGGGCGCCGCCCGCGGTGACGTTGACGGCCGCGCTCTGCGGCGTGCCGATGACGCGCTCGGGCTTGTGCAGACCCGCCTCGCGGATCTCGTCGAGGGTGCTGCGGAGGTCGTCGCGTACGGACTCGAACATGCTGCTCACGGCTCCTTGTGCGGCGGAGGACGTCGGAGGAGGTCGAAGGACGTCGGAGGTGGTGGCCGGGCCCCGCCGGAGGGGGGAGGGTCGGGCGGGGCCCGGCCACGGGGAAATGTGGTCTGAGGCGGACGGGCCCGCCCGCTCGACGGGGGGCCGGTGTCCGGTGCGGGTTACGCCGTCCAGTCCAGGATGATCTTGCCGCTGCGGGCGGTGGCGGCCTCGTCGAAGGCGGCCTCGAAGTCCTGGTAGGCGTACTTGCCGGTGATCACCGGGCTGAGGTCCAGGCCGCCCTCGAGCAGCACGGTCATCGCGTACCAGGTCTCGAACATCTCGCGGCCGTAGATGCCCTTGATGGTGATCATCGAGGTGACGATCTTCGCCCAGTCGACCGGGAACTCCTGGGCCGGCAGGCCCAGCATCGCGATGCGACCGCCGTGGGTCATGTTGTCGATCATGCCGCGCATGGCCTCGGCACGGCCGGACATCTCCAGGCCGATGTCGAAGCCCTCGCGCAGCCCGAGCTGCTGCTGGGCGGCCTCGATCGAGGACTCGGCGACGTTGACGGCGAGGGTGGCGCCGGCCTTGCGGGCCAGTTCCAGCCGTTCCGGGCTGACGTCGGTGATCACGACGTTGCGGGCGCCGGCGTGCCGGGCGACGGCCGCGGCCATGATGCCGATCGGGCCGGCGCCGGTGATCAGGACGTCCTCGCCGACCAGCGGGAAGGACAGGGCGGTGTGCACGGCGTTGCCGAACGGATCGAAGATGGCGGCCACGTCGAGGTCGACCTTGGTGCGGTGCACCCAGACGTTGGCGGCTGGAAGGGTGACGTACTCGGCGAACGCGCCGTCGCGGCCGACGCCCAGACCGACGGTGGCGCGGCACAGGTGGCGGCGGCCGGCCAGGCAGTTGCGGCACTTGCCGCACACCAGGTGGCCCTCACCGCTGACCAGGTCGCCGACCGTGACGTCCTGGACGTCCGAGCCGATCGCGGCGACCTCGCCGACGAACTCGTGGCCCAGGACCAGCGGCGTCTTGACGGCGCCCTGCGCCCAGCCGTCCCAGCTGCGGATGTGCAGGTCGGTCCCGCAGATGCCGGTGCGCAGCACCTTGATCAGCACCTCGCCCGGACCGTACTCGGGCTCGGGCACGTCCATGAGCCAGAGTCCGGGCTCGGCCTTGTGCTTGACGAGTGCCTTCATGGGTGCGGCTCCAGGCATGCGTGCGGGCGCGCGGCCACGGCGAGCCGCGCGGTGATCTCTTGATGTGACCAATGTGCCGAGGGGGAACGTTTCAGTCCATCGAGGATTTCTTAAGCGGGTCGACAGCAGAACTTCACGCCTATGCTCCCTACCGTGACGAGGGCAGGGGTGCTTGGGGAGGGGATCGGCGTGGCGACGAGCCAGTCGAGCGCGGTGGGCCGGGCCGGCGTACCCAGCTTGCGCAGCCGCGCGTGGTGCGCGGCCGCGATCGCGTCGGGACACCGCAGACGGTGGACGAGCGCGGCCGCGGTGCGGGCGGAGGTGGCGGCCAGCGCGCGCCGGCCGGCCTCGCACCTGCCGCCGCGGAGCCTGGCGAAGGCGACCGAGCTGTCCCGGACGTTCGTGGGCGCCTGGCCGGTGTACGACGTGGCGCCGCGCGAGGGGGACCCCTCGGCGCGCGTGCTCTACGTGCACGGCGGGGGGTTCATCCACGAGCTGGTACGGGCGCACTGGTCGCTCGTACGGACCCTGGTGACCGGGGCCCGCGCGCACTGCGTGGTGCCGGCGTACACCCTGGCGCCGCGCGGCACGGCGGACCGCACCGTGCCGGTGGCGGCCGACCTGCTGAGCGGGCTGATCCAGAGCGGCGGCCCGGAGGGCACCGTACTGATCGGCGACTCGGCCGGGGCGGGGCTGGCGCTCGCGGCGGCCCAGCGGCTGCGGGACCGGACCGGGGCGCAGCCCTCGCGGATCGTGCTCATATCCCCGTGGCTGGACGTGTCGATGAGCCATCCGGAGCAGCCGGCGATCGAGGCCCGGGACCCGGTGCTGGCGCGGGCCGGCCTGCTGGAGGCGGGGCGGCTGTACGCGGGCACGCTGGAGATGGGCGACCCGCGGGTCAGCCCGCTGCACGGGTCGTTCGCGGGCCTGGCCCCGATGACGGTGTTCACGGGGACGCGGGACGTGCTGGCGCCGGACGCGCGGGAGCTCGCGGCCCGGGCCCGGGCCGAGGGGGTGGCGGTGGACCTCCACGAGGCGGAGGGCCAGGCCAGCGGCTACCCGCTGCTGCCCGTCCCGGAGGGGCGGACGGCCCGGGAGCTGCTGGTGGAGCTGGTACGGACGGCCGGCTCGGCGCGCGTGTGAGGGGGCGCCGGGGGCGCCGCGTGGGTGAGGGGGGTGCCGGGAGCGCGCCGCGTGGGTGGCGTCAGCGCAGCTGCGACAGGTCCACGGAGTCCGAGGGCGCCGGGGTCTTGGTCGGGACCGGCTTGTCGAAGTCGGAGAAGGTGGCCTTCTCGCGGTTGCCCTTGGCGTCCTTGCCCTCGATGCGGAGGAGGTACGGCTCGTCCTCGGTGGACACGTAGAACGTGCCGGTCTCGCCCGCGTGGCGACTGTTGACGGCGATCGCGGGGGCACCGTCCACCTTCGTCTTCGCCCCCTTCGTGAGCTGCTCGCCGGCCGGCTTCGCGGTGAACTTCTCCTTGAAGTGGTTCAGGTCGCAGAAGAGGGAGAAGTCCTTCAGCAGCACGCTGTTGGTGGTGCCGTGCAGCCAGCGGCCGTTGATGAGCGCGATGGCGTCGTCCGCGGCGGGTCCCGGGATCTGCGAGCGCAGGAGGGCCTCGTCGAGCTTCATCCACACGTCCTGGCCGCGCTTGACCACGTCCGCCTTGCCGTTGTCGCCCGGCAGCTTGACGGTGCCGGTGCAGTTGCCCTGCGTGTCGAAGGCGATGTCGAGGCGCGTGGTGCCGGTGCGGTCGGTGAGCTCGGCCACCATGCGCATCGAGGTGGCGGCCTGCATGGCGGCGCGGGACTTGGCGGCGATGGTCTGGGCGCTCTGGTCCGCGATGCCGTTGTCGTCGGCCGCGGCCGCTCCGGCGGTGCCCGCCACGAGGACGCAGACGGCGCCGGCGGCCAGGCACCGCGCCACGACTGCCGTTCTCCGGTGCGAGGTCATCGCGCCACCTCCAGCCGCACGGGTGTCACCCGTTCAGCCTAGATCGGCGCGTCACGCCCCGCAGTCCGGGAAGCGCTGCCCGACCGCACCGCGCTCAGGTGGCCGGCCTCCCGGCCGCTGCGGTGCTCAGGCGGCCAGTCGACCGCCTCGGCGTCCTTCGAACTCGTGCAGGAACGCCCCGCAGAACGCCTCCAGGTCGGCCGGCCTGCGACTGGTGATCAGGGTGCCGGGCGCCGCGTGGCACACGACCGACGGCTGGTCCTCCCAGCGGCCGCCCGCGTTGCGGATGTCGGTGCGCAGGCTGGGCCACGAGGTCAGCGTCCGGCCGCGCACCACGTCCGCCTCCACGAGGATCCACGGCGCGTGGCAGATCGCGGCCACCGGCCTGCCCAGGCCGAAGAGGTGCCGCACGAACGCCACGGCCTGCCGGTCGGTGCGCAGGGCGTCGGGGTTCGCGACGCCGCCGGGCAGCACCAGGGCGTCGTAGTCCTCCGCGGTGCTCTCGGCGACCACCGCGTCCACGGAGTAGGTACCCGCCCTGTCGAGGTGCCGGAACGCCCGGACGCGGCCGCGCTCGGTCGACACCAGCACCGGTTCGCCGCCCGCGTCCCGGACCGCCCGCCAGGGTTCGGTCAGCTCGACCTCCTCCACGCCCTCGGGGGCCATCAGGAAGGCCACCCGCAGGCCCGTCAGTCCGTCGGTGCCGTTGCGCATGGCGCTCACCGTCCTTCCTGCGTTGTGGGTTGCTTTGGGGTGGGTTGCCTTTGTGGTGGGTTGCCTTTGTGGTGGGTGTTGGTGGGTGGTGGGTGGTGGGTGGGTGGTGGGTGGTGGGTGGTGGGTGGGTGGTGGGTGGTGGGTGGGTGCCGGTTCTGCTTCGCGCACCCCGCCCCTGCCCCGTCGCGCGGGTTTCACGTACGGGAAACGTGCGCGCGTCCGGTGTCGGGGCTTGCTCGCTTCGGGGGCGGGTCCCGTGGTGTGTGGGTCCCCTCGGCGCTTGAGGCGGCATGGCCTGCAGGCCCTGCGGCAGGCCCACCCCTGGGGCAAGGGGGCTCCGCCCCTGGCCTGCGGCCACCCCAGGCCCGGGCCTGCCTCCGGACC